>NZ_CP035913.1:5401077-5701616 GCF_004209755.1 Pseudoduganella lutea | reverse complement strand
TAGAAATCGCCGCCATGCCACAGCGACCAGGGACCGTAGCGGTCCGGCGAATGCGCGTGGTTGCCGTTGTAGCCCAGGTTGCCGTTCGGCAGGATCACCGCGGCGCGGCCCGGTCGCACGGGCAGCTTCCACTGGTGCGCGACGTTGCCCTCGATATCGACCAGGTAGACGTTGCCGTCCGCCGTCTGCGGCGCGATCAGCGTGTAGCCGCCGGCGCTGAGCGCGGGATCGTGGGCGATGAGGCCGACGCCGCGGCGGCGCTGGGTGATTTGATCGACGGTTGTTTTCATTGTGGTGCTCCAGTTCAGAATTGATGGCGGATGCCGACGCCGGCCGTGTAGCCGTCCGGGCGGGCTTGGGAATTCCTGCTGCGAAGATAGTTCGCATAGACGTCGGTACGGCGCGACAGGTGGTAGTCGTAGCCGATCACCGCTTCCTGCAGCAGCGTTTCAGTGCGTGAAGCGGGTGAAGTGGATGAAACCGGTGACGAGGGGCCGGCATAACGGGTGCGCGCATACTCAGCCAGGATCCGGCCACCGCCGGCGGGGATCGCCACGCTGGCCTGCGCCGTACGGGCATGAATCCGCGAGATTTCCTGCCGGCTGCGCTGCCACGTGGCGAATGCCTTCAGCACGCCGAAGTCATAGCTGGCGCCGGCAAAGTAACTTTTTGTGGAAGCGTTGGCCGGTACCAGCACGCCGTTCGCCTCGAAGGGCTTGCTGTACCAGTCCGCCGTGGCGCCACCGGAACTTTGCACCTCGGTGTTCTGGTAATACGCGGCCAGCCCCAGCGGGCCGCGGTGGAACAGCACGTTCGCGCCCCAGTTGGCGACGCCGCGCCGGCCGGCGATTTCGCCCGGTGCGTAGTGCAGGTTGACGGTGGCGCCGGCCAGTTTCGGCGACGTGTAGTGCACCTGGCCATCCCACGCGGTGTCGTGGATCAGGCCATCGACGCCGGCAAACGACGGGTACTGCGTGAAGTTGAAATACGTGGCGTGCCACAGCGGGCCCCAGCCACCGGAATTGCCGAACGCGTTGAACTGCAGCGTGGGCAGGAAGGATGGATTGTTACCCCGGCCGATATCGATGGCGCCCAGCCCGGGCGAGGAAATGCCCACGAAGGCGCTGCGGCCGAACAGGTTCTGCTGGTTCGTGCCGCCGATGATCGAGCCATTCTTCATGCTGAAGAACGAGCTGATCTCGAAATAGGCTTTCGCGCCGCCACCCAGGTCCTCGGTGCCGCGCACGCCGAATTGCGACGTGGTCATCGAACCGCTCGTCACATACAGCTTGCGGGCGCCGCTGCCCGCCAGCTTGTTCACGGCCACGCCCGCATCGACCAGGCCGAACACGCTGACCTGCGACTGTGCCACGGCCGGCAAGGCCATCAAGGCCCATGCCGCGGCGACTCCCTTATGCAATACGCTCACATTCCCTCCCTGTCGGACCCGGTTGTCCCGGCGAATGAAAGGATTGTAGAGATGACAATACGTACGGAATAGCTGATAATTCGAGATGGACCGTCAACTATTTCTTTACACTCATGCCGGCGATCTCCCAAGCATTCCGCTGTTTCGACGAAGTTGCCCGCCGCGGCTCGGTGCGCAAGGCAGCGGAAACGCTGCACCTGACCGCGGCGGCGGTGAACCAGCAGATCCTGAATCTGGAAAAGACGGTGGGCACGCCGCTGTTCGACCGCCTGCCGCGCGGCATGCAGTTGACGATCGCCGGTGAACTCATGCTCGGTGCCGTGCGCCGCGGCCAGCGCGATTTCGACAACGCGCTCGCGCAGGTCGAAGAACTGCGCGACCTGCGCCGCGGGCACGTCAACCTGGGGGTCTCGCACTCTTCCGCGGAGCACCTGCTCCCGCAAGTAATCGGCCGCCTGATGGACAGCCATCCCGGCGTCACCTACAACGTCCGCTCGGGCAATGGCGCCACGCTGTTGCACTGGGTGGCGAATGGCGAAGTGGATGTGGCGTATTGCCTGCGCCGCAGCCTGCCGCCGCCGGGCATCGAGGAAGTGCGGGCCTGGCCACAGCGACTGGGCGCCGTGACAGCGCCGGACCACCCGCTGGCGCGATCGGGCCGGAGTGTGCGGCTGCGCGACTGCCTGGAATACCCGTTAGTGCTGATGGCGCAGGACATGGAACTCTCCAGCATGGCCCGCCAGATCGAGCCGCGCCTGCATGGCGCGGCCCGGCCGGTGGTGGAAACAAGCTCGGTGGCGATGGCGCGCACGCTGGTGGAACGGGGCCAGGCGGTTTCCTTCCTGATCCCCGATAACGTGGCGCAAGCCGTCGCCGCGAACACGCTGGCCTGGATACCGCTGCTGGACGCCGGCGCCCTGCTGCATTCCTGCCTGTACCAGCGCACCGGCTACAGCAGCAGCGCCGCGATGGCCGTGTTCCTGGTCGCGCTGGACGAGGCCATCGAGGACATCCGCATCCGGTTCGACATGCCGCAGGCGGCGCCGATCGAGGCGGGCAATTTCGCGGTGTGAGTCGGATGGCCGTCGTGCCGCTCAAGATTGCATTGGATCAAGAGTGCCATGCATCGCGCCGGCCTGCCACGATGACGACATGGAAAGCGGCAGCGGAAAACGCTTTGCCCGCCGGCAAATGCCGCGCCCCTCCCCCCGCCACATTGACACCCCCTTGTACTTAACTTATAGTCCCGATCCTCGACCGGGAGAGCGCAGCGCAACGCTGCCGCCGAAGGGGCATCACCCAAAAACTCTCAGGCAACAAGGACCGGTCAGGGGCCGCCAACGGCGGCCAAAACTCTGGAGAGCGGCACGCTTATACGGTAACCGGTAAGCTTGCCCACCGAAGGGGCGTGCGGAGTCGAACCATCGAACCGCTATCTCTCAGGTACCGAGGACAGAGGGGTAACGAACAACAGTGGAAAAGTGCTGTCCGCTTCTTCCGTGCCTATGCGTGCAGTAATGCGTGGCTGTTGTGCTGTTAACCCCAACCGAAGTCCGAGGCCCCATGACGCTCAAAGCCACTCCACTCAACGCAGCCCACCGCGCCCTTGGCGCCCGCATGGTCGATTTCGGCGGCTGGGACATGCCCGTCAACTACGGTTCGCAGATCGAGGAACACCATGCCGTGCGCAGCGACGCCGGCATGTTCGACGTGGCGCACATGTGCGTCGTCGACATCGAAGGCAGCGACGTACGCGGCTTCCTGCGCCGGCTGCTGGCGAACAACGTCGACAAGCTGCAGGTGTCCGGCAAGGCACTGTACTCGTGCATGCTGAACCCCAAAGGCGGCGTGATCGACGACCTGATCGTCTACTTCTTCACCGAAAACTGGTTCCGCCTCGTCGTGAACGCCGGCACCGCCGAAAAGGACGTGGCGTGGATGCAGGCGAAGAGCGACGAGTGGAATGCCGGCGTCACCATTACCCAGCGCAGGGATGGCGGTGAGAATGCGATGGCTCTGATCGCCGTGCAGGGCCCGAACGCCCGCGCCAAGGTGTGGGAACTGATCCCGCAAGCGAAGGACGCCACGGCCGACATGAAACCGTTCAACGTGGCCATCGTCAAGGACACCGCGTTCGGCGAAGCCATGGTGGCGCGCACCGGTTACACGGGCGAAGACGGCTTTGAAATCGGCGTGGCCGCCACGCAGGCCAGGGCGCTGTGGAATGCGCTGGCCGCCGCCGGCGTGAAGCCGGCCGGCCTCGGTGCGCGCGACACGCTGCGCCTGGAAGCCGGCATGAACCTGTATGGCCAGGACATGGACGATACCGTGAACCCGCTGGATGCGGGCCTGGCATGGACGATCGACCTGGTGTCCGAACGCGATTTCGTCGGCAAGGCCGCCCTCCAGGCCAAGGGGCAGAACGCCCAGTTCGTGGGCCTGATCCTGCGCGAAAAGGGCGGCGTGCTGCGCGCCCACCAGAAAGTCATCGCCGCGGACGGCGCCACCGGCGAGATCACGTCCGGCACCTTCAGCCCCACAATGCAGCAGGCGATCGCGCTGGCGCGCGTGCCGATGGGCGTGCAGGTGGGAGATACCGTGCACGTGGAAATCCGCGACAAGAAGCTCGCCGCTTCCGTCGTCAAGCTGCCTTTCGTCCGGAACGGTAAAATCCTCGCCGCCTGACCCCAACAACACAACCAATCTGGAGCACACATGAGCAACATCCCCGCAGAGCTGAAGTACACCGAGTCCCACGAGTGGATCCGCAAGGAAGACGACGGCACCATCACCGTCGGCATCACGGAATTCGCGCAGGACGCGCTGGGCGACATCGTGTTCGTCGAGCTGCCGAAGGTCGGCAACAGCTACACGGCAGGCGACGACGCCGCCGTGGTGGAATCCGTGAAAGCCGCCTCCGACATCTATGCTCCAGTGTCGGGCGAAATCACCGCCGTCAACGACGCGGTTGCGGGCTCGCCGGAATCGATCAATGCCAACGCGTATGACGCATGGCTGTTCAAGATGAAACCGGCCGACGCCAGCGCCATCGACGCCCTGCTGGACGCCGACACCTACGGCAAGAACACCGCCTCCTAAATCGCGCACGACCCGGGGCCGGCATGCCGGCCCCGCACTGGCCCCCTTTTACCTGGCCCAAGAGATCCTTCATGACCCGTACCAGCCTGACCACACTCGAAGCCCGCGACGCCTTCATCGCCCGCCACATCGGCCCGGACGCCACCGAACAGCAGCAGATGCTCGACACGCTCGGCTATGCAACCCGCGCCGCGCTGATCGATGCGATCGTTCCGGAAAATATCCGCAACCGCGCGCCCCTGCCCCTCGGCCAGTTCGCCGAGCCGCTGCCGGAACAGGCCGCGCTGGCGAAGCTGAAGGCCATCGCCGGCAAGAACAAGGTCGTGAAATCGCTGATCGGCCAGGGCTACTACGGCACGTTCACGCCGGGCGTGGTACTGCGCAACATCTTTGAAAACCCGGCGTGGTACACGGCCTACACCCCGTACCAGCCGGAGATCTCGCAGGGCCGCCTGGAAGCGATCCTGAACTTCCAGCAAGCGATCACCGACCTGACCGGCATGGGCATCGCCAACGCATCGATGCTGGACGAAGGCACGTCGGCCGCCGAGGCGATGACGCTGCTCCAGCGAGTCGGCAAATCGAAATCGAAAGCGTTCTACGTGGCCAATGACGTGCTACCGCAAACGCTCGAAGTGATCGCCACGCGCGCCGAGCCGCTGGGCATCGAGGTGCGCACGTTCGACCCGGCCGAACTGGCCGGCGTGACGGACGCGTTCGGCGTGCTGCTGCAATACCCGGGTGTCGACGGTTCCGTGCGCGACTACCGCGCCGACGTCGAGAAAGTGAAAGCTACCGGCGCGATGATCGTCGTGGCGGCCGACCTGCTGGCGCTCACGCTGCTCACGCCGCCGGGCGAATGGGGCGCGGATGTCGTCGTCGGCAACAGCCAGCGCTTCGGCGTGCCGCTGGGCTTCGGCGGCCCGCACGCCGGCTACATGGCCACGCGCGACGAATACAAGCGCTCCATGCCGGGCCGCCTGGTGGGCGTCACCGTCGACCAGCAAGGCAATATGGCATACCGCCTGGCGCTGCAGACCCGCGAGCAGCACATCCGCCGAGAAAAGGCCACGTCGAACATCTGCACCGCACAGGTGCTGCTGGCCGTGATCGCCTCGATGTATGCCGTCTACCATGGCCCGCAAGGCCTGGCGCAGATCGCCACCCGCGTGCACCGCTACACCGGCATCCTGGCCGACAGCCTGCGCACGCTGGGCTACAAGGTCACGAACCGCACGTTCTTCGACACGCTGACGATCGCCACCGACCGCGCCGAAGCGCTGCACGAAGCGGCCGTCGCCAATGGCATCAACCTGCGCCGCATCGATGCGCACCATGTGGGCGTATCGCTGGATGAAACGGCCGACCGCGGCACGCTGGCCGCGCTGTGGTCCGTGTTCGCCAGTGGGGTACAGGATTCGCCGGCGGCACCGGATTTCGCCACCATCGAAGGCGACAGCGAAGATGCGTTCCCCGCCGAACTGGCACGTTCGAGCGATTACCTCACGCACCCGGTCTTCAACCGCTACCACAGCGAAACCGAGATGCTGCGCTACCTGCGCTCGCTGGCTGACAAGGATCTCGCTCTCGACCGCACGATGATCCCGCTGGGTTCGTGCACGATGAAGCTGAACGCCACGAGCGAGATGATCCCGGTCACCTGGCCCGAGTTCTCGAACATCCACCCGTTCGCGCCGGAAGACCAGACCGTGGGCTACCGTGAAATGATCGGCCAGCTGGAAGAGATGCTGTGCGCCGTGACTGGCTATGCCGCCGTGTCGCTGCAGCCGAACGCCGGTTCGCAGGGCGAGTATGCCGGCCTGCTGGTGATCCAGAAATACCACCAGTCGCGCGGCGAAGGCCATCGCAACATCTGCCTGATCCCCTCGTCGGCACACGGCACCAACCCGGCATCGGCCAGCATGGTCGACATGCGCGTGGTCGTCACCGCCTGTGACGAGAACGGCAACGTCGACCTGGCCGACCTGAAGGCCAAGGCCGAGCAGCACAGTAAGAACCTGGCCTGCGTGATGGTGACCTACCCGTCCACGCACGGCGTGTTCGAGGAAGGCATCAAGGAGCTGTGCGAGATCGTGCACTCGCACGGCGGCCAGGTGTACATCGATGGCGCCAACATGAATGCGCTGGTCGGCGTGGCCGCGCCGGGCGCGTTCGGTGGCGACGTGTCGCACCTGAACCTGCACAAGACCTTCTGCATTCCGCACGGCGGCGGCGGGCCGGGCGTGGGCCCGATCGGCGTGGGCGCGCACCTGGCGGAATTCCTGCCGAACCAGCGTTCCACCGGCTACCAGCGCAACGAAAAAGGCATCGGCGCCGTGTCGGCAGCCGCCTACGGTTCCGCATCGATCCTGCCGATCTCGTGGATGTACATCGCGATGATGGGCGCCGAAGGCCTCACGGCGGCAACGGAAACGGCAATCCTGAACGCGAACTACATCGCGCGCCGCCTGGCGCCGCACTACCCGGTGCTGTATTCGGGCCATGACGGCCTGGTGGCGCACGAATGCATCATCGACCTGCGCCCGCTGACGGATGCCACCGGCATCAGCAACGAGGACGTGGCCAAGCGCCTGATGGACTTCGGCTTCCATGCGCCGACGATGAGCTTCCCGGTGCCGGGCACGCTGATGATCGAGCCGACCGAGTCGGAAGCGAAGGCCGAACTGGACCGCTTCATCGAAGCGATGATCGCCATCCGCGGCGAGATCGCCAAGGTGGAAAGCGGCGAATTCGACAAGGCGAACAACCCGCTCAAGTTCGCACCGCACACGGCCGGGGTGCTCATCGCCGACAACTGGGACCGCCAGTACAGCCGCGAAGCGGCCGCCTACCCGCTGCCATCGCTGCGCAAGCAGAAGTACTGGCCGCCGGTCGGCCGCGCCGACAACGTGTACGGCGACCGCAACCTGTTCTGCGGGTGCGCGCCGATCAGCGCCTACGAATAAGCGTTTCGGGTCGCATCAAAAACGCCGTCCGCCGCAAGGCGGGCGGCGTTTTTTTCATGGGGCCAGCCAGTCCACCGTCGCGATCTCGCTGCTGTACAGCAAACCATCCATCGTGAACCGCTGCACTTCCAGCCTGCCCTCCTCGATCGTCGCCGCATGGATGAACTGGCCGGCAATGGCCAGCACGGCACGCCGGCGCGTCAGCAGGAACGGCGGGCCCCATGCGCCGCGATGCGGCCGCAGCACCATCCACAGGTTTTCATCGGCATCCGCATAGGCGAGATAGTCGGCGCCGTCATGCACGTGGCTCGAGACCAGGCGGGCGCCGGCCACGCGGGCCACGGTCTGCGGCAGCGAATTGCCACCGCGGTAGACGACGATGCGCTCGCCCGCCGCGTACAGGTCCGGCACGTTCGGCATCGCGCCCGGCGCCAGCAGCACGCTGCTCGTGTGCGCCGGCAGGTCCGGATAGTCGAGCGCCACGTACCAGCCGAAGGGATCGCACAGCGGCGCGAAACGGAGCGCGCTGCCCTTGCCATAGGGGTGCAGCGCCCAGATGCCGGGTTGCCGGTAATTTCCGATCGCGTGGGCGTGCGCTTCCGGCAGGTGAAGGGCGCGCAGCGCGGGCTGTGGTGCCGCGGCGTTGCAATACCATGTGGACTGCCCCGCATGCACGAGCAGCAGCGGCGGCGCGCCCGCTTGCAGCGGCCCGAACGACAGCCGCGTGATACACGTGCCCGTCGGCAGCCCCGCCACGACCGACAGCCGCCGCATCGCATGCAGCCAGCCGTGGTCGTCCTGCGCGGCCGGCAGCCAGGTGGCGACAAGCAGCGTGCAGGCGCCGGTCGCCTCCTGCACCGCCAGCGCGATGCAGATCGTGCCATCGGGTGCCTGGCGCACGTCCGCGCAGCGCACCGGCAGCGCGATGGGCAGCGCGGCCGAGAGATCGGTATCGGACCAGGCGCCGGCACCCATGTGCCGCGCCATGCGCGGGCGGCCGGCGCCATCCACGCCGATGATCAGGGGCAGGTTGCCATCGCGAACGATGAGCAGGGGCCGCCGCCCCGCCCCGGGATGCATGGTCAAATGCGCCATCGCCGCTTACCCGTGGACATGGCACGGCGCGCGGTGCCAGAGAGGCGGTTCGATGGCCGCGGCAAGGCGGCTCACCAGTTGATCCTTCACCACGCCGAGACTCGTGCTCCCCTGCTCCCAGTCACGCTCGATCCGGCGTGCGTCCAGCAGGCGGGAAAACGGATCGCCCGAAACGTAGGGGCCGGTGCGGCCCGCATCGGCGCGCGGCGCCACCCGGCGGGCGTGGGTAACGACATTGGCCCGGCCGGCGGCGGTCAGCACCAGTTGCAGGCGCAGCGACCAGCGCAGCGTCAGCCTCGCCCAGCCCGTGCCCAGGTCGTGGGTGGCGCCGCTCGCCAGCGCGTGGCTCACCGTGTCGCGTTCATAACGGTTGCGCAGCGCGTGCAGGTCGACGGTCAGGCGAAGCCGGCCGGCCATGTCCGGCTGCTGGGACACGATCACGTCGTACCGGTGTTCCTGCTCGGAGATCCGCCGGTGCGCCATCGGGCCGGCCGTCCGCCATGCCAGCAATGCATGCTCGCGCCAGGTCCAGCCCTGGCTCGTACGAACGAACCGGGGTTCGCCAACGTGCCCGGTTTCGCTGTCCGACGCCTCCACGATGGCCGCGGCCGGCAGCGGCAATGGCGCGGGCCTGGCCGCCAGCCGGACCTCGAGGGCATCGACCAGCAACGGTTTGAGGTAATGCCGCGAGAACGCGTCGCGATCGGTGAAGTTATAAAGATGCGACATCTGTTTGATTTGCCGAAATGTTAAGATTGACGCTGATCAGTTAACCGAACTTTACGCAGGCGCCCCTTCCGGGGCCTTCCGGAAACCTTCCGGAACAGTCAAGTCACTGATTCATAAAGAAAAAAAATTTTATGGCTGGCGAACGGACAGATCGCTGCGGCTTCCGCTTCGGCGGCTGGCAGGTGGAAGTGGCAGGCAATGCGCTGCGCAGGGGCGACACGCGGGTGGCGCTGGAACCGCGCGCGATGGACGTGTTGCGCTACCTTTGCCGCCATCCGCACGCGGTGATCCCGGCCGAGGAACTGCTGGAAAAATGCTGGGGCACGGCTGAGCTGGGCGACAACCCGGTGCACAAGGCAATCGCCCAGTTGCGCAAGGCGCTGGGCGACTCCAGCACGGACCCGCGCTATATCGAAACGGTGCGCAAGCGCGGCTACCGGGCCATCGCCGAGGTGGAGGAAGAAGAAGAAACCACCGGTGGCTGGGACCAGGGGTCGCCCTTCCGGGGCCTGGCCGCTTTCGAGGAACAGCATGCCGCGATCTTCTTCGGCCGCGTGCAGACAGCCACGCGGTTGCGCCAGACGGTCCTCGACCAGGTCAGCGGCGGCTGCGCGATGACGCTGGTGCTGGGGGCTTCCGGTTCCGGCAAGACGTCACTGGTGCGGGCCGGCCTGCTGCCGCAACTGGCGGTGGCCGGCGGCGGACTGGTAGCCCTCGACTGCACGCTGCACATGGATTGCGCGGACCTGGGCGGCAGCGGCCTGCTGGGCGCACTGGCCGCCGTGCTGCTCGATGCGGAGCGGGATGACTGCCCGCTGCTGGAGGGGCACGACGCCGTTTCGCTGGGCCGGCGCTTGCGCGACGAGCCCGCGGCAATCGTCGCGCACCTGGCCGCGCCACCCGGCGCGAACGGTGCGGCAAGCCTTGCCGTGTTCGTCGACCGGCTCGAAGCGGTGTTCCGGTCGGGCGCCACCGATGCCGAGCGCGCCGCGTTCTTTCATGTGCTGGACAGGCTGGCGCGCGCCAAAGTGCTGGTGGTGCTGGCCTGCCGCAACGATTTCTACCCCGACGTGATGGCCGTGCCGGAAATGCTGTCGTTGAAGAAGCGCGGCGGCCATTTCGACGTGGATCCCCCGGACGGCGCAGCGATTGCGCAGATGATCCGCGAACCGGCGCGCGCGGCCAGGCTCGTGTTCGAGCGCGATGCCGGCAGCGGCGCCAGCCTCGATGACGTGCTGTGCGACGCCGCCCGCGCCAGCCCCGACGCGCTGCCACTGCTGGAGTACTGCCTCGACGAACTCTATCGCCAGCGCGGCGAGGATGGGCTGCTCCGCTTCGACGTGTTCCGCCAGCTGGGCGGCATCGAAGGCGCGTTGGGCGTGCGCGCCGAACAGCTGGTGGCGGCCTTGCCGCCGGCGCAGCAGGCTGCGCTGCCCCAGGTGCTGTCGCTGCTTGTGTGCGTGGGCGAGGAGCAGCAGTCAGTCACCGCACGGCGCGCGCCCTGGTCCGCCCTGCAAGCCGGGACGGCACGGGAACTGGTGCGCGCCCTGGTCGAAGCCCGGCTGTTCGTCAGCGAACTGGTGGGCGGCGTGCCCGGGTTCGGCGTTACCCATGAGGCGCTGTTGCGTCGCTGGCCGCGCATCGTGGAATGGATCGACACGCACCGGCAAGCGCTGCAAGTGCATACCCGGGTCGCGACGCAGGCGGCGCGCTGGGACGCGGCCGGCCGGCCCCGCGACCTGCTGCTGCCGGCCGGCCTGCAGGTCAACCAGGCGAGCGCCTTGCTGGACTCGACCGCCATGGCGCTGTCGGTCCCGGTAACGGCATTTGTCAGGGCATCGCAGCGCCGTGTAAAGCTGGCGGAACGCATGCGCATCGCCGTCGTGGCCGTGATAGCGATGCTGGCGCTGCTGGCAGCCCTGCTCGGGCTGGCCGCCCGCGCCGCGCAGCACGATGCCGAACGCCGGCGCGCGGACGCCGAAGCGCTGCTGGGCTTCATGCTCGGCGATTTCGCCGACAAGCTGCGCCCGCTGGGGCGCCTGGAATTGCTGGACGATGTCAGCAAGCGCGCCATGGCCTACCTTGCCGACGCAGCCGACGATGGCAATCCGCAGGCGGCATTGCAGCGTGCCAAGGCGCTCCAGGTCATCGCCGAAATCGATATTGCCCGGGGCAGGCCCGATACCGCACGCGCCGCCTTGCTGACCGCGCAGGCCACGCTGGCGGAACAGATCCGGCGTGCGCCGCACGACAGGGCGGCCCTGAAGGCCCAGGGGGCCGTGGCGTTCTGGCTCGGCAAGATCCATCGCAACCGGGACGAATGGCCTGCCGCCCTGGAGCATATGCAGCACTACCTGGCACTGAGCCGGAAGATGGTGGCGCTGGCACCGGACGATGCGGAGAGCCTGCTCGAGCTGTCCTATGCGCACCACAATATCGGCAGTGTCAGGATCGGCATGCGCGACTTCACGGCCGCCAGCGCGGCGTTCAGGGAATCGATCCGGCTGAAACGCGCCGTCATCGGCATGCAGCCGGGCGACGATGACGTGGTGATGAGCCTTGCCGGCACGTACTCCTGGCTGGCCAATGCCAGCGCGGCCCGCGGCGCGCTGGCGGAAGCGCTCGCGCTGTACGAAGCGGAACGCCAGCTGATCCAGCCCGTGCTGGAACGCCATCGAACCCATGCGGCATGGGGCGTGCGACTCGCTTCCGCCGTGTCCCACATTGCCGAGATGGAGCAGGCGCTGGGACGCCGGACCGCCCAGGAGCGGTGGCGCGAAGCGCACCGGATGATGGCGGCGTTCGCAGCGACCGATCCCAGCAACCTGGAATGGCAGCGCTTCCTGCAGGTGATCAGTGCCAAATCCGCTTACCTGGCATCGTTCACCACGCCGGTCATGGCACTTGCGCAGCTCGAGCAATCGAGCGAGGTGGTGCACCGTCTCGCCACGGCCGATCCGGCACATGCTGAACTCAGGCGCCTGAGCGTGCAACTGGACATCCAGCTCGCCGATATCCTGGTGCGCATGCGGCACATCGACAGGGCGGCACGGGTGCTCGAGCCCGCACTCGCCAGGCTGCGTTCCGGCGCCGCGCCCGGCGGCAAGGACATGTCGCTGCGCCTTCATCTTGCCGACGCATTGCTGGTGCATGGCGATATCCTGAAGCACCACCGGCAAAGCGAGGCATCGGCGGCGGCCTGCCGGGAAGCCGCTTCGACCCTGGCGCCGATGCGCCAGGCGGACATGGAGTACTTCGTCCTCGCCGCGCTGGTGCAGGCGCATGACTGCATGGGCGACGGCGACGCGGTGCGCGCGGAACGGCAGCGGTTGTCGAACATGGGGTTCCGCGACCCTGGCTACCTCCGTCACCTTTCACTTTATCCACCAAGACAGGAGCAACAGCATGACTGAAAAGAACAGGCAGGTACGGGACAAGACGGAACCGGCCAAGAAAATTACCAGCAACGACAAGGAAACCGACCTCGCGCCGCCGGCCGACCCCGTGGCGGCCACGCCTGCCGTGCCGACCGCCATGCTGACCCCGGAAGAGCCCAACGGCCCCGGGGCCAAGGGCTGAGGGCAGGACGAAAGCCGGGCGTGGCCCGGCTTTTTTTCCGTCCCGCCACAGTCATCGCCCGCGCCGGTTGAGTGGCGGCGCGGCCGGGCGTACCATCGTGCTGCACACCCGTGCGCCGACACCACGACGGAGGAAACGATGAGATGCCATGTCGCGGCCATGATGGCCGCTGCTTCTGCTGTATTGCTTGCCCTGCCCTGCACCGCCGCCCTGGCCCAGCCGACGGGCATCAAGCGCACCGTAATCGCCCGCGGCGATGTATCGGTGCCGAACCGCGAGGCGGTGGTTGCGCATGTGGAGCTGGCGCCGGGTGCCACCGCCGGCCGGCACACGCATCCCGGCGATGAAATCACCTACTTCCTCAATGGCGAAGGCGAGCTGCTGATCGATGGCGCGCCGCCACGGCGCGTCAAGGCCGGCGAAGCCATCATCATCCCCGCCGGCACGGTGCACGATGCGCGCAACCCCGGCAGCACCACGACGAAGCTGGTCGGCGTGTACGTCGTCGAGAAGGGGCAGCCATTGGCGACACCCGCCAAGTGATCAATCGGCCAGGCGCCCGGCCGGGAAGGCCGGCGCCGCGGCCAGCGCGCCACGCCAGCGCAGCACCAGCGCGATGGCGGTGCCGGCCAGCAGTGCGGCGCTGCCGGCGACCACCAGTGCCGGCGGGATGGCCCCGTATTCCGCCATGCCGCTCAACGGCGCCATCAGCAGCATCAGCAGCCCCGCCGCGAATTGCGCCCACTTCCAGCCGGGCCGGCGCGCATGGTCGCGCAGCAGCAGCGGCGTGAAGGCCAGGGCCACGACCGTGCAGCACAGCCACGCGGGCCAGGAAGCATCCGTCGACAGCACCACGGCGCCGCTGCAGGCAATGTAGAAGGCGCAGACGACACCGAAGCGGCGCAGCAGTGCCAGCGCCAGTTGCCGGTTCAGGTCGCGCGTGGGCGGCGCGGCCGGTGCAAGGCGCAGGACACCCTGTTCACCCTGCGTTTTCCTGAGGGCGCCCAGCAAGCCGTCGACGTGGCTCATGACCGTCAGCAGCATTGCCACGAGCAGCAATGGGATGAACGGGCGCATCGAGCCGCCACCCGCCAGGACACGCCAGGCCAGCGTTCCGGCGGTGAGCACTGCGATGATCACCACGGGGCGGCTCCAGTGGGCACGGCCGCCCAAGGCATCGAGCAGCCGCGTGGCGGGCCGGCCCGGTGAGCGCAGCCGCGCATGATAAAAACTGTCCAGCACGCGGAACAGGCCGCCGACCACCCCTCCGGGCTGGCCGGCCTTGCGCTTGCCGGTCACGCACGCCAGGCATGCTGCGATCCGGAAATGCGCATCGCCACCCCTGGGAAACAGCAGGCGCAGCACCAGGAAGCCTGGTGCGGCAAGCGCCAGCAGGCCAGTCACCGTGATAGCGGCCTCGTTCACCGACAGCACCGTTTCCACCGTGCCGGCGGAAGGCCACGGCAACCGCGTCGCCAGCCAGGCAAACGACGACAGGAATCCCAGCCATGGATAACGGCAGCACAGCGCGATGTACTGCAGCGCGGCGGCGCAGGCCAGCAGCATGTAGCCGGGATAGCCGGTGGCGATGCCGAACAGCAGGGCCGGCGCCAGGCTGGCGGCCAGCCACAGCACCGCGGTCAGGGCCAGCAGGTGGCGGCGCATGCCCGGCACCAGGCATGCGGCCGCGGGCGTGTTCATCCGCATCGCCGTCTGCAGGTACATGGCCCACCACATCACGACGGCGATCGACAGTGCCGCACCGGCGGCCGTCGCGCCAACGACCCGCGGCGCCCAGCCGGCCAGCACGGCCACCAGCGGCAGCACCGACGCCCCCAGCAGGCTCCACGTGATCCACAGGCTGCCCTGCGCGCGGTAGCGCAGCACGACTTGCAGCAACAGCTGGCGCCAGGCATTCATCGCGTCACCTCTTCGAACAGGTCTTCCAGCGATACCGGATCCAGCCGCACGCCGGGCGACGCCAGCAGCCGTACGGATTCCTGCGCGGACAGCCGCGCCAC
Source organism: Pseudoduganella lutea (assembly GCF_004209755.1). NCBI lineage: Bacteria > Pseudomonadati > Pseudomonadota > Betaproteobacteria > Burkholderiales > Oxalobacteraceae > Pseudoduganella > Pseudoduganella lutea. The sequence goes on along the minus strand of NZ_CP035913.1, from coordinate 5,686,698 downwards.
GATGCTGAACGCGCCGTTGTCATGCCGCACGCGGCCCAGTTCCTGGTCGAGCTGCAAGGTGGCCAGCGCGCGCGCATCGCCACTGACGCGGCGGGTCCCCTCGAGCAGCTCGTCGAGCGGCGCCTGCAGCGCGATGCGCCCGTCCTTCAGGAACGCCACGTCCACGGCGATCCGCTCCAGGTCGGACAGGATGTGTGTCGAGAACAGTACCGTGGTGCCGCGCTCGATCACGTCGTCGACCAGTTCGCGCAGGAAGTCGCGGCGGCCGACGGGGTCGAGGCTGGCGACGGGTTCATCGAGCACCAGCAGGTCGGGCTCCGGCGCCAGGGCGCGAATGATCGACAGGCGCTGCTGCTGGCCTGCGGACAGCCTGCCGATGCGCTGCCCGCGCGTGGCCGGGTCGAAGCCCCAGCGCGCCAGCAGGTTTTCCACCTTGTAGTCGTTCCAGCGCGGGTACAGCGTGCGGAAGTAGGCCAACAGCTGGTCGGGCGTGAGCCACTCGAACAGGTCGGACCTTTGCGGCACGTAGCCGATGCGCGCCCGCGCCGCCGCCGACAGGTCGCCGGCCGGTTCGCCGAACAGCGTGATGCTGTTTTCGCCGTTGCCACCGCCGATGCCGGCATCCGTTTCGCGCAGCCCCAGCATGCATTCGATCAGCGTCGACTTGCCGGCGCCATTGCGGCCCAGCAGGCCGACCACCTCGCCGCGACCGATCCGCCAGTCGACGCCGCGCAGCACGGAACGGCCGCCGAACGATCGCGTTACTCCCTTCAATGCCACCACGGATGTGTTCATTTCGCTTCCTTCAGGACTTGTTTGAACAGTTCGAGAATCGTGTGATCGTCCAGCTCCAGCTGACGTGCTTCGCGCGCCGCGCGCTCCAGTGCCGGCCGCAGCAGCGCCTCGCGCTCCCTGCGCCCACCGGCCTTGCGCTGCGCCACCTGCATGCCCTGCCCGCGGATGCGCTCCAGCGCGCCATCCATTTCCAGCAGGTTGTAGGCCTTGGACACCGTCATGGGGTTGACGGCCAGCGCGCCGGCCACGTCGCGCACCGATGGCAGCGTGTCGCCCGGCGCCAGCACCCCGGCGGCGGCCAGGCGTTTCACCTGCTCGATGAGCTGGCGATAGATCGGCTCCGGCGACCCGGTGGTGATGGCAAATAGCTGTGCGGTATGTTCGGTCATGGCTGGATGGCTGTCGAAGCTCGACAGCTGTATAGCTGTATTAGTTGATTGATACAGTATACAGCACACGTGGCGATGTCAAGCGCCACGTGCAGCGCGGCCCGAACCCGGCCATAATGGCGGCAAAGCATGGAAGCAGTGCGTCTCGACGGAAGGGAAATCGATGAGGATCGGCTTGCAAACCTGGGGCAGCCATGGCGACGTGCGCCCTTTCCTGGCGCTGGCGGAAGGCCTGCAGCGCGCCGGGCATGACGTCACGCTCGTCATCACCTGCGTGGACAGCGACGCGTATGGCCGCCTGGACTCGCCCTCGGGCCTGACCATCCGGGTCGTGGCATCGCCGGTGCTCGGGCCGGAGGCTGCGGAGGCGGTCGGTGCCACCGTGTTCGAGACGAACGACCCGATGCGGCAGATGGCGAAGATCATGCGCGTTGCCTTCGCCCCAGTCGAAGACCAGATGTTCGCGGCCGCGCAGCGGCTGTGCGCCGAGTGCGACGCGGTGATCGGGCATTTCTTCGTGTCGCCGCTGCGGGTGGCGGCAGAGGCCGCGGGCGTGCCTTATGTGGCCGTGATGCTGTCGCATGGCGGCGTGCCCAGTGCCTGGAGCCATCCGGTGCCGGTGCCGCGCATGGGCAAGACGGGCAACCGCCTGCTGTGGTGGTTGACGCGCCTGGCCATCAATCGCGCACTGAAGCCGGACATCAACACACTGCGCGCCCGGGCGGGCTTGCCGCCGGTGCACGACGTGGTCGACGAGATGTGGCTGTCGCCCCTGCTGACGCTGGTGGCGGTCAGCCCGGTCATCGCCGAGCACCAGCCCGACTGGCCAGCGGCCGTGCAGGTGAGCGGTTTCCTGGACATGCCCAACATCGCCGTGGAAGGCGCGCTGCCGGCCGGCCTGGACGCGTTCCTCGCCGCCGGCGAAGCGCCCATCTACATGACATTGGGCAGCTGGATGCCGGCCGATGTCGACTGGCAGGCCCGGACCCTGCAACTGCTGACGGAGGCGGCCCGTCTGGCGGAATGCCGGGCGATCATCCAGAGCGCCGATGCGCGCGGCTGCGGCTTCGCGTCGACGAATGAGGTGCTGTATGTGCAGGCGGCGCCGCACCATGCGATCTTTCCCCGCTGCTTCGCGGTGCTGCACCACGGCGGCGCCGGGACCACGCAGTCGGCCACGCTGGCCGGCAAGCCCTCCGTTGTGGTGCCGCACATCAGCGAGCAGCAGCATTGGGGCAGCGAACTGCGGCGCCTGGGCATTGCGGGCAAGCCCGTCCACCGCCGCAAGGCCACGCCCGAAAAACTGGCGGGGCTGATCCGGCAGGCGCGCGCCACCCCGGCCATGACGGTGGCCGCGGTAGCTGCGGCTACCATGATGCGGCGGGAAGATGGCGTGGCCACAGCGGTCGGCATGATCGAACGGGTGCTCGACGGTGTGAAGCGGCAGGGCACCGCGGGCTGAAAGCATGTTGGGGAACTACGCGCGTTCTCGCACCCAATGAAAAACCGCGCACGAGGCGCGGTTTTTTCGTTGGGGGAGCGGAGCGTTACAGCTTGGTCGCGTGCTCGCGGGTGGCGTGGAACGTCAGCTTCGGCCAGCGCTCCTGCGTGAGGCGCAGGTTGACGCCGGAGGTGGCCAGGTAGGCCAGGTTGCCGGCGGCATCGTAGGCCACGTTGTGGCCCAGGGCCGCTTCGAAGTCGGCCAGCGCCTTCTTGTCGTCCGATGAGACCCAGCGCGCGCTGCTGATGCTGGTGCCCTCGAACACGGCGTCGACGCCGTATTCGTTCATCAGGCGGCTGGCAACGACTTCGAACTGCAGCACGCCGACGGCGCCCAGCACCAGCTCGCCGCCCTGCACGGGCTTGAACACCTGCACGGCGCCCTCTTCGCCCAGCTGCTGCAGGCCCTTGTGCAGCTGCTTGATCTTCAGCGGATTGCGGATGCGCACCTGGCGGAAGAAGTCCGGCGCGAAGTACGGGATGCCGGTGAACTGAAGCATCTCGCCTTCCGAGAAACTGTCGCCGATCTGCATGTTGCCGTGGTTCGGCAGGCCGATGATGTCGCCGGCATATGCTTCCTCGACCTGCTCGCGCGACGAGGCCATGAACGTCACCACCGACGACACTTTTACTTCGCGCCCGAGGCGCAGGTGCTTGACTTTCATGCCCCGCTCGAAGCGGCCGGAGCACACGCGCAGGAAGGCGATGCGGTCGCGGTGCGCCGGGTCCATATTGGCCTGGATCTTGAACACGAAGCCGGAGAACGGCTGCTCGGTCGGTTCGACGGAACGCACGGTGGCATCGCGCTCGCGCGGCGGCGGCGCCCAGTCGACCAGCGCCGACAGGATCTCGCGCACGCCGAAGTTGTTGATCGCGGAACCGAAGAACACGGGCGTCTGGATACCGGCCAGGAACTGCTCCAGGTCGAACGGATGCGAGGCGCCGTGCACGAGTTCCACTTCCATCCTCAGCTGGTCCATCTCGAGCGGGAACATTTCCTGCAGCTTCGGATTGTCGATGCCCTTGATGACTTCGACGGTCTGGTTGGCGCTTTCCGAACCGGCGCGGAACAGCAGCACTTCATCGCGCAGCAGGTGGTACACGCCGCGGAAGTTCTTGCCCATGCCGATCGGCCATGTCACCGGCGCGCACTGGATCTTCAGCACCGATTCCAGTTCATCGAGCAGTTCGAGCGGATCGCGCGTTTCGCGGTCCATCTTGTTCATGAACGTGACGATCGGCGTATTGCGCATGCGGCAGACGTCGAGCAGCTTGATGGTCTGCGCCTCCACGCCCTTGGCCGCGTCGATCACCATCAGCGCCGAGTCGACCGCCGTCAGCACGCGGTACGTGTCTTCCGAAAAGTCCTGGTGGCCCGGGGTGTCGAGCAGGTTGATGATGTGGTCGCGGAATTCGAACTGCATCACCGACGAGGCTACGGAAATGCCGCGCTGCTTTTCGATCTCCATCCAGTCCGACGTGGCGTGGCGCGCGCTCTTGCGGGCCTTGACGGTACCGGCCATCTGGATCGCGCCCGAGAACAGCAGCAGCTTCTCGGTCAGCGTGGTTTTACCCGCATCGGGGTGGGAGATGATGCCGAACGTGCGGCGGCGCTGCACTTCGCGCGCGATCAGTGCCGCAGGCTTGGCGCTGGCGGCTTCCTGTTCGGTGGTGGCCTCGATGGCGGGATTGTTGACTTGGGATTCTTCGGACATGGTGGCGACCAACGGTTCGGCTCGACGGAAAACCGTGGATTTTACCGTTTTTTGTCCCCCTCCGGGCATTTGCCACACACACAAACCGGGGACGTACCCCTGTTTCCAGGAAATTTCCTCTAAACCAGGGTACGTCCCCAGTTTTGCCGGGGGTTATTCCCCTTTCACGCGGCGCCAGCCGACCGGGTGGGCGCCTTCGCCGTCGAGCTCGACGATCGGCCGGGTCAGCGTTTCGCCCTTGGCGGTGGTGGCGATCATCTTCAGCTGGCCGCTCGGCAGCCGCACGATGATGAAACCGACGGCGGCCGACGTGTTCGACAGCGTGCCGCCAACGATGAGCCCGTTGACGCCGACGCCGCGGCAGACGTCCACCGCATAGGCATTGCTGGTGCCGCCAACGGAACACGAGGACGACGACGTGGGCAGGTTCGTCACCACGTTGGCCACGCCGCTGACGATCTTCGGATCGATGTTCATGCGCTCGCCCGCGTTGAGCCGCCAGTCGAAGAACCAGCCGCTCTTCTGTTGCAGGTCGGCCGCGGTCTCGGTGATCTGGTAGGAGCCGGTGTTGGTGCCGGTGCCCGCCGTGACCAGCGTCTGCTGCTCCATGGCGTTGCCGCGCACGTTGACGGCGACCCCGGTGTCCTTCACGGCATACAGGCTCTGCACGTCCGCGTTCGTGGTATCCGGCACGTCGAGCAGGCGGCCGGTGCCGAAGAGCACCACGCGCTGCGGGTCCGTGCTGTTCTCGATGGCGCACAGCGTCACGTCGGGCCGCGTCGTGATGGGCTGGCCCGCGCCGGCGTCGCCCAGCTTCAGCACGCCCACGCTGCCGTCCGTGGCGGTGAGGTCGAAGCGCCACATGCGGCCATCGTTGTCGCCGCCATAGATGTAGGTGACGAGCGGGTCGCCGTTCGGATCGGCGGTGATGGCCGTGATCTTGGCCAGGCCCGATGGCGTGGCGATGTCGCCGCTGTTCGTGCTCACCGTCTTCAGCACGGCGCCGGTGGCGATGTCGACGATGAACAGGTAGCCCTTGCCGTCGCCCGTATCGATGCCATCCACGCCCGGCACATTGTTGTAGCCGGACGTGAGGAACACCACCCACCGATCGGCGCCCGAGCCATCCTTCCACGTGCCGAACTGCGGGTTGCCGAACGACAGGCCCATGTTCGGCACGGCGTTCGCGCACACGTCCGCATCGGCGCACAGCTCCCACAGCTGCCTGGGCTGGCGCGGATCGGTAATGTCCAGCGCATAGTAGCCGCGCCCGCCCGCGTTCAGGCCGGCCACCAGCACGGTGCGCCATGCGCCGTTGATGACCACGTCGGCCACTTCGGGCGATCCGTCGGTGGTGAACTGGTGATTCGTCGCATAGGTGGTGGATGACAGCGCCGGCAGCTTCTTCATCGTGATGCGGGGCACGTAGGCCCACAGTTCCTCGCCGTCGGCGGCACTGAATGCGTGCAGCATGCCGTCGTTCGCCGCCGTGAACACTGTGGCCACCTGCCGCGCCGCCGTCTGCGCATCGCGGAAGGCGGAATAGCCGCTGGCGGTATAGGCCTTGCGCGGGTCGCGCACGTAGGCCGGTTTCGACGACGCGATGTCGCCCAGCACGATCGGGATCGATGGCGTATCGCCGCTCATCGAATAGGCGCGGAAGATGCGGTCGTTGCCATGCTGCTGCTGGCCACGCAGCCAGTTCACCATGTTGTCGCCGCTGTTGACGATCGCACGGTCGGGCAGCGACAGCAGCGTGCACTGCGGCAGGTTCGGGCACTGCCCGTTGAACCACGCCTTTTCCTGCGCCGTCATGCCGTCGTAGCGGAACGGCTTGAGCGCGCCTGCACCCGGCATGTAGATGGTGCGCGTATCGGTGGCCGCGGCCACCTTTTCGCCGACGGTATCGTTGGTGGTCCATACCGTGTTGGCGCTGACGATGCCGGTGGTGGGGTCGATCTTGCGGTCCGACAGCTCGCCATGCCACTTCACGGTGGTGAACGTGTCGGAGAAGATGTCGTTGTCCTGCAGCGAAATGTTCGGCGTGGACGTGGCGGCGGCCGACGCGGCGCCCAGCGTAATCTGCATGTTCGCCAGCGCGGACGACAGGCCTTCGACGACTTCGCGCGGCTCGTTGGCGCTGAAGTACTTGCCATGGCCGTTGATGGCCGCGTGCCACAGGTCGTCCACGCGCTCCTGCACGGTGTTGCCGGCATTCGTCACGTCCGGGTTCGGCCACACGTAGGCGCCGCCGCCGTTCCACGGGCAGCCGGTCTGCACGCGCGTGATCAGGTTGTAGAAATCGCCACCGGCCTTGGGCGCGGTGTCGTAGTTCGGTTCATAGGTCATCACGCCATCCATGCCCAGGCCCAGCGTGTAGGTGTTCATGTGCAGGTGCGTGTTCTCGCCCTCGGCGGCCGGCACCTGGCCGGGCCGCGTCATGTCCGGCTCGAGGTCGGGGCGCAGCGAGACGGTGGTGGTGGACGAGCCGCCGTTGTACCAGTGCAGCGCCACGTCGGAAATCGAGGGCTGCGACTGGCTGCGCGTGTCCACGCAGCCGCGCCCCCAGGTACAGAAACGCGACGGGTTTTCGCCGTTGTCGTTGTTGACCACGTTGCCGGTGGAGCTGCCGTTCCAGTAGCCGTCCGTGGTGAGGATCAGGAAGTTCTGCTGGCACGGGAACTGCACGACCTCCTGCCCGGAACTGTAGTTGTAGGGCGCCAGGTTGGCGAACATGCGGCCCACGTTGTCCATCGCGGTGCGGATCGGCGTGGCGCCGGTGCTGGTGGTGTTGTACAGCGTGCTGTACCAGTTACTGCGGGCGGTGCCGGTGAAGTCGGCCGGCTTCATGTCGATCGCATTGCCGGCACCGGCCTGCGACAGCCGCACGAAGCCTACGCGGTAGTTCGCATTGATGGCGGCGAAGGCGATGCCGACCGACGTCTTCATCATCTGCAGGCGGTTCTTGTAGTACGCATACCAGTTGGCGAAGTTGGTCATTTCCTCGTCGTAGGTGCACACCGCCGCCTGGGCGACGCAATCGCCGCGCGATGCCGCCTTCGGGTAGGTGCGGCCCGGTACGATGTTGACGCGCGAAAACGCGCTGGGCAGCGACGACAGCGCCGTGGTGGTGACCGGGATGCCTTCGACGATGCTGGTGGCGTTCACCATGCTGAACGTGACGTTGTTGGCGTTCGCCACGCTGCCGGTCAGCGCCGCGCCATTGGCCGTGGCGTTCACGTGGACGATGCATACCGTGGTCGACGGCTCATTGGCGCAGACACCGGTGGCGGCGTCGCCGCCCAGGTAGGCGCGATGCGTGTTGCGCGTACTGGAAGCGTTGATCGCCTGCACGATCGCCACCGCCGACTGCGCCGGCGACATATTGCGCAGCGAGACCGTGCCGGTGATCGTCGTGTTGCCGAGCCGGATATTGCTGATGGTGCCCGTGTTGCGCATATTGCCGGTCCCGCCGATGCGCAGCAGCGCCGTGGGCGGCTGGCCGGTGGTGGCCGGCGTGGTCTGCACCGATGGCGCATCCACTTCGAGGCCCCAGCCCTGGCGCGTGTTCTGGGTGGAGTCTTCGCGGATCGTGCTGCAGTTCGTCAGCGACTTGGTATTGCTGGCGCAGGTGATCGGGATCACCGCGACGACGTTGTCCGACGTGAGCGCGATGCCCATCGACGAGCATGCCGGCACGGTGGACGAGCCGGTCGGCGTGCGCACGCAGGCCCAGTAGGAATTCGTGCCAAGGCCGGTGCGGGCGATGATGCTCGCGGCGACCTGGGTGGCCAGTGCCTGCTGCCGGGCGGCGGTATTGGTGCCGCTCGACGCGTTGACGGCGCCGTTGCTGATCGTGGTCGGCGAATCGGGCGTCGCCGGATTGATGACGGTAACGGCGGCAATCTGCATGGCCGACGTGGACACGGTGGCGCCCAGCGTGATGGTGCCGTGGGCGATCGTGGTCGTGGGCGGCGATGAATATTTCGGGTACACATACGTACCGACGCGCTTGGCCTGGCAGGTGGTCAGTGCACGGTTGCTGCACCAGCGTACCGTGGCCGGCACAGGGTAGCCCGCGGGCGCGGCCGCACCGGCGGCCACCGATGTGCAGGAAGTGAGCCGCTCGTCGCGGCAGTACTCGGATACGGCGATATTGTAGTAATACGGCCCCCCGCTGATGGCGGCCGGGTTGTAGTAAGCGTTGTCCGGATACGTGTACGTGGCGGTATTGATCCGGCAATCGGTCTCGTCGCTGCCGTTGCACCACTTCAGGTCCGGGAACTCGGTCAGCAGGTTGATCGCGGTATCGCCGGCGCCGTACAGGTTCGTGTTGCTGCGGCCGAACCCGTCGCTGGGCACGCTGGTCCAGTTGGCCGTTTGCGCGGCCGTCATCTCCGGGTAGTACGTGCCATCCCACTGGATCGGCACACCGTAGCGGATGCGCGGGTTGTAGTACTGCCGGTTGAAGTCCGCGCTCATGAACGGCGGATGCCCGACATTGCAGGCGGTGTAGCCAGTGGACAGCGTGAGGCGAGAGCGGCAGATGTTGTCGTTTACGTAATCCGGCGTATAGGTCTGGTCCATCGAGCCGGAGTTATCGAACAGCAGCATCAGGTTCGGCTTGACGGTCCCGGTGCCGGAGATGTTCAGCAGCGGTACCTGGGCGATATTCGTGGTGGCGGCCTGCACCGGGCTGGCCAGCAGCATGGACTGGGCCAGCAGCACGGGCAGGGCCAACGCCAGGCGGGCCAGGAAATTCGTCATCGCGTTCCTCATTTTTTTGCTCGCAGTCTCGATCGCGGTCTTCACCGTCTACGGGCCCATCATCACGACGGCCTGGTTCATGACATTGCCGCCGCGGGCGCCGGCGATCCGCGCGGTGATCAGGTAATGCAGCTGCGGCTTGCCCTGGTAGGCCGGCGCATCCGACGACAGGCTGTCGCCCGCGCGGGTCCTGGCCTGCAGCGTTTGCCGTGCCGCCGTCAGCGAGCAGTTATTGGTGTTGTAGTCGCCCGGGAACTGGCACATGCGGTGGATCACGTATTCGACCTGGTTGCGCCGGCCCGCGTCCCATACGGTCACGGAACCCTGCCAGAACGCGGGGTTCGACACGCCCTGCCCCGCGCCGGGATTGGTCGTGGCGACGTAGCCGGCGGCGGGAATGTCGTTGTAGAGCACGCTCTTGTCCGGCCGGGTACTCAGCCAGTCGTAGGCGGCGTGGATGCCCAGGTCGGCCGCCTTCGACAGCGCATCCTCCTGGGCCAGGTTCGAAGTGGTGAGCGCCGTCGAGTTGGTCGAGCGCAGCAGGTAGATGCTGCTGACCATCATCACGACGAGCATGATCAGCATGACCGGTAGCGCCAGGCCGCGCGCGTGTCGGGTTTTCATCATGGCCGCCACCCCGCGTTGCGGATCGGGACGATCGTTTCAAACACGCGGTAACGGTAGCAGGTCCAGCTGACCGCGTCGTTCGGCACGCCGAGCGCCACCTGCACGGGCGAGGCGGACACGCCGGCCGGCGCGGCGGTCCCGAACACGGTCATCGGCGCGGTGGTGGCGGTGCACGTAGTCTGCCCCGCCGCGGGCCGTTCCGGCATGGCGCCGCGCGCGATGACGGCGATGCGCAGCGCCGCGATGCGCTGCCAGTCGCCCGGTGCGCCGGTGCTGCCATCGCCATCGGCATCGACCATCGCGGTGCTCCAGCGGCCGACCCGCATGCCTGCCTTGGGATTGAAGGCGCTGCCGGCACGCGTGTCGAAGCCATATTGCGCCTTCAGCGCCACGACATTGCCGACCACGGCCTGCGGCCGGGCAGCCGTGCCGGCGAGGTCGGTGGCGCGCAGCTGCAACACACCGTTCGATACCGACCACGTGTGGAACGACAGTTTGTTTGCCGGGCCCAGATTGAACACCCGTGCCTGGCCGCCGTTATACAGCACGCCAAGGTTGCCGGTGTTATAGCGCCACGCGGTGCCGGAGGCGATCTGCAGCACGCTGGCCGCGGGTGCCGCCGACAGTTGCGCCACCGTGCAATCGCCGCCGGCGGGCTCGGGCGCGACGACGATCACGTCGCCCTGGTTGAAGCCGAATGGCGACACGCTGGCGACACCGATCGACGTACCGCCGATGTAGTTTTGCCAGACGCTGGTGGAACCGGCGCCGGCCATGCCCGTTCCGGAATACAGGGTGAGCGTATCGGAACCCGTGCCGCCATCGGCGATCACGGCGGGCGCCAGCGGCGTGATCGCGGCGCCATCGCGCGCGGCCGTAGCCAGTGCAAACCCTTCCGCATCGGTCATGCGCGTATTGCAGCCGTTGACCAGGTCGTCGTTCAGGCCCCAGCCCGCTTGTGACGCATCGGTATTGATCGAGAACAGCGCCAGCATGCCGTTCTGCATGGCATCCGAGCCGCCGACCGACGCGGCCTTGCTCTGCTCGCCGCCCACCATGAGGCGGGTGGCGAACATCACGGCCAGCAGGCCGATGACGACCGAGACCATCAACTCGACAAGCGAAAAACCGTTTTGCGCTGTTGCGTTCGTTCTCATCGTGTTCACCGGATATAGGCCGTGACGAGGTGCGTGCGGTCGTCGTCGCCCTGCTTGCGGCGCCAGCGGATTTCGATGTCCACGCGGGTGCGCTGGGGTTCGGCAGCCACGGCCACGCGGTAGCGCGCGCCGGGAATCGCCGTCGACGTTTCCGCGGCCCACGGTGCCAGCGCCGCCGGCGCCGTGGCGCCGAGCGCGACCTGGTAAGTGGCCAGGTTGGCCACGTCGTTGTGCATGATGCCGACCAGGCGATCGGTCGCCAGCGTTGCCTCGGCCCGCATCGCCGAATCGGCCAGCGCCGAGTAGGAGCGCGCCTGCAGGCCGATCGTGCCCAGCAGGCCGAGCGCCAGGATCACCACGGCGATCAGCGCTTCGAGCAGCGCGATACCCTGCTGGGCGCGGACACGGCGCGGCTTCATGGCGGACAGGCCCGCGAATCGGGCGCGGACACGGCCGGGTCGCATTTTGATGCCATGCCGGCCAGCGTGACAGCCACCGCCGCCGCGCGCACGTCTTCCGCCAGAGCTGCCGACGGATCGAGGCGCAACTGCGCCAGCCGGTCCGGGATCGTCGTGTCGACCCAGCCCAGCTCCGTGTAGTACACGGCATTCGCGCCGTCGGGCGCGACGGTTGGGATGAGAAGATTCGATGAAGGCAGCGACGCCGCCGCGCGCAACACGGAACGGAAACCCGCTGCGCCTTCCGGATCGCCACTGGACGCGGCCGTTGTCGTCGACCAGTTGCCTGCGTTGTCCGTGCATGGGTTGCCGGGCGCCGGGAAGCACAGGTCCACCTGCCAGTCGAACTGGCCATTGCTGCCGGGCGTGAGCACGAAGCGGCTGCGCGCATTGTGCGTCACCGCCTGGCGGCGCGCCATCGACAAGCCCTCCAGGTAAAACTCCGATGCCGCTTTTGCCTTGTTGGCCACGACCCAGTTCGTCATGTTGGGAATGCCCACGGCAACCAGGCTGCCCAGGATGGCGACACCGACCATCAGTTCGATCAGCGTATAGCCCCGCCCTGCCCTCAGCTGGAGCATTGGCCGCCTTTCTTGTCGATCCAGCATGCGGTGCTCGTGCCCCAGGCCGGCGTGGCCGTGGTGGTGCGCGTGCCGTTCTGGTCGATCGTGTAGGTAAAGCCCGTCATCTTGGCGCGGCCGGTGGCCGTGACCGTGAACGTGGAGGGGGTGGCGTTGCTGAGGACGTACGTGAAATTGGGCGTCGCCGCAGGGAAGCCGCTCGACTGGTTGAAGTCGGCGTAGCTGCGTTCGTTGTTCCAGAACTGCTCGGCGTTCATCTGCGCGGCGCCGAGTGCCGTGAAGGCTTCGGCGGTGCGCGAGCGCGTGACATGGTCCGAATAGGCCGGGAGCGCCACGGCCGACAGGATACCGATGATCACGATCGTGACCAGCACTTCCATCAGCGTGAAACCTTGTTGGGCAACTTTCATCTCGGACCTCGGCAAATTAATTCACGATAAGTTTAGCGCGGCCAAAGTCTTATTGCCATACGGAAATTGAAAATGTTCCCGCGATGTTGTGGATCCGCTGCGAAGCTTCGTGGATGCAAGGCGCTATCGGCGCGAAACGTTTCCGCTCCGAAGTCGGGCTTGCGCTTCAAGTCCTTGTAGGAATACATCGCATGGTGAGGCGCTCATCGCGTTCCAGCGCAATGCTCGACTGTTCGAGGCATGGGTGCGAGTGTATTGCCGCAAGCAATGTTCGCTGCCGTACGGATAGCCATGAAAACAGCCTGTATGAGGCTGGGCCTTGCTCTCCGGCGGATGCAGTAGGCCTGATGATGAAACGTGCGCCTCCAGCCGATGGTTTTTGGTATGGAAAGCACAACGTTTCCGTAGGACTAGACTGACAATGGTTGATCTAACCAGCCTACACCTCGTCGGAAGCCCGTCTTATGTTCGTTACCTACATAGGAACTTAAAGTACTACCAACGCGATCGGCGCCGTGCGGCATCTAACGGATAGCCGCAATCCATAGTGAAGCGGCCGACGCGATTTCCTGTACTAAAGCTCGTGAGGACGACATGAACAACACGCAACTTGGCATTTCCGAAAAAACCATGATGCCGCTGGGCGGCGCGCGGGAAGCCACGCGGCCGGTCATCAGCTACAGCGGCACCCAGCAGAATGAGTTGCTGGCTGCGCTGCCGCGCGATGTGCTGGAGTCGTTGTTCGAACACCTCGAACTGGTTCAGCTGCCCTTTGGCAAGGAACTGTTCGAGTATGGCAGCAAGCTGGAAAACGTGTATTTCCCCACGACGGCCATCGTGTCGCTGCTGTACGTGATGGAAGACGGTGCCACGACGGAAATCGCCGTGGTGGGCCATGAAGGTGTCGTGGGCGTGTCGATGTTCCCGGGCGAGCGCGCCATGTGCACGGCGGTCGTGCAAAGCGCCGGCTATGGCTACCGCCTGAAGGCACAGGCGCTGCGCGATGCGTTCAACCAGGGCGGCGCCCTGCCCCAGCTGCTGATGCGCTACAACACCGCGCTGTTCGCCCAGATGGCACAGAACGCCGTCGGTGGCCGCCACAGCTCGATCGAGCAGAAGCTGTGCCGCTGGCTGCTGGATCGCCTGGACCGTTCGCCGACCAATGAACTGAAGGTGACCCAGGAAATGATTTCGATCATGCTGGGCGTGCGTCGCGAAAGCATCACGGCCGCCGCCGGCAAGTTGCAGGACGACGGCTTGATCACCTATCGCCGCGGCAACATCACTGTACTGGATCGTGATGGGCTGGAACGCTATGCGGGCGAGTGCTACAAAGTGGCAAAGACGGAATATGATCGTCTGCTCGTTGACGTAGCGGGCTGCTGACCGGCGGCCGCGCCACACTCCCCTCCACCGGCGCGCCATTCCTGAGCGGAATGCGCGCCTCGATGCATGTGCCCTTGTCGCCGCGCCCGCGGCGGATCGTCAACGTGCCCCCCAGCAGCAACGCGCGTTCCCGCATGCCGAGAATGCCGTGCGACATCGGTTTGGCCAATGTGTTCGATGCGATGCCGATGCCGTCGTCGATAATCCTCAGGACGATCCCCTCGCCTGTCCGTATCAGCGTCACGGACACACGGCTTGCCTGCGCATACTTGCGGATGTTGGTCAGCGATTCCTGGACGATGCGGAACAGCGCGATCGACAGGCTGGCATCGCCTTCGCGAACGATGCCATCGATTTCCGGACCGATCTCCGTTTCACACGGCAGTTTCGTCATGCGCGAGAAATCGTCGGTATAGCTGTCGATCGCGGCGCACAGGCCCAGGTTGTCCAGCAGGCTGGGCCGCAGATCCTCGATGATGCGGCGCTTCAGCTCCACCGTCTCCACCAGCGTGCCACGTGCCCGCTTCAACTGGGCCGCCAGTTCAGGTTGCGTTTTCTGCAGCTGCAACATGACGGCACCGATATCCATGCCGATCGACGTGAGGTTGGCGCCCATTTCGTCGTGCAGTTCGCGCGACAGGCGCGATTTTTCATCCTCGCTGATGGTGATCAGGTGCCGCGACAGCACTGACAACTGCTCGGTACGCTGTGCCACCATCGCTTCGAGGTTCTCGTTCGACTGCTGCAGCGCATGCTCGACGGCGGCCTGGCGATAATAACTGCGCCCGACGAGGCGGTAGAACATGACGAGCACCACGATCGCGATGGCGTTGATCAGCACGCCGAGCACCAGTGCCCGATGATATTCGTCGTAGAAGCGCGCGCTGCGCGCTTCCAGCGTTTCGTTCTGCTCCTGGATCATGATCACGGTCTGCAGCCGGATCTCGTCGAGGCCGCCACGTTCATCGCCATAGCGGGAAATATTGACGATCTCGTCCAGCCCGCCATGGTGGTAGACCTCGACGGCCTGGTTCAGCATCGACAGCTTGCGACGGATCAGCGTGTTCAACTGGGCGAGGTTTTTCAGTTGGGCGGGGTTGTCGGCCAGCAGGCCCTGCAACTGGCGCACCTCGGCCTCGGTCTGCGACAGCACGGTGCGCGTCGGGCCGAGATAGACGTCGTTACCGGAAATAAAGTAACCGCGCATGCTGCTTTCCGCATCCTGCACGAGCACGTCGAGGTACTGAAGGCGCTCGGCAACGCGCGAGCTTTGCAGCACTTGCGCGTTGGCGCTTTTCAGTGCTTCGAGGTTATGAAAGAGGAACAGGCCGTTGACGACAAGGATCAGCGCGCACGTAACGCACAATACGGTCTTGTAGAGTGGCAGCCGGTAATGCGGTGCTGCCTTCGCTGTGAAATACATCCTGAAGCATCCTTCGCTGGCGCAGACGGCGGGCAGGCCATTATAGCCCGCCCACCATTTTAATGCCTCACGGAAATGCCACACGGTGAGAATATTGCCCACCGGAACAACAGATCGATCGACCCTTGCAAAAAAACCGCCAGGACCGATCCCGGAGGATCGGCACTGGCGGTTTTCACGATGCGACCGCTGTCAATCCAGCAGGTTGTTCTTCATTGCATAGTAGGTCAGGTCACTATTCGACTGCAAGCCCATTTTCTCCATGATCCGGGTGCGATAGGTGCTCACTGTCTTGATGCTGAGCGATAGCGCCGTGCCGATATCGGACACGGTGGCACCTCGGGCAAGGCGCAGGAAAACCTGGAATTCGCGGTCCGACAATTCGGTATGCAGCGCCGTGTTCGGATCGCGGTCGAAGCTCTGTGCCAGCAGCTCGCCAACCTGCGAGCTGACATAGCGGCGGCCCTGGAACACGGTACGCACGGCCGTGATCAGTTCATCGGCCTCGCATTCCTTGTTCAGGTAGCCATTGGCACCCATCTTGAAGAGGTTGAGCGCATATTGCTGTGCCGGGTAGCCGGACAGGATCAGCACCGGCAAATCGGGCTGCCCCTGGCGGATCGTGCGCAGCGTGTCGATACCGCTCTGGTCGGGCATGGCGATATCGAGCAGCAGCACATCGCAGATTTCGCGGCGCGCGATATCGAGTGCCTCACGCCCGGTACTGCCTTCCGCCACGACGGAAAATTCGTCGGATTGCGAAAAGATCTGTTTGAAGCCTGCTCGTACTATCTGGTGATCGTCACAAATGGCAACGCGTATCATTGTTTCCCTCGTTATCCCTGGCTTGGGAGTGGCCCTGGATCGCTCGCCGAGCGTCTGTATTTTTAACTAACAGAATTATAACGTTGATATTGTAACACCAATCATTTAACGTTCTGCCCCGATGTCGCGCCTACATATCGGGACATGGCTGCAAAAGAAAAGTGACCGGCACCACCGGTATCGCTGTGCTTATTTCAACAGGTTCAGGATCGCGAGCAGTTCGCTGCGGATCATTTCCCGGTCGAGCGGTGGCGGCGCCGGCGGCGTATCGTCATCATACGCTTCCTGGGCGGCGACGCCGCGGCTGTCCAGTTTGTTGCGTGCGCCACTGATCGTGAAGCCCTGTTCATAGAGCAGCTCACGGATGCGGCGGATCAGCAGCACTTCATGGTGTTGATAATAGCGGCGGTTGCCGCGCCGCTTGACTGGCTTGAGTTGGGTGAATTCCTGTTCCCAGTAGCGCAGCACGTGCGGTTTCACGCCACACAGTTCGCTAACCTCGCCGATCGTGAAGTAACGCTTGGCCGGAATCGGCGGCAAGCTGACCAGTTCGGTCTTGCTGATGCGATCGTTCATGCCGATCCTTTATCAGGCTGCGCGTGCCAGCGCGGCACTTTCTTCCACCATCGCCTTGAGCTTCTGGCTGGCATGGAAGGTAACGACGCGACGCGCCGTAATCGGGATTTCTTCCCCTGTTTTTGGATTGCGACCCGGCCGCTGCGGCTTGTCGCGCAACTGGAAATTGCCGAAACCGGACAGTTTGACGGCTTCGCCCCGCTCGAGCGCATTGCGAATCTCGTCGAAAAAGGTTTCGACCATGTCCTTTGCCTCGCGCTTGTTCAAACCGACCTGTTCGAACAGGAGTTCGGCCAATTCGGCTTTCGTCAATGTGGGCAAGCTTTTTTCAGCTTCCTGGCGTACTTTTGCAACCTGCATGGCGCTGTGCAACTCGGCATCCAGCGCGGATTGCAAAATCGCGGTGTCGTTGTTGTTAATTTTGCTGCCCTGCCTTTACAAAGTACGCGAGTCCGGCATTGCCGGACCCGCTAATATGAACTGAACTGCACTGAACCGCATTGAATGTTGACTATTCTGAATGAATGCTGCAGTGCACGGAAGAGTTGCACGGGTATTTACTGCTCAACTTAAGTTCGATCTAAGTTACCACAGCAGTACCGAAACCGGCATTTCCAGCCCTGCAGTACAGGATCCGCACGATCATTGGCAACTACGCCGGCAACTACGCCGGCAATCATGCAGAGCACCAGTCAGCGCATTATCCAGTGAACGATTGACAACTCACTTGCGTAATTTTGCGCCAGCTTTTTGCGTTGCCGCATCGGCCAACGAGCCCATCAATGCATCGACGATTTCGTCCTGCAGGGTTGTTTGAGTATCTTGCAAGCTAAAGCGGAAAGCAAGCGATTTCTCGTCCGATGCGAGGCCAACGCCACGGTATTCATCAAACAAAACAATGGCTTGCACGATGCGGGCATGTTCGCTCGCCGCCACCGCGGCCGCGAATACATCCAGCAGATCCTGCGCCGCCACCGTGTGTGGAACCACCAGTGCGAGGTCGCGCGTCGTGCCCGGGAATTTCGAAATTTCCGTATAAACCGGCACGTCACGTTGCTGCAATGCTACTGCATCGACCTCGAATACGACAGGCGCCTTCGGCAGGTCATACTTTTGCAGCCAGCGCGGATGCAGTTCGCCAATGAAGCCGATCACCTTGCCATCCAGCGCAACGGAGGCGGCACGGCCCGGATGCAGCGCCGGGTGTTCCAGCTTGGCAAAGCGCAACGGGGCCGGCGCGAACAGCGCCTCCAGATCGGCCTTGACGTCGAAGAAGTCGGCATCGCGCGTTGGCAAGCCCCATTGCTCGTCCGCCTGCGGGCCATAGGCGATGACGCCGATCCGCTGGGGCTGGTCGTAACCCGCCACCGTCAGCGGCCCGTCCTGCACGGCCGCGTCGCGCTTGTACACGGCGCCCACTTCGAACGCGCGCACGCGTGGCGCCTTGCGGTTGACGTTGTAGCGCACGTTCGCCACCAGGCTGCCTATCAGCGACGAACGCATGACGGACAGCTGGCTGGCGATGGGGTTCTGCAGCTTGATCGGATTCTCGTTGCCGTTGAAGTCCTGCTCCCACTGCGCTTCCACGAAGCTCATGTTGACCACTTCCTGGTAACCCAGGTCGGCCAGCTGGTGCCGCACCGCGAAGATCGAACGGGTGTTTTCCGGCGCGATCTGCATCGTGTTTTCGGCCACCGGCGGCTTGGCCGGAATGTTCTCGAAGCCGTAGACGCGGGCCACTTCCTCGATCAGGTCTTCCTCGATCTCGATGTCGAAACGGTAGCTCGGCGCCGTGACGGAGAATACGCCATTCTCTACCGTATGCGGCAGCGCCAGGCGCTTGAAGATGTCGGCGATGACCTCGTCCGTCAGCGGCACGCCGATGACCTTCTGGGCGCGCGCGGTGCGCAGTTGCACGGGCTGGCGCTCCGGCAGGTTGACGACCTGGTCATCGATTGCGCCGACTTTCGTCTCCGGCGTGCCGCAGATTTCCACGATCAGCGCGGTGATGCGTTCGAGGTGCTCGGGAATCGTTGCGTAGTCCACGCCGCGCTCGAAGCGGTGGGCCGCATCGGTCGAGAAGTTGTACTTGCGGGCACGGCCCTGGATGGCGTTCGGCCACCAGAACGCCGCTTCCACGTACACATTGGTCGTGTCCAGCGAGACGGCGGTGGCATCGCCGCCCATGATGCCGGCAAGCGATTCCACGTTCTGCTCGTCCGCAACCACGCCGACCCATTCGTCGACGGAAACCGTATTACCGTTCAGCAGCTTCAGCGATTCGCCAGGCTTACCCCAGCGTACTTCCAGGCCGCCGTGGATCTTGTCCAGGTCGAACACGTGCGATGGACGGCCCAGCTCCAGCATCACGTAGTTCGAGATGTCGACCAGCGCCGACAGCGAACGCTGGCCGCTGCGCTCGAGGCGCTGTTTCATCCAGTCCGGCGTGGCGGCCTTCGCGTTCAGGTTGCGGATGACGCGGCCGGCAAAGCGGCCGCACAGGTCCGGCGCGCCGATCTTCACGGGCAGCGTTTCCTCGAGCGTGACGGCCGTAGCAGTGCTTGCGGGCGCGTTCAGCGGCGCGCCCGTCAATGCCGCCACTTCGCGGGCCACGCCCAGCACGGACAGGCAGTCGGCCTTGTTCGGCGTCAGCTTGATCGTGAATTTCAGGTCGTTCAGCGCGTAGTAGTCGCGGAAGTTCTGGCCCACGGGCGCATCGTCCGGCAACTCCAGCAGGCCGCCGTGGTCTTCGGACAATTTCAGTTCACGTGCCGAGCACAGCATGCCTTGCGACTCGACGCCGCGCAGCTTGCCCACCTTGATCTCGAACGGCTTGCCGTCGGCGCCCGGCGGCAGCATGGCGCCGGCCGTTGCGCATGCCACCTTCAGGCCTTCGCGCACATTGGGCGCGCCGCACACGATGTTGAGCAGCGTACCCGTGCCCACGTCGACCTGGCACACGTTCAGGCGGTCCGCGTTCGGGTGTTTCTGCACTTCGCGCACGTGGCCGACGACGACATTGGTGAATGGCGGCGCGACGGGTTCCACTTCTTCCACTTCGAGGCCGGACATCGTCAGCAGGTGGGACAGCTCATCCGAAGTCATCTTCGGATCGACCATGGTACGGAGCCAGTTTTCGGAGAATTGCATTATCAGCCTTCAGTATTCTTTTATTGAACTGCTCAATTGAATTGCTTCAGGAAGCGCAGGTCGCCTTCATAGAACAGGCGCAGGTCATTGACGCCATAGCGCAGCATCGTCAGGCGCTCGAGGCCGGAGCCGAACGCGAAGCCGATGTATTTTTCCGGGTCCAGCCCGAAATTGCGCACGACAGTCGGGTGCACCTGGCCCGAGCCGGACACTTCCAGCCAGCGGCCTTTCAGCGGACCGGAACCGAAGGCGATGTCGATCTCGGCCGACGGTTCGGTAAACGGGAAATACGAAGGACGGAAGCGCACTTGCAGGTCGTCCGTTTCAAAGAACGCCTTCACGAAGTTCAGGTACACACCCTTCAGGTCGGCAAAGCTGATGTTCTCGGCGATCCACAGGCCTTCGACCTGGTGGAACATCGGCGAGTGGGTGGCGTCGCTGTCGACGCGGTACGTGCGGCCTGGCGCGATCACCTTGATCGGCGGCTGGTGGCTGCGCGCGTAGCGCACCTGCATCGGACTCGTATGCGTGCGCAGCAGCAGCGGCTTGCCGGTGCTGTCGTTGCCTTCGATATAGAACGTGTCCTGCATCGAGCGGGCCGGGTGGTTTTCCGGGCTGTTCAGCGCGGTGAAGTTGGTCCAGTCGGTTTCGATCTCGGGGCCACCGGCCACGTCGAAGCCGATCGAGCGGAAGATCGCCTCGACCCGCTCCCACGTGCGCATCACCGGGTGGATGCCACCGGGAGCGCGGCCGCGGCCGGGCAAGGTCACGTCGATCGCTTCGGCATTCAGGCGCTGCTGCAACTGGGCATCGGCCAGCGCATCGCGGCGTGCCGTCAGCGCGGCTTCGATCTGGCCCTTGGCGGCGTTGATCAGCGCGCCTTGCGCCTTCTTTTCCTCGGGCGCAAGCTTGCCGAGGCCCTTCATCAGTTCGGTAATCTGGCCAGTCTTGCCAAGGTACTTGGCTTTGGCGTTTTCAAGTGCGGCAGCATCCGCGGCGGCGAGAAAGTCAGCCTGCGCAACGGAAACGATTTGTTCGAGGGAGTTCATCCGACTGATTTTCCTATGCTGGAAATGTAAAACGGGGCACCGGTCGTTATCCCGTGCCCCGCTCTTCGCGCCGCCCGTCGGGCAGCACGCAACAATCGATTGCTAATGCTTAAGCAGCAGCGATCTTTGCTTTCACGGCGTTGACAATCGCGGCAAACGCCGGCTTGTCCATCACAGCCATATCGGCCAGGACTTTACGGTCCAGTTCGATAGCGGCTTTCTTCAGGCCGTTCATGAAGACGCTGTAGGTCAGGCCGTGTTCGCGCGAAGCCGCGTTGATACGGGTGATCCACAGGGCGCGGAAGACGCGCTTCTTGTTACGACGGTCGCGGTAGGCATACTGGCCAGCGCGCATCACTGCTTGCTTGGCAATCCGGTAAACCTTGCTGCGGCGGCCGCGGTAACCCTTGGCCTGATTCAGTACTTTTTTATGACGGGCACGCGCGGTAACCCCACGTTTTACTCGAGGCATAGTAGCTCCTTAATGAGTGTGAGATTAAGCGGACGGCATCATGCGCAGGACGCTGGTGACGTCGGACGCATTGATGTTACGGGTGCCACGCAGCTGACGCTTGTTTTTGGTGGTTTTCTTGGTCAGGATGTGACGCTTGAACGCCATACCCGATTTGACGGTACCACCCGGACGCACGCGAAAACGCTTCTTCGCGGAGCTTTTGGTCTTCATTTTTGGCATAACACATCTGCCCTCGCGGACAGCTCCAAATAACAGGATCGCAGGTGGCAACAACACGTTGCGCTTGGGTGCCTGCTTTCACTTGTTGATGCAGCGGCAGCTGGGCCACTACATGTTGCGGATTTGATCCCGCAAATTCTTTTCGCCACAACTGGACGAGCCGGTAATTATACCGACTTTTTCAACCGCGCACCATCATTGCCGGAGGCATAGTTAAAATCCGTCCCGGTAACCTGCACAGCGGGATGCAGTTCGGGCCCAGCGCGCGGAACCGTACTTCAGTACGGTCGGTCCGCCGCAGCGGAGCACGGTGGACCCGAAATGCGCCCGCTTCGCAGGCTTACCGCGGCGGAATTTTCTTTTTGGGGGCAATGACCATGATCATCTGGCGGCCTTCCATCTTGGGGAACTGCTCGACCTGGCCATGCTCTTCCAGATCGCCCCTCAACCGCTCCAGCATGCGCATGCCGATATCCTGGTGGGCCATTTCACGGCCGCGGAAACGAAGGGTGATCTTCGTCTTGTCGCCATCTTCCAGGAACTTGATCAGATTGCGCAGCTTGATGTTGTAGTCGCCTTCATCGGTACCGGGACGGAATTTGACTTCCTTCACGGAGATGATTTTCTGCTTCAATTTGGCTTCGTGCGCTTTTTTCTGCTCGGAATACTTAAACTTACCGTAATCCATCAGACGGCAAACCGGCGGCTGCGCGGTCGGCGCAATTTCCACGAGGTCCACGTTCGCCTCTTCCGCCAGGCGGAAGGCTTCGGCCAGGCTCACGATGCCCAGCGGCTCATTATTGACACCGGAGAGACGCATTTCCGGTGCCGTGATTTCGCCATTGATGCGATGCTGCGACTTGTCAGTAGCTATTGCAGTTTCCTTTAAAAATTTGATATGTTGGCCGGTTACGGAGATTGAACGATCAGTCCCCGTCAGGCTTTGTTGGCGACATCCTGCTGGAGTCGCTCAACCAGGGCATCGATCGACATGACACCCAGGTCGATATTGCCCCGCGCACGCACGGCCACGGTATTGGCGTCCCGTTCCTTATCTCCGATAACAAGGATATAAGGCAATTTTTGGACGGAATGTTCGCGTATTTTATACGTGATCTTCTCGTTGCGCAAATCAGCCGTGACGCGCAGGCCCAGCTTGCGCAGCTTGGCGGCCAGCTCGGTGGCGTATTGCGCCTGGCCGTCCGAGATGTTCAGGATGGCAACCTGCACCGGCGCCAGCCACATCGGCAGCGCGCCGGCATAGTTCTCGATCAGGATGCCGATGAAACGCTCCATCGACCCGACGATCGCGCGGTGCAGCATCACCGGGGTCTTTTTCGTATTGTCTTCGGCGACATATTGCGCACCGAGGCGTTCGGGCATGAAGAAGTCGACCTGCATCGTGCCAACCTGCCATGGGCGACCGAGCGAATCCTTCAGGTGGTATTCGATCTTCGGGCCGTAGAACGCACCCTCGCCCGGCAGCTCCGTCCACGTCACGCCGCAGGCGCGCAGGCCCTGGCGCAGCGCCTCTTCCGCGTCGTTCCACACTTCATCGGTACCGATGCGGTTATCAGGACGCAACGCCAGCTTCACCTCGATATTGGTGAAGTCGAAGTCCTCGTACACCGCCATCGCCTGCTGGTGGAATGCCACCACTTCCGGCTCGATCTGCTCGTGCGTGCAGAAGATGTGGCCGTCGTCCTGCGTGAAACCGCGCACGCGCATGATGCCGTGCAGCGCGCCGGACGGCTCGTTGCGGTGGCACTGGCCGAATTCGCCGTAGCGCAGCGGCAAGTCGCGATAAGAGCGCAGGTCGGAATTGAAGATCTGCACGTGACCCGGGCAATTCATCGGCTTCAGCGCATACGAGCGGTTTTCCGATTCCGTGACGAACATGTTTTCACGGTAGTTGTCCCAGTGGCCCGTCTTGGCCCACAGGCTGGCATCCAGGATCTGCGGCGCCTTCACTTCCTGGTAGCCGTTGTCCTGGTATTTCTTGCGCATGTACTGCTCGACCTGTTGCCAGATGGTCCAGCCTTTCGGATGCCAGAACACGAGGCCCGGCGCCTCATCCTGGAAGTGGAAGAAGTCCAGCTGCTTGCCCAGCTTGCGGTGGTCGCGCTTTTCCGCCTCTTCCAGGTTGTGAAGGTACAGCTCCTGGTCTTCCTTCTTCGTCCAGGCGGTGCCGTACACGCGCTGCAGCATCTCGTTCTTCGAATCGCCGCGCCAGTAGGCGCCAGCCAGCTTCATCAGCTTGAAGACCTTCAGCTTGCCCGTCGACGGCACGTGCGGGCCGCGGCACAGGTCGGTGAACTTGCCTTCGCTGTACAGCGACACGTCCTCATTCGCCGGGATCGAGGCGATGATCTCGGCCTTGTATTCTTCGCCGATCGACTTGAAGTACGCCACGGCCTCGTCGCGCGGCAGCACCTTGCGGGTGACGGGCTCGTCCTTCTTCGCCAGCTCGGCCATCTTCTTTTCGATCGCCACCAGGTCATCCGGCGTGAACGGGCGCTTGTACGAGAAGTCGTAGTAGAAACCGTTTTCGATCGTCGGGCCGATCGTCACCTGCGCATCCGGGAACAGCTCCTTGACGGCGTAGGCCAGCAGGTGGGCCGTCGAGTGACGGATCACGTCCAGGCCTTCGGGATCCCTGTCGGTGACGATCGCCACGTCGGCATCCTGCTCGATCAGGAACGAGGTGTCGACCACTTTGCCGTCAACCTTGCCTGCCAGCGCGGCCTTGCCCAGGCTCGTGCTGATGTTGGAGGCCACCTGGGCCACGGTGACCGGCGCATCGAACTGGCGCACGGATCCATCGGGAAGTCGGACTGATACCATCATGATCTCCAATCGGCACGGGGCCGTAAAAACTCAACTGAAATAAGGGGAAAACAGGGACGAAAAAAAACGCGGACTAGCCGCGTTATCTTTCAATTTGAAAAGCCAAAGAAAGCCGATCGACTAGCGTCACTCACCAAACCTTAGCGGTTGTAGTTCGCGGTGTCATAACCGGATTGCCTTTCTCGCTCTTACATTGAATGTTACTGAAGTGTTCTGGTGGGCGGTGAGGAATTCGAATCCCCGACCCCTTGGATGTCGACCAAGTATTCTAACCAGCTGAACTAACCGCCCGCTTGTACTGCCTTGCTACCTTATTACCTTGCACAACTTGAATTGACGAACTTGCATCACGCCGTGAAGCAAGTCCCTCGCATTCTGGTGGGCGGTGAGGAATTCGAATCCCCGACCCCTTGGATGTCGACCAAGTATTCTAACCAGCTGAACTAACCGCCCAATGCCGAGCATTATAGTGACGTGGCGCCGATAAGACAAGGGCCAGAATGAAATTGCCCCAGGAGCAGCCCGGGGCGTGGCAACCCCACCGCCATCAGGGCCGCAATCATGCGCGGCCGGTGTGCATGCTATATTTTTGTAACACCCTCGACCATAGAGCAATGACCGCCACCAGCCACCTGCATGCCCACCTGAAGGGCGACGCCAAGTACAAGCACCAGCGGGCCGACCGCAGCCTGGCCATCCTGGCCTGGGCCGTGGGGCTGACGCTGACCTTTGCCGCGGTCGAGGTCGTGGCAGGCTTCATGGCCAATTCGCTGGCACTGATCGCCGACGCCGGCCACATGCTGACCGATGCCGCGTCGCTGGGCCTTGCGCTGCTGGCGCAACTGATCGCCAAGCGCCCGCCCTCCTCGCGCTACTCGTTCGGCTTCGGCCGCGCCGAGGCGCTGGCCGCGTTCGTCAATGGCCTCGTCATGCTGCTGGTGATCGGCTGGATCGTGTTCGAGGCGGTGCACCGCTTCGCCCAGCCGCAGGCCGTGCAGGGCGGCACCGTGGCCGGCGTGGCGGCAATCGGCCTGGTGGTCAACATACTGGTCGCGCTGGTGCTGTCGAAGGACAAGGAAAGCATGAACACGCGCGCGGCACTGGTGCACGTGATGGGTGACATGCTCGGGTCCGTGGCCGCGCTGGCCGCCGGCGCCGTCATCTACTTCACCGGCTGGATGCAGATCGACCCACTGCTGTCGCTGCTGGTGTCGCTGCTGCTGCTGAAGTCCACCATCGGCATCCTGCGCGAATCGGGCCATCACCTGATGGAAGGCGTGCCGGACGATATCGACTACGAAAAAGTGGGGAACGACCTCGAAGGCATCGACGGCGTGGCGTCGGTGCACGACCTGCATGTGTGGGACATGGCACCGGGCCAGCCGGCGCTGATCGGCCACGTGGAAGTGCACGACCTGCAGCACTGGCCCGCCACACTGAAGGCGATCCGCGCCATGCTGATCGAAAAACATGGCATCGACCACATCACGCTGCAGGCCGAATTGGCGGGCCGGCAGGGGCGGCCGCAATAGCCGGCAACAAGCTGTGCCGACCGTTCGCGCGTCGTCTGGAATGAGGCCGGGTGCACGCTTCCGACACGCGGGAAGACCGGTGCCGTGGCATCGCGCCGCCATGCTCCGAGCCGGCACTGACAATCTCCCCGCACCGTAGCGCAGGCCGCCAGGCGAAACGCGGCCGTGTATCGGCTGGCGCTCTTGCGCATGGCGGGCAAGGCAGCTTCAGGCCCGCCGCGCCTCCAGCACGCCGGTCACCTCCGAAATCGCGGCCAGTGCCTTGTGCACCTGCGCCGTCGAACCGATTTCCGCGGTGAAGGTCATGCGCGCCTGGCCTTTCGCGCTTTGCGTGTTCACGCCGATCACGTTGATCTTTTCGCGCGAAAACACTTCGGAGATATCGCGCAGCAGGCCCTGGCGGTCGCCCGCCAGCACGAACAGGTCCACGGGGTAGACGGTTTCGCGCTGGCCATCGCCCCATTCGGTGACGATCACGCGCTCGGGCGCCTTGATCCGCATTTCGGCGAAGTTCTTGCACGACAAACGGTGGATCGATACCCCCTTGCCGCGCGTGACGAAGCCCACGATCGGGTCGGGCGGTGCCGGTTTGCAGCACCGGGCCAGTTGCGTCATCAGGCCCTCGGTGCCGACCACCAGCACGCCCGACTTGGCGCCCTGCTCCGTCGACGAGGCACGGCTCTTGTTCAGCACCACCGCGTCTTCGGGCGGCGTCGGCTCGGCGTTGTCGTGCAGCGCGTGCTCCACGTGCCGCAGGCTGAATTCCTCCTTGCCCACGGCAAGGAAGAGCTCATCGACCTTGGCGAAACCGAGCTTTTGCGCCAGCGTCTCCAGGTTGACGGCCGTCTTGCCTTCGCGCTGCAGCGATTTTTCCACCAGCGAGCGGCCGTGCGACAGCGTTTCCTGCACATCGATCGCATGGAACCAGGCGCGCACCTTGGCGCGCGTGCGGTTGCTGACCGCATAGCCCGGGCTCAGCCAGTCGCGCGACGGGCCGGCCGTGCCGGGCGCGCCCTTGGCCGTGATGATCTCGCACGTCTGCCCGCTTTTCAGCTGCGTATTGAGCGGCACCATCACGCCATCGACGCGCGCGCCGCGGCAGCGGTGGCCCACGTCGCTGTGCAGGTGGTAGGCGAAATCGATCGGCGTGGCACCGACCGGCAGTTCAAGCACGCGTGCCTGCGGGGTCAGCACGAAGATGCGGTCGTCCAGCGCCGCCTCCTTCAGCTTTTCCACCCATTCGCGCTGCAATTCCTCCTGCCCGACGACCGCATCGGCCACGTCGGTCTTCCACGCCAGCAGCTGGCGCAGCCAGGCGATCTTTTCATCGTACTTCTGGCCCTGGAAGCTGGAATTGCCTTCTTCCTTGTAGCGCCAGTGCGCGGCCACGCCGTACTCGGCGAAGCTGTGCATCTCCTGGGTACGGATCTGCACCTCCAGCGGCCGGCCATCGTCCGCCATGACCACCGTGTGCAGCGACTGGTAGCCGTTCGGCTTGGGCCGCGAGATGTAGTCGTCGAATTCCTTCGGGATCGGCGTCCAGATGTTGTGCACCACGCCGAGCACCGTGTAGCACGTCTTCACGTCCGCCACGATCACGCGGAACGCGCGCACGTCATACAGCTCGGTGAAATCGAGCTCCTTGCCGCGCATCTTGTTCCAGATGCTGTAGATGTGCTTCGGCCGGCCGAACACCTCGGCCTTGATGCCGGCGCCGGCCAGCTCCGACTGCAGCCGCTCGATCGAGTGCGTGACGAAGCTTTCGCGCATCATGCGCTTTTCTTCCAGCATCTTGGCGATGCGCTTGTAGCTTTCCGGCTCGATGAAGCGGAACGACAGGTCTTCCAGCTCCCACTTGATCTGCCAGATGCCGAGGCGGTTCGCCAGCGGCGCATACAGGTCCAGCGTTTCGCGGCCATAGGCGCGCGTCATTTCATTGAAGATCTTCTGGTCGGCGAACCAGCGCAGCGTGCTGCAGCACGACGCCAGCCGCACCAGTACCACGCGCATGTCGCTGGCCATCGCCAGCAGCATCTTGCGCAGCGTTTCCATCTGCGCCACTGCCTGCTGGGCCGCGTTCTTGCCGCGCGCGGCGGAAGGCGAGCCCTGCGTGAGCTCGCGCAGGCGGATCAGCTGGTGCACGCCGGTGACCAGGTCGGCCACTTCCTTGCCGAACCTGGGTTCGATGCCGATGCCCTGCGCGGGGTCGAGCAGGCAAAGCTCGAACAGCAGCGCGGCAATCCGCGTGGCCGCGTCGGTATTGAGCAGCGCCAGCGTGGAAGCCGCGCCGACGGCGAAATCGAAGGCCGGCTGGCCGCTCGTGCAGCGCTTGCCGGTATAGGCCGCGCTGGCGAAATCGAGGGCGGCAAGCACCCGCGCGCCATCGTCGCTGGACAAGCCAAGCACCAGCTGTTCGGACGTTGCGCTGTTCAGCGCCGCAATGGAGACCATGACAAAAAACCTTTACTGCTTGCTGCGGAAAGTGCTGCCTGAAAAACGGGAAGCCGGGCCGGCTTCCCGCTTGCTACCCGTGCCGATCAGCGCTGGGCGGCGACGACGACGATTTCGATCAGCCAGGCCGGGTTGGCCAGGTTCGCCTCGACGGTGGCACGCGGCGGCGTATGGCCTTGCGCGACCCATTCTTCCCACACTTCGTTCATGTCCGCGAAGTCCGCGAGGTTCTTGATGAAGATCTGGGTGGACAGGATGCAGCTCTTGTCGCTGCCTGCTTCGGCCAGCAGCTTGTCGATCGCCGCCAGCACTTCGCGGGTCTGGCCCTTGATGTCGGCGTCCGGTTCGCTGGCGGCAACCTGGCCAGCCAGGTACACGGTGTTGTTGTGGATCGCCACTTCGGACATGCGCTTGCCTACATACAGTCGTTTGATTTCCATTTCTTCTCTTTTCTACAGGTTCAACTAAAAAACTTACGGGTTAACACTACAGGTCCAGCAGGAACTCGCGCGCCACCGCGATCTGGTCGGCCTGCACGAACGTGGGCGCATGGCCCACGCCGGCGAACTCGACCAGCCGGGCACGCGGCCCCCGCTCGGTCATCATCTGCGCCGTCGCATGCGACAGCAGGTCCGACCCGGCGCCGCGCACCAGCAGCGTGGGACAGCGGATCGCGTCATACGCGGCCCATAGCACGTGCTCGTCGGCGGCCACCGATTCGGGCGTGACGGCGCGGAACGGCTGCGCCAGCGCCAGGTCGTAGTGCCGCACCCAGCTGCCATCGGCATCCTGGCGCAGCACATCGCGCGCCATCTTGTCCCACTGCGCGTCGGTATGCGGGCCGAACGATGCGGACACGTCGCGCACGAAGCGCGCCCCTTCCTCGAACGTGGCGAAGCGCACGTCCTGGCCGATGTAGTCGCCGATGCGGCGCAGCGCCGCCGGGTCCAGCACGGGGCCGATGTCGTTCAACACCAGGCGATCGATCGGGCTGCCGGGCAGTGCCGCCAGGCCCATGCCGATCAGCCCGCCCATCGACGTGCCGAACCACGCCACCTTCTGCGCGCCCGCACCGCCGTCGACATTGGCCAGCACGCGGGCCAGCAGCGTCACCATGTCGCTCACATATTGCGGGACGCGGTACAGGTCCGGATTGCGCAGCCGGCCGGAGCGGCCGCGGCCCACCACATCGGGGCATACCACGCGGTAGCTGCCGGCCAGCGCGCGCGCCAGGTCGTCGAAATCGTCGGACACGCGGGTCACGCCATGCACGCACACCAATACCCTCGGGTTGGCGGGATCTCCCCATTCCTGGTAGGCCATCGTGTGCAAGCCCGCGGGAGACAGGCATTGCACCGACTTGATCACTGGCTTGATTGCTGGTTCAGGCATCCTGGCCTCCTGCCGGATATTGGTTTTTGGGCTACATTCTACCGTGCGTTGCCGCTAAAATCCCTTGCAAGTTTAGCGCAGCGCTTAGGCCAGCATTAAGAGGACCGGGAGCAGCACCCGGAACCTGCGGCATTGCCGCCATCAACTATGGAGCGAACCATGAGCAGCACACCTTCGAACGGGCAGATCCTGTCCGGCAAAACGGCCCTGGTGACGGGGTCGACGTCCGGCATCGGCCTGGGCATCGCGCGCGCCCTGGCGGCGCAGGGCGCCAATATCATGTTCAATGGCTTCGGCAATGCCGACGACATCGCCACCCTGCTCTCCTCCACGGCACAGGAATTCGCCGTGCAGACCGTACACCACAACGCCGACATGAGCAAGCCGGCCGAGATCGAGGCCCTGTTCGCGTACGCGACCGAACAATTCGGCGGCATCGACGTGCTCGTCAACAACGCCGGCATCCAGTACGTGGCCAACGTCGAAGACTTCCCGGTCGACAAATGGGATGCGATCATCGCCATCAACCTCACGTCCGCCTTCCACACCTCGCGCCTGGCGCTGCCGCGGATGCGGCAGCAGAACTGGGGCCGCATCATCAACCTCGCCTCGGCGCATGGCCTGGTGGGCTCGGCCGGCAAGTCCGCCTACGTGGCGGCCAAGCACGGCCTGGTGGGCCTGACCAAGGTGACCGCGCTGGAAACGGCGCGGACCGGCGTCACGGTCAACGCGATCTGCCCCGGCTTCGTGCTGACGCCGCTGGTGCAGAAGCAGGTCGACGACCTGGCCGCCCGCGACGGCCTGTCGAACGAGGATGCCAAGCGTGCGCTGCTGGCCGACAAGCAGCCGTCCGGCGACTTCGTTACGCCCGAACAGCTGGGCGGCCTGGCGGCATTCCTGTGCAGCGACGTGGCCAACGAAGTGCGCGGCGCCGCCTGGAACGTCGATGGCGGCTGGGTGGCACAGTGACCGAATAAAATCCTTGCGGCCGCCTCGCGGCCGCATTTTCGACAGGCGTCGATAGCGCTATCGAAGCTTTTTTGCAACAGTCTCGCAGATCCTTGGCGCCAGTGCTCCTACTAGGGACAAGCCTACGTCGTTTTGTCCCGATATCCTTCCACGGAATTTAATTCTGAAATATTTCAACGCATCGTCGTAACCCTTGAGTTAGCATAATTTTACCTGATAGCGCTATCAACAACCTCTCCAAAAGAGGGCGGCAGCGCAGTAAACCAGGGCTCCTCTTCAACCAACAGGGTATGACGCAATGAAAACAACTTCACGCAACACCCTTCGTCCGGACTGGCGTCACGTCGCGCCGGCTTTGCTGGCCTGCGCGGCGGCGCTATCCGCGCCGGCCGCGCAGGCGGACGTGATCGACTTCGAACAGATCGTTAGCCACAGCTCGCAAGCCGATAGTTCGGTCTACCTCGGCGGCGACACGTTTTCCACGAACGGCTTCCTGGCCGAGGTCGCGGACAGCGACTATGTGCAGAGCTTTCCCGACTATGAACCTGGCCTGGCCGGTGCCACGGTGGCCGAGAGCGAGTACACCTGTACGCGGCTGGCATGCCCCCCTCCCCTTTCGCAGTACTACGCGGGCTTGAACGACGGCTCGCTCACGCTTTCCCGCGGGGACGCGAGCGCCTTCCGCGTTTCCGCGCTGAGCTTCGGTGCCATTGCACCCCGTGACGCGAACGAACTGCTGCCGTTTGGCCAGCTGCGCATCACCGGAACCCGCCTGGACGGCAGCACGCTGACCGCGGCGACCGACTTCCCCGCGCTGTACGACTGGAGCGAGTGGACACTGAACTCCACCTTCGCCGCTACTGTCTTCACCCGCATCACGATCGATGCATGTACGTACACGGCCGCAAGCGAATGCCTGAACGGGGAGGACATGCTGAACCTGTCGCAGTTCGCGCTCGACGACGTGCACGTAAGTGCCGTTCCCGAACCGTCGACGGTCGTGCTGCTGACTGCTGGCCTGCTGCTGGTGGCCGCGCGCCGCCTGGGAGGCCGGGCATGAAGCGCGCCTGGCTCCCCCTCCTCGTCCTCGCTCTGGGCGCCCTGCCCGCTGCCGAATCCCTGGCCCAGAAGGCCAAGCCGGTGCGCCGGGCCTACATCGTGCACCTGGCCGAGAAGCCGGCCGCCAGCTATGAAGGCACCATCGCCGGCCTGCGTGCGACGCGTCCGGCCATCGGCGCCAAGCTGGACCCGCGCTCGACCAGCGTGGCGCGCTATGCCGGCTTCCTGAAGCAGCGCCAGGCAAGCGTGCTGTCCGCGTTCCGGGGCGCCAAGGTGCTGCACAGCTACCAGCTGGTCTACAACGGTTTCTCCGCGCTGCTGACCGACAGCGAGGCGAAGGCACTGCGCAAGACGAGCGGCGTGCTGGCCGTGATGCTGGAAACCCCGCGCAAGCTGGACACCCACTACACGCCCGCCTACCTGAACCTCGACGGTCCCGGCGGCGTCTGGAGCCAGCTGGGCGGCAGCGACAAGGCGGGCGAGGACGTCATCATCGGCGTCATCGACACCGGCATCTGGCCGGAGCATCCCGCGTTCGCCGACCGCGTCGACGCGGAAGGTCGCCCCAGTACCGATCCCGCCGCCACGCTGGCCTACGGCCCCGCCCCGGCACGCTGGAAAGGCAGCTGCCAGGCTGGCGAAGGCTTCACGGCGAGCCATTGCAACAACAAGCTGATCGGTGCGCGCTTCTACAACGAAGCCCTGCTGGCCCAGGGCTTCGATATCTACTGGAGCGAGTTCCGGTCGCCGCGCGACGGCCTCGCCGTGGAGCCGCGCTCCGGCTTCGGCCATGGCACGCATACTGCATCGACCGCTGCCGGCAACCACAATACCCTACCCACGCTCGATGGCGTTCCCGTCTCCGCAGCCTCGGGGATAGCGCCCCGCGCGCGCGTGGCTGCCTACAAGGTGTGCTGGAGCTTTTCGCAGGCCGGCTCGCCCGATGTCATGGAAGCTACGTGCATGCCGGGCGACTCGGTGGCGGCCGTCGAACAGGCGGTGGCCGACGGCGTGGACGTGCTGAATTTTTCCATCGGCGGCTACCTGACGGTGGACGACCCGGTCGACCAGGCGTTCCTGGGTGCCGCCAGCGCGGGAGTATTCGTCGCCGCCTCGGCGGGCAACAGTGCGCCGTATATGTCAGCCGCGCACCTGGTTCCCTGGGTGACGACGACGGCGGCGGCCAGTCACGACAAGAGCACCGGCGCCGAGCTGCAGGTCACGGACGGGCCGCGCTTCGTGGGCGGCTCGCTCAACAAGGCGTCGCTGCCGCCCACGCCGTTCGTGCTGGCGCGCCATGCGGGCCTGGTACCGTTCGAGGAACTGAACGGCACAGACCAGGGCGCCCGCGCCACCTGCGCGAGCCCGGAAGAGGCGGCCCAGCAAGGGGCCGGCGCCGCCGCCGCGATCGAACCGGCCCGGGTGGCCGGCAAGGTGCTCGTCTGCGAAGGTGGGCTGACGTCGCCGCTGGCCAAGAGCGTGGCCGTAAAAGGCTATGGCGCGGCGGCCATGGTACTGGCCGAGTACGACAAGGGGCCCAGCTACGTGCAGTACGCTGTGCCCACCGTCGACCTGGTGCTGGAAGATGGCATCGCCCTGGGCGAATACCTGATGGCGCATCCGGAAGCCACGCTGTCGATGTCGGCATTCGGCTTGCACGAGAACCCGGCGGCGGCGCCCATGGTCACCAGCTTCTCCTCGCGCGGCCCGAACATCGCCGCGCCCGGCGTGATGAAGCCCGACCTGGCGGCGCCCGGCCTGGAAATCCTGGCCGGCACCACGCCGGGCGGCGACCAGGCCACGTTCGACCGCATCGCCGCCAGCGGCGCCACGCAGGCCGACACGCGCTGGCGCTTCCACACCGGCACGTCGATGGCCAGCCCGCACGTGGCCGGCCTGGCCGCCCTGCTGCGCCAGCAACACCCGGACTGGTCGCCCGCGGCGATCAAGTCGGCCATGATGACGACCGCACATCAGACGCAGGACGACGGCCAGGCGGGCACCGGGAACGGCAAGCTGCCGTGGGGCCAGGGCGCCGGTCTCATGCAGCCGGCGCTGGCGGTCGATCCGGGCCTCGTGTACGACGCCGACACGCGCGACTGGCAGCGCTTCCTGTGCGGCCTCGAAGCGGCCTCGATCCTGGCGAGCGACTGCGCCAGCATCGGCCGGGTGGCCGACACGGACCTGAACCAGCCCGCGCTGACAGTGCCGGCGATCGGCGACACTGAAGTGGTGACCCGCACCGTCACCAACGTAGGCGACGCGCCGGCGACGTACTCGGCCACGGCGGACCTGCCGGGCTTCGACGTCAGCGTGGCACCCGCCCAGCTGTCGCTGGCACCAGGCGAGAAAGGCACGTTCTCCGTCACGCTCAAGCGCACCACCGCGCCGAACCTCGCGTGGCAATACGGTTCGCTGGTGTGGAGCGATGGCACGCACCGCGTGCGCAGCCCGCTGCAGGCGTACACGATGGCGTTCAACGCGCCGGATTGGATTCAAGAGCCGATCCCGAGCGGCAAGAAGCTGTTCCCGATCCAATCCGGCTCGGGTGCGCGCGTGAAGGTCGAGATCAGCGGCCTGGTCGAGGCACAGCGCGACATCCTCTCCCTGCGCGGCGCAAGCGGCCCGGACTACGGCCTCGCCGAATGCCTGGCCGGTGGCAGCGAACGGGTGGCGATCAAGAAGTTCACGGTGCCGGAAGGAACGCTGGGCTTCCGCTTCGGTGCCTTCTCGAGCGATTCTTCCAGCATGCCGGACGGTATCGACTTCCTGACCTTGCTCGTCATCGATCCGCACCGGCAACTGGCAGGGATGGGATCGTGGATGTACAGCCCGACGGTGTCCACCAGCAATCCGGAACCGGGCGAATACACGATATGCGTGTCGAGCGAAGGCCCGCGCGACCCGAACGGCATCCAGTTCGTCCTGTCCAGCTGGATCATCGCGCCGGGCCAGGATGCGGGCAATGTGCACGTGACGTTGCCGGCGCGGCTGAACAAGGACGGCACCGGCACGGTGGCGCTGGCCTGGAACGGCCTGGACAACACGAAACGCTATTTCGGCATGGCCAGCTTCATCATCGATGGCCGCACGGAAAAGCTGACGGAGCTGTTCATCGATGCCGAGCGTCCCGAGGGCCTGCCGCTGGTACCGGGCCGCATCCTGAAACAGCCGCCGCAGGCTAACCCGCGCCGCGGCCCCGTCAAGGGAGCACGCTGGCCCGGCGGCACGACGGCAACAGGACAGTAAGCCATCACCCGGCGAGCTACGGCAATAATCAACAGGCAGGAACCGCATTGTGGGTTACCCGTCAAGGGGAACACCACAATGCGGCGGATCAGCCTGGTGACAAGGTTCCGGCCGCGACGTCAAACACCGCCCGGCAGGCAGGGCAACTGGAAATAATCGGGAGCAACAGCGCGGTCGGCCGCGCTTCCCACGCACGCGCCTGCTCACCCGTAATAATGTTCTTTTTCGGCGGTCCTGCTAGCGCTATCGTAAATTTTTTACAACATCTGCATAGACATTATCCCCTTGCGATTTAGCAGTAAGCGCCGGATTTTGCTCGACAAAACTGAATTCGCGCCAAATTTTCCATTAAAACTTTGGCACGTATTTACACCCGATCTGCGCTAGCATTAAAGCACCGCTGATAGCGCTATCAGTCCGAACTTTGTTAGGTTTTCAGGTGGCGCGGCGGTCGCTCTCCTCCACTTACAGGAATAACCCATGACCAAGCTATCGACTTCCCGCACTGCCGCGCCGCCAGGCCGGCGCATCCTCTCCGGTATCGGCCTGCTGGCCTGCGCTGCCGCGCTGGCCGCATCCGCCACGCCCGCCGCCCAGGCGGCCACCATTGGTTTCGACAATGTCAGCAATATCGTCACGCCGGCACTGCCCGCGGACAGCCCGCTGTACAACGGCGGCGACGCCTTCACGACCGACGGATTCCTCGCGGTGGTCGCGGACAGCGCGTTCGCCCAGTCCTTCCCAGGCTATGAGCCCGGCCTGGCCGGCGCCGTCGTCGGTGCCGAGCAGTGGTCGGCGTGCACGTTCCTGGCCTGCCCGTTCGGCGACACTTCGTACTATGCGGGCCTGAACGACGGCTCGCTCACACTGTCGCGCGAAGACGGCACTGCCTTTCGCCTGACGGCGCTGACATACGCCGGCATCGCCCCGGAAATCGAAGAGGGTGGCGCCCACAGCATTGGCCAGTTGCGCCTGTGGGGCACCACGTCGGCAGGATCGGTGATCACCGCGACGGCCGACCTGCCCCAACTGCATGCCTGGGCCGACTGGACACTGGACAGTGCGTTTGCCGGCACCACCCTGACCAGCCTGCGCATCGACGCGTGCACCTACACCGCGGCCGGCGAGTGCCTGAACGACGGCACGCTGCTGAACGCCTCGCAATTCGCGGTCGGCAGCCTGAGCGTCAGCGCCGTGCCCGAGCCGTCGGCACTAGCCATGCTGGCCGGCGGCCTCGCCCTGCTGGGCACGGCAAGCCGCGCGCGCCGCCGCCGCAACGGAGGCCGCGCATGAGCCCCCGCTTCCTGATCCCCGCCCTGCTGCTGTGTGCGACCGGGTCCGCGCTGGCCGCTGAACCGGCACGCCGGGCCTATATCGTGCAGCTCGCCGACAAGCCTGCCGCCAGCTACGAGGGCGGCATTGCGGGTCTGGGCGCGACGCGCGCCATGCCGGGCAAGCAGCTCGACGCACGCTCCAGCGGCGTGGCACGCTATACCGGTTTCCTGCGCCAGAAGCAGCAGGCGCTGCTGGCCAAATACCGTGGCGCCCGCGTACTGCACAGCTATCAGCTGGTCTACAACGGCTTCTCGGCGCTGCTGACGCAAGCCGAGGCCCGCACGATGCGGCAGCAGCCCGGCGTGCGCGCCGTGATCGCAGAACAGCCGCGCAAGCTCGACACGCACCACACCCCCAGCTTCCTCGGCCTGGACCAGCCGGGCGGCCTGTGGAGCCAGCTGGGCGGCAGCGCCAAGGCCGGCGAGGACGTCGTCATCGGCGTGATCGACACCGGCATCTGGCCCGAGCACACGGCGTTCGCCGACCGCGTCGATGCCGACGGCAAGCCGACCCACGCCGCCTCCGGCACGCTGGTCTACGGCGCGCCGCCGGCATCCTGGCAAGGCACCTGCGAAACCGGCGAAGGTTTCACGGTGGCCGCCTGCAACAACAAGCTGATCGGGGCACGCTCGTTCAGCGCGGGCAGGCTGGCGGAAGGTGCGCGCCTGCACTCGAACGAATTCCTCTCGCCCCGCGACGGCATCAATATCCCCGGTTCGGGCCGGGGCCACGGCACGCACACGGCATCGACCGCCGGAGGCAACCATGGCGTGGCGGTGGCGCTCGACGGCGTACCGGCGGGCGCCGCGTCGGGCATGGCGCCGCGCGCCCGGATCGCCGCCTACAAGGTGTGCTGGACCCACACGCTGCCGGCCTGGCCGGAAGACGTGAAGACCAACTGCATGCCGAGCGACTCGGTGGCCGCGATCGAACAGGCCGTGGCCGATGGCGTCGACGTGCTGAACTTCTCGATCGGCGGCTCCTGGATGATCGACGATCCAGTCGACCAGGCGTTCCTGGGGGCCGCCACCGCAGGCGTTTTCGTGGCCACGTCGGCGGGCAACGAGGGGCCGTATCTTGCGGTGGCGCACTCCGTGCCGTGGCTGGCGACCGTGGCCGCGACCAACCATGACAAGGTGACCGGCGCGATACTGAAGGTTGCCGGCGGTCCGATCCTGATCGGCGGATCGCTGAACCGCGCGCCTTTGCCGCCAACCCCCTTCATCTTCGCGCACAACGCGGGCAGCAAACCGTTCGACCAGTTGTCGGACGCGGACCGCTACGCCCGCGCGATGTGCTTTTCCGAAGCGGACGCGAAAGCTAACGGTGCCGGGCCGGACGGCCTGGTGGATCCGAAGCTGGTGGCCGGCAAGGTGCTGGTCTGCGAAGCCGGCGCCATCGAGCCGAAGGCCAAGAGCGTGGTGGCGAAGGCCGCCGGCGCCGCCGGCATGGTACTGCTGCAGTTCAACGAGGCGCCGCATCATGTCGACTACGCCGTGCCGACCGTCGACCTGCTGCCGGTCGACGGCGAAGCGCTGGTGCGCCATCTGGCGGAACATCCCGATGCGCTGCTGGAAATGTCGGCCTTCGGCATCCAGGACAACCCGCTGCCTTCGCCTTCGGTCGTGCGGTTCTCGTCACCCGGCCCGAACATCGTGGCACCCGGCGTCATGAAGCCCGACCTGGCGGCGCCTGGCCTCGAGATCCTGGCCGGCATCACGCCCCGCGGCGACCAGCAGTACCGCGACGGCATCGTGAAGGCCGGCACGGCCCCCGATTCGGCGCGGTTCGGCTTCCATACCGGTACGTCGATGGCCAGCCCGCACGTGGCCGGCGTGGCGGCGCTGCTGCGCCAGCGGCATCCCGGCTGGTCTCCCGCGGCGATCAAGTCGGCGCTGATGACGAGCGCGTCGCAGACCCCCGAAGGCGAATTGACCGGGGCCCTGTCCGGTACATTGCCGTGGGGCCAGGGTGCCGGCTTCGTGCAGCCGACCGCCGCCAGCGATCCGGGCCTCGTCTACGACGCCGGCCAGCTCGACTGGCAGCGCTTCCTGTGCGGTACCGAGTCGATCTCCGTGCCAGCCGAGACTTGCCGGACGGTCGGCGCGACGCCCGATACCGACCTGAACCAGGCGGCACTGACGGCGCCTTCGGTCGCGGTCAGCGAAGTGCTGAAGCGCACGGTGAAAAACGTCGGTGCCACCGCCGCCACCTACCGCGCGGAAGCGCAACTGGACGGCTTCGACGTTGCCGTCAGTCCGGCCGAACTGACGCTGGCACCGGGCGAAACGGGCAGCTTCACGGTCACGCTGACGCGCACCACGGCAGAGAACCTGGCCTGGTCCTACGGCTACCTGGAGTGGAACGATGGCGCGCACCGTGTACGCAGCCCGCTGCAGGCGCGCGCAATGATCATCGATGCGCCGAACTACCTGATCGCCGACCAGCGCACCGGCCGCAAGCTGATTCCGATCACTGCCGGGTCCACCGCCAAGCTGAAGGTGAACGTCAGCGGCCTGGCGCCGCCAAGCAAGGAGGTGATGACGGTCCAGGGCGCGATCGAGGCGAACGCCGCGCTGGCGGCCTGCCTGGCCGGAGGCAACGAGCAGGTGGTGGCGAAAACGGTGTCGATCCCGGCCGGCACGCTGGCCGCACGGTTCGCCGTGTTCGGTTCGGACTCGCTGGCCGGCAGCCAGGGCTGGAGCGACTGGCTGAACCTGTTCGTCATCGATCCGCACCGGCAGCTGGTCGGCTACGTGCCCTCCAGCGGAAACGGCTCGGCGGCAACCACCTACCCGGAACCGGGCGAGTACACCGTCTGCGTGGCCAGCGAAGCGCCGCACGACGGCGTCAGCGCCACCTTTGCGCTGTCCAGCTGGGTCATCGGGCCGGGGCAGGATGCCGGCAACCTGCGCGTCTCGGCACCGGCCGTGCTCGGCAAGGGCAGCACCGGCACGGTGGGCATGACGTGGAGCGGGCTCGACGAGGGCAAGTACTATTACGGCGTGCTGGCGTACCAGCTCAACGGCCGGACCGAGCTGGTGACGCAGCTGGCGCTGGATCCGATCGTGCCGGAAGGCTTGCCGCAGCGGGCCTTCCCGATGCTGAAGTCGGCGCCCGTCACGCCGCCGCCCGGCGGCGCGGCACTGCGCGAAGCGCTGTCGACCGTGCATTGAGTGCGCCATGGCGTAGTGGCGGCAAGCGGGCATGCAGATAGCAACTAGGTAGTAACCGCATTGTGGTTATCCCTGATAGGGGAAACCACAATGCGGATAATCACAATGGTGATATCTGAGATGGTTTGCAATGATGGGAGCACTGGGAAGCCAATGGAGACTCCAATCATGAAAAAACCGTTCTATAAAATCCTGTACGTACAGGTGCTGTTCGCCATCTTCATTGGCGTGCTGCTCGGCATTTACCTGCCAACCGATGCCGTGGCCATGAAACCGCTGGGCGATGGCTTCATCAAGCTGATCAAGATGATCATCGCACCGGTGATCTTCTGTACCATCGTCTCCGGCATTGCCGGCATGCAGGACGTGAAGAAGATCGGCCGCGTCGGCGGCAAGGCACTGCTTTACTTCGAGATCGTCTCCACGTTCGCGCTGGTGATCGGCCTGTTCGTGGCCAACATCGTCCGGCCCGGCGACGGCTTCAATGCCGATCCCGCCACGCTCGACACGAAGGCGATCGCCCAGTACACGGAGAAGGCTTCCCACCAGACCACCACGGACTTCCTGCTGCACATCATCCCGAACACCGTCGTGGACGCGTTCGCCAAGGGTGACATCCTGCAGGTGCTGCTGATCTCGGTGCTGTTCGGCTTTGCGCTGTCGCTGCTGGGTGAACGCGGCAAGCCGCTGCTGAACATCATCGATGAAGCGGGTGCCGTCGTCTTCGGCATGGTCAACATCATCATGAAGGTTGCCCCGATCGGCGCATTCGGCGCGATGGCGTTCACCATCGGCAAATATGGCCTGGATTCGCTGGTGCCCCTGGCCAAGCTGATGGGCTCGTTCTACCTGACCTGCTTCATGTTCATCTTCATCGTGCTGGGCGCGATCGCCAAGTTCACCGGCTTCTCGATCGGCCGCTTCATCGCCTACATCAAGGAAGAACTGCTGATCGTGCTGGGCACCAGCTCGTCGGAAAGCGCGCTGCCTTCGCTGATGAAGAAGCTGGAAAAGCTGGGTGCCTCGAAGCCCGTCGTCGGCCTCGTGGTCCCGACCGGCTACTCGTTCAACCTGGACGGTACCAACATCTACA
Source organism: Pseudoduganella lutea (assembly GCF_004209755.1). Classification (NCBI taxonomy): domain Bacteria; kingdom Pseudomonadati; phylum Pseudomonadota; class Betaproteobacteria; order Burkholderiales; family Oxalobacteraceae; genus Pseudoduganella; species Pseudoduganella lutea. The sequence continues at coordinate 5,646,093 of NZ_CP035913.1, read as the reverse complement.
TGACGATGGCCGCCCTGTTCGTGGCCCAGGCTACCAACACCGAGCTGACGCTGATGCAGGAACTGACGATCCTCGGCGTGGCGATGCTGACCTCGAAAGGTGCATCGGGCATCACCGGCGCCGGCTTCATCACGCTGGCCGCAACGCTGGCCGTGGTGCCGACGATCCCGGTGGCCGGCATGGCGCTGATCCTCGGTATCGACCGCTTCATGAGCGAAGCCCGCGCCCTGACGAACTTCATCGGCAACGGCGTGGCCGCCCTGGTGGTGGCCAAGTGGGAAGGCGAGCTGAACATGGATACCCTGAAGCGCGAGCTGGCCAACCCGTCCACCCCGCACGAGCCGCTGGAAGAGACCAAGCACGGCGAAGACATGCCGGTGCCGGCGCCCTTCAAGTAAGCCGCTGGCGTTCGACGACAAACGGCCCCGCCCCGCGGGGCCGTTTGTCGTTTACCGTTTGCAGCTTTCCTTTCACGACATGATGCTTGTGACAATTGGTGAGCTTCCCCGCCCCGCCGGGCTGCTATATTGCTGGCCCGCTCCACTGTATTTCCATATATTTGGTCTCACCCGCTCCGCCGTCTGCTGCCATCGAGAGACTGTGGGGTTACGTGGGCTATTCAGCGAGATAGGTACGTGATGGCTGGCGTTACGGCGGTTCCGCCTGCAGCTACGACTCGTGAAGGAAGCAATAGTGCAATGCGCGACACCCGCCACGACCGCCGATGAAAATACGCTCAAACAACGAAAAGGAATACTTATCGTGAAGGCTGTTCAGATCACTTTACCTGTATTGTTACTCTGCAGTGCATTCCCGGCTTTGGGGTCTGACATCGCGGGCATTCCGTTGGGCAGTACGCTGGCAGAGGCAAGAGCTGGCATGAGCCGCGCCAATTCCGCGCTAAAATTTTCGCCGTTAAAACACACTACTGGAAAAGAGGTAGGCATCACGGCGAAAACTCTCGATCAGATGCCAGGAACGGGCATCACAGATCCCGGAGGCCCTTCCGACGGATTCGTCGCCCTTCAAAGCGACAGCGGTAAAGTATATTTTCTGGCACGGGAGCAGAGATTGCCGACAGGCTCGCGGATCCGGAAGGATGTGCTGGAATCGTCGCTGAAAGAAAAATTCGGCGACTCGTCCTATCCGGATAACAATCCGATGCTGAAGGGGAGAAGCGTGTCCCTCCACCAGGAATTCGACCGCCAAGGCAAGCTGTATGTCGGTCCGCCAATCGGAGGCCCCTGCGCAGGCATAGGCTGGGACAGCACAGCCGTCCCCGGATCGACCATCACTGCACCGCGGAGCTTCCCCCCAGCTTGCGGCAAGATGGTCATCGCGAGAGGGCTCATCCAGACTGACGGCATGGTCCCCATGTATTCAGTCATGATTCTCGATGCAAAATCCATCTTCGATGAACTCAATGGCAAGGCAGTAGTCACCCAGAGCGAACAGAAAAGGCGACTTGAGCAGGAGCGTGCCAAGGCCGTCAAACCTCAACTTTGATCCCGTAAAAAAGCCTTCCCGGCCATGCGCCGGGAAGGCTTCCAGAAGCTGACGCCGCACGGTCAGACGGCCGAAAAGTCCAGTTCCACGCCGGTAGCGGCGGCGATCTGCTCCTGCGTCACATCCGGCGCGAGTTCGATCACTTTCAGGCCCGTGCCGGTCACTTCCAGCACACCCAGGTCGGTGATGACGAGGTCGACGACGCCCACGCCCGTCAGCGGCAGGTCGCACTGCTTCAGGAGCTTGTGCGACGTGGTGCCATCCTTCGCGGTGGCCACGTGCTCCATCAGCACCACCACTTTCTTCACGCCGGCCACGAGGTCCATCGCGCCGCCCATGCCCTTCACCATTTTGCCGGGGATCATCCAGTTTGCCAGGTCGCCCTTTTCGGACACCTGCATCGCGCCCAGGATGGCGAGATTGATCTTGCCGCCGCGGATCATGCCGAACGAATCGGCCGAGCTGAAATACGCGGAGCCGGGCAGTGCCGTCACGGTCTGCTTGCCGGCGTTGATCAGGTCGGCGTCGACTTCGTCGTCCGTCGGGAACGGGCCGATGCCGAGCAGGCCGTTTTCCGATTGCAGGAACACCTCGATGTCGGAAGGTACGTAGTTCGCCACCAGGGTGGGCAGGCCGATGCCCAGGTTGACGTAGAAGCCGTCCTGCAGCTCCTTTGCCGCGCGCGCGGCCATTTGATCACGAGTCCATGCCATGTTCTTCTCCTCAGGCGGCGCGCACGGTGCGCTGTTCGATGCGTTTTTCCGGATGGGGGTTGTGCACGATGCGGTGCACGAAGATGCCGGGGGTATGCACGGCGTCCGGATCGATCTCGCCGATCTCCACCAGTTCTTCCACTTCCACGATCGTTACCTTGCCGGAGGCCGCCACGTTCGGATTGAAGTTGCGCGCCGTCTTGCGGAAGATGAGGTTGCCGGCCTTGTCGGCCTTCCAGGCCTTGACCAGCGCGACATCGGCGACGAGGCTCTTTTCCATCACATACTGCTCGCCGTCGAACTCGCGGATTTCCTTGCCCTCGGCGACGATGGTGCCCACGCCGGTCTTGGTAAAGAACGCCGGGATGCCGGCGCCGCCGGCACGCAGCTTCTCGGCCAGCGTGCCTTGCGGCGTGAATTCCAGTTCCAGTTCGCCGGCCAGGTACTGGCGCGCGAATTCCTTGTTCTCACCTACGTAGGATGCGATCATCTTCCTGATCTGGCGCGTTTCCAGCAACTGGCCGAGACCGAAGCCATCGACACCGGCATTGTTCGAGATCGCCGTCAGGCCCTTGACGCCGGAATCGCGCAACGCGAGGATCAGCGCTTCGGGAATGCCGCACAGGCCGAAACCGCCGACAGCGATGGTCTGCCCATCCTGCACGACGTCGGCCAGCGCCGACTGCGCATCCGGATAAACTTTATTCATTGTGCCCCCTTCCATTTTTGATAAGCTAGGCGGAACCGGTCCGCCTTCGTGGCGTTCCAGAATAGGTTACCCGTAAGGAAAGTACAATACAGTAGAAATACGGCCGCAAGCCTGCAGCGTATAAGCTGGATACAAGAGAGCACTACAAGAAAGATATTCGAGACAGCCGATGAATGCACCGTACGAGATCGATTATGAAACCATCTTCCGGTTCGCGCCGGTGGGCATGTGCATCTCCGTGAACCGCGTCATCCAGTCCAGCAACGACGCGCTCACGCAGATGTTCGGCTACCCGCAGGGCACGCTGGATGGCCAGTCGTTCTGCGTGCTGTATCCCACGATGGATGAATTCCTGCGCACCGGCCACCGCATCATCCCGATCATGAACGCGCGCGGGCGCTATTCCGACGAACGCATCATGCGCCGCGCCAGTGGCGAGCTGTTCTGGTGCCACGTGACAGGCCGCGCGCTGAACTGCGCCGATCCGCTCGGCCCCGGCGTGTGGACGTTCGAGGACGTGTCCGAGAAACGCCCCGTGTCGGCCGAACTCACGCCGCGCGAACGCGAGATCGCCGCCTTCCTCGTCGAAGGCAAGACCAGCAAGATGATTGCGCGGGAAACCGACCTGTCGCCGCGCACCGTCGAAATGCACCGTGCAAAGCTGATGCGCAAGTTCGGCGCCGCCACGTCGTCGGAACTGGTGCACAAGCTGGTGGGTTCCACGCGCTGACGCGCGGCCGGCCCCCGTCAATCGGGGATGCGCGCGATCACCTTGATTTCGAAGTCGAAGCCGTACAGCCACGTCACCCCGACCGCCGTAATGTTCGGATACGGCGCCTCGCCCCAGAATTCCCGTGCCACTTCCCAGATCCGCTCGAAGCGCGTTTGCGGATCGACGATGAAGACGGTGACGTCGACCACGTCGTCGAACGTGCAGCCGGCGGCGGCCAGCACCGCGTTCAGGTTCGTGAACGCGCGCCGCACCTGGGTGTCGAGTTCCGGTTCCGGCGTGCCGTCTTCCCGGCTGCCCACCTGCCCCGACACGAACAGCAAGCCATCGGAGCGCACGGCCGGCGAATACCGGTTCTGTTCATACAGGGCCTGCCGGCCCGCGGGAAATACCACGTCGCGCTTGGTCATCTCGTTTCTCCTAAAAAATTGCGGTTTCGATGAGAGGCACTGTAGCGGTCCCCGTCCGTTCGATAAACGGGCAATCGCTCCCAGCACTGTTTGTATAATCCAAACAATCACACCCTACAGGCGCAGCATGGACCGTTTCGATGCAATGAAGGCCTTTGTCCGCGTGGTCGAGGCGGGCAGCTTCACGAAGGCCGCCGAAACGCTGCACGTGAGCCGTGCCACGGTGACGCAACTGGTGCAGCAGCTGGAAGCCCGGTTGCGCGTAAAACTGCTGAACCGCACCACGCGGCGCGTGAACGTGACGGCCGACGGTGCCGCGTACTACGAGCGCGTGGCCAGCCTCCTGGCGGAACTCGACGACGTGGAAGCGGGCCTGCCCGGCACGGCCGGCGAGCCGCGCGGCCCGTTGCGCGTGGACGTGCCAAGCCCGCTGGCGGCCATGATCGTGATCCCTGCGCTGCCCCGCTTCCACGAACGGTATCCGGAGATCCAGCTCGATCTCGGCGCCAGCGACCGCAAGGTGGACATCCTTGGCGAAAACGTCGATTGCGTGATACGCGGCGGTGAACTTACCGACACGTCGCTAACGGCGCGGCGCGTGGCGGACCTGGGCCTGGGCGTGTACGCCGCGCCTGCCTACCTCGCGCGTGCCGGCACGCCGTCGCATCCCGGCGAACTGCGCGACGGCCATCACCGCATCGTGGGGTTCCGCTGGTCCGGAAACGGTTTTCCTTATGCGATGCACCGCGATGGCGCCAGAATCCCCATGCAGGGCCGGCACGTGCTGCGCACCGACGACGGCAACGCCTATCTCGCCGCCGGCCTGGCGGGGCTCGGCATCCTTTGGCTACCCGATTACATGGCGCGGCCGCACGTGGCCGCGGGCGGACTGGTGCCGCTGTTTACGGACTGGCGCGTCGATCCGATGCCGCTGTGGATTGCCTGGCCGCCGAACCGCCACCTCAGCAGGAAGGTGCGCGTGTTCATCGACTGGATCGTGGAACTGATGGCGGCGCGCGAGGTGTAGCGGGCGAAAGCGCAAGCAAAAGCGCAAGCGGGGCTATTGCGCCGTCATGCCGTCATCGGCCGAGATGACGGCGCCATTGATGAAATGGGCGTCTTCGCCGGCGAGCAGCAGCAGCAGGCCGTCGAGGTCTTCCGGCTTGCCCGGGCGTTTGCGAGGCAGCATTTCGATGAGGCGCCGCCCCTGCTCGCTGGCGAAGTAATCCTCGTTGATCTCGGTGGAGATATAGCCGGGGCAGATCGCGTTCGTATTGATGCCATGGCGGCCCCATTCCACCGCCATGGCCTTGGTCATGTGGATCACGCCGGCCTTGCTCATGCAGTACACGCCGATCTGCGGCAGCACGCGCTGGCCAGCCACCGAAGCGATGTTGATGATGCGGTGCTGTTTTTTCGGATCGCCCTTCGCGCGCGCGATCATCCGCTTGGCCGCCTCCTGCGCCACGAAGAAGGCCCCCCGCAGGTTCGTGTCCATCACGAAGTTGTAGTCTTCCGGCGTCACATCGACCAGCCGCTGCGTCGTCGAGACGCCCGAGTTGTTGACGAGGATATCGATCGGCCCGGCCTCCGTTTCCGCGTGGGCAATCGCCGACTTGATGCTGGCATAGTCCGTCACATCCAGCGCCACCACGTGGGCCGCGCCGCCGTCGGCTTCAATCTCGGCACGCAATTCCTTCAGGCGTTCGACCCGCCGCGAAGCCAGCACCACCTGCGCACCGGCGCTCGCCAGCACTTTCGCGAAGCGCGCGCCAAGGCCGCTGGAAGCGCCTGTCACGAGCGCGATCTTGCCTTCAAAATTGACTTCGATACCCACGGCTTGCCCTCCTTTTTCATGTGCGCCGGACGCGCTACGGTTGCCGTGTATCTTACACAATTAGCCAATATTAGACGGGAACATCTACTACAATGCCGTTGCATTTACGGTGGAAAAAGAGCACACTCGTTCTAATTTTTACGGCTTATTTTTCCCGTTTACCTATTCTTATAAAAATCCTATGACGAATCTCGTTGAACAGTACGGCCCGCGCGAAGCAATGGAATACGACGTGGTGATCGTTGGCGGCGGCCCTGCCGGCCTGTCCGCCGCGATCCGCATCAAGCAGCTGGCCCAGGCAAGGAACCAGGAAATCTCCGTGGTCGTGCTGGAAAAAGGCGGCGAACTGGGCGCGCATATCCTGTCCGGCGCCGTGATGGACCCGCGCGCACTGACCGAGCTGATTCCCGACTGGAAGGAAAAGGGCGCGCCCCTGAACACCCCGGTCACGGAAGACCGCGTGCTGTTCCTGACCGAAACAAAGGCCTACAAGACGCCGAACTTCATGATCCCGAAGTGCCTGGAAAACCATGGCAACTACGTAATCTCGCTTGGCAATGTGGTGCGCTGGCTGGGCCAGCAGGCCGAAAGCCTGGGCGTGGAAATCTTCCCCGGCTTCCCGGCTGCCGAAGTGCTGTACAACGAGGATGGTTCCGTCAAGGGCGTTGCCACCGGCAACATGGGTGTCAAGCGGGATGGCGAGCCGGGACCGGATTTCCAGCTGGGCATGGAATTGCACGGCAAGTACACGCTGTTCGCCGAAGGTTCGCGCGGCCACCTGGGCAAGACGCTGATGGCCAAGTATGACCTGAACAAGGGCAAGGACCCGCAGGCCTACGGCATCGGCATCAAGGAACTGTGGGAAATCGATCCGGCAAAACACCAGCCGGGCCTCGTCATCCACACGTCCGGCTGGCCGCTGGCGCACGACGTGTATGGCGGCTCGTTCCTGTACCACGCGGAAAACAACCAGGTCGTCGTCGGCTACGTGGTCGGCCTGAATTACGCGAATCCGTATATCTCGCCCTACGAGGAATTCCAGCGCTACAAGACGCACCCGGCGATCCGCGGCTTCTTCGAAGGCGGCAAGCGCATTTCCTATGGCGCGCGGGCCATCACGTCGGGCGGCCTGCAATCGCTGCCCAAGCTGGTGTTCCCGGGCGGCTGCCTGCTTGGCTGCGATGCCGGCTTCCTGAACATGAGCCGCATCAAGGGCAGCCATGCCGCGATCAAGTCCGGCATGCTGGCCGCCGAGGCGCTCGTTGACGCGCTGGCCGCGAACCGCCAGCACGACGAACTGGCGGCCTACCCTGCAGCATTCGAGCAATCGTGGCTGCACGAGGAACTGCACGTGGCGCGTAATGTGAAGCAGTACCTGAACAAGGGCCTCGTGTTCGGCACGATCATGACGGGCATCGACCAGATCGTCTTCCGCGGCAAGGCGCCCTGGACGCTGCGCCACGACGAGCCGGATCACGCCTGCCTGAAGCCGGCGGCGAACTACCAGCCGATCGTGTACCCGAAACCGGATGGCAAGCTCACGTTCGACAAGCTGTCGTCGGTCTTCATCTCGAACACGAACCATGCCGAGGACCAGCCGATCCACCTGACGCTGAAGAATCCGTCGGTGCCGGTCGACGTCAACCTGGCCAAGTATGCCGGCCCGGAACAGCGTTACTGCCCGGCCGGCGTCTACGAATTCGTGAAGAACGACGATGGCGCCGAGCGCCTGCAGATCAATGCCCAGAACTGCGTGCACTGCAAGACGTGCGACATCAAGGATCCCACCCAGAACATCGTGTGGGTGACGCCGGAAGGCGGCGGCGGGCCGAACTACCCGAACATGTAAGACCGATCACAACGCCGGGGTCGCCCGGCGTTGACGTTTTCACCTCTTCCATGGCAGCGCAAAATAAAGTCAGAAAATTTCCGTGCGGCACTTAATGTCCGCGCCGGGCCGGTCGTCTTGTACTCATGAGAGCGCAGTAAAGTGCTCTGACAACCAACCCCACCGGAGTTACTGAAATGCTGAGCCTTCACACCAACAACGCTGCCCTGTCCGCACAAAACTCGCTGTCGCGCACCCAGTCGACCCTGTCGACGTCGATGACCCGCCTGTCGACCGGCTACCGTATCAACTCGGCAATGGACGACGCTGCCGGCCTGCAGATCGCCACCCGCCTGAAGACGCAGACCAGCGGCATGCAGGTTGCCATGCGCAACACGCAAAACTCGATCTCCATGCTGCAGACCGCCGACGGCGCGCTGGACCAGACGTCGAACATCCTGAACCGCATGAAGGACCTGGCAACCCAGGCCGCCGACGGCTCCTCGACCGCCGCCGACAAGACCGCGATGCAGGGCGAATATGACTCGCTGGCCGATGAGCTGACGAACATCTTCAGCAACACCAAGTTCGGCGGCACGGAACTGATGAAAACGACCGGTGGCAAACTGAATGCGGCCATCTCCTTCCAGATCGGTGCCGATTCCGCCGAAAAGCTGGACGCCGATTTCACCACCGAACTGGGTACCGCCACGGATGCCACCACGGGTATCGGCAGCATCTCCACCCGTTTCAGCGCCGACAACGCCGTGCCTGGCGGCGTTGGCGCAGAACTGACCGGCGCAGCCAACGCCACGATCTCGAAGCTGGCCACCGCGATCGATTCCGTCTCCGCCCTGCGCTCGAAGATCGGTGCCGTGGCGAACCGCCTGGACCACGTCAACAGCAACCTGTCTAACATCTCGACGAACACCAAGGCCGCTGCCGGCCGCATCATGGACGTCGACTTCGCGACCGAATCGGCCTCGATGACCTCGAACCAGATGCTGCTGCAAGCCGGCACCGCGATGTTGAAGCAGTCGAACAGCCAGTCCTCGCTGGTCATGTCCCTGCTGCAGTAATCCCGCGCAGTAATTCAGAGCTATAACGCGCACCTCCGCTGGACCGCCATTCACATGGCGGTCCAATGAGCAAAACCAACCGGACAAGGTTGGCTTTTTGCATTTCCGGCATCGTTCCCGCGCTATCGTGCGACCTCCCGTCGGCCGGCGTAAAAAAATCTCGAAAAATTTCCATGTGGAATTTAATGTGATGGGCAAACCGGTCGTCTTGTATTCATGAGCACGCAGAAAACCTGCACCAGACAACAAACCGAACGGAGTAATTGCCATGCTGAGCCTTCACACCAACAACGCTGCCCTGTCCGCACAAAATTCGCTGTCGCGCACCCAGTCGACCCTGTCGACGTCGATGACCCGCCTGTCGACCGGCTACCGTATCAACTCGGCAATGGACGACGCGGCCGGCCTGCAGATCGCCACCCGCCTGAAGACGCAGACCAGCGGCATGCAGGTCGCCATGCGCAACACGCAAAACTCGATTTCCATGCTGCAGACCGCCGACGGTGCGCTGGATCAGACGACCAATATCCTGAACCGCATGAAGGACCTGGCAACCCAGGCCGCCGACGGCTCCTCGACCGCCGCTGACAAGACCGCGATGCAGGGCGAGTATGACTCGCTGGCCGATGAGCTGACGAACATCTTCGGCAACACCAAGTTCGGCGGCACGGAACTGTTCAAGACGACCGGTGGCAAGCTGAATGCGGCCATCTCCTTCCAGATCGGTGCCGATTCGGCCGAAAAGCTGGACGCCGATTTCACCACCGAACTGGGTACCGCCACGGATGCCACCTCGGGTATCGGCAGCATCTCCACCCGTTTCAGCGCCGACAACGCCGCGCCTGGCGGCGTTGGTACTGAACTGACCGCCTCGGCCAACGCCACCATCTCGAAGCTGGCCACCGCGATCGATTCCGTCTCCGCCCTGCGCTCGAAGATTGGTGCCGTGTCGAACCGCCTGGACCACGTCAACAGCAACCTGTCGAACATCTCGACGAATACCAAGGCCGCTGCCGGTCGCATCATGGACGTCGACTTCGCGACCGAATCGGCTTCGATGACCTCGAACCAGATGCTGCTGCAGGCCGGCACCGCGATGCTGAAGCAGTCGAACAGCCAGTCCTCGCTGGTCATGTCCCTGCTGCAGTAATCCCGCGCAGTATTCGCACTCCCGCTGGACCGCCGTACACTGGCGGTCCTATGAGCAAAAGCCAACCGGACAAGGTTGGCTTTTGCATTTCAGGCATCCTCCGGCCTATTGCGCGGCATCATGCCAGTCTGCGTAAAAAATCCCAAACAATTTCCATGCGGAATTTAATGTGACGGGCAAACCGGTCGTCTTGTACTCATGAGAGCGCAGTAAAGTGCTCTGACAACCAACCCCACCGGAGTTACTGAAATGCTGAGCCTTCACACCAACAACGCTGCCCTGTCTGCACAAAACTCGCTGTCGCGCACCCAGTCGACCCTGTCGACGTCGATGACCCGCCTGTCGACCGGCTACCGTATCAACTCGGCAATGGACGACGCTGCCGGCCTGCAGATCGCCACCCGCCTGAAGACGCAGACCAGCGGCATGCAGGTTGCCATGCGCAACACGCAAAACTCGATTTCCATGCTGCAGACCGCCGACGGCGCGCTGGACCAGACGTCGAACATCCTGAACCGCATGAAGGACCTGGCAACCCAAGCCGCCGACGGCTCCTCGACCGCCGCCGACAAGACCGCGATGCAGGGCGAATATGACTCGCTGGCCGATGAGCTGACGAACATCTTCAGCAACACCAAGTTCGGCGGCACGGAGCTGATGAAAACGACCGGTGGCAAACTGAATGCGGCGATCTCGTTCCAGATCGGTGCCGATTCCGCTGAAAAACTGGACGCTGATTTCACCACCGAACTGGGTACCGCCACGGATGCCACCACGGGTATCGGCAGCATCTCCACCCGTTTCAGCGCCGACAATGTCGCGCCTGGCGGCGTTGGTACCGAACTGACCGGCGCAGCCAACGCCACCATCTCGAAGCTGGCCACCGCGATCGATTCCGTCTCCGCCCTGCGCTCGAAGATCGGTGCCGTGGCGAACCGCCTGGACCACGTCAACAGCAACCTGTCGAACATCTCGACGAACACCAAGGCCGCTGCCGGCCGCATCATGGACGTCGACTTCGCGACCGAATCGGCTTCGATGACCTCGAACCAGATGCTGCTGCAAGCCGGCACCGCGATGCTGAAGCAGTCGAACAGCCAGTCCTCGCTGGTCATGTCCCTGCTGCAGTAATCCCGCGCAGTTTTCACCCCGGCTGGACCGCCGTGCACATGGCGGTCCACCAAGCAAAAGCCAACCGGACCAGGGTGGCTTTTTGCATTTCAGGCATCTTCCAGCGCTGCCGCACGACGTCACGCCGAGCAGCGTAAAAAAATCTCGAAAAATTTCCACACGGAATTTAATGTATCGGGCAAACCGGTCGTCTTGTATTCATGAGTACGCAGGAAACCTGCGTCAGACAACAAACCGAACGGAGTAATTGCCATGCTGAGCCTTCACACCAACAACGCTGCCCTGTCCGCACAAAATTCGCTGTCGCGCACCCAGTCCACCCTGTCGACGTCGATGACCCGCCTGTCGACCGGCTACCGTATCAATTCGGCAATGGACGACGCTGCCGGCCTGCAGATCGCCACCCGCCTGAAGACGCAGACCAGCGGCATGCAGGTCGCCATGCGCAACACGCAAAACTCGATTTCCATGCTGCAGACCGCCGACGGTGCGCTGGATCAGACGACCAATATCCTGAACCGCATGAAGGATCTGGCAACCCAGGCCGCCGACGGCTCCTCGACCGCCGCCGACAAGACCGCGATGCAAGGCGAATATGACTCGCTGGCCGATGAGCTGACGAACATCTTCGGCAACACCAAGTTCGGCGGCACGGAACTGTTCAAGACGACCGGTGGCAAGCTGAATGCGGCCATTTCCTTCCAGATCGGTGCCGATTCGGCCGAAAAGCTGGACGCCGATTTCACCACCGAACTGGGTACCGCCACGGATGCCACCTCGGGTATCGGCAGCGTCTCCACCCGCTTCAGCGCCAACAATGTCGCCCCTGGCGCCGTTGGTACTGAACTGACCGCCTCGGCCAACGCCACGATCTCGAAGCTGGCCACCGCGATCGATTCCGTTTCCGCCCTGCGCTCGAAGATCGGTGCCGTGTCGAACCGCCTGGACCACGTCAACAGCAACCTGTCGAACATCTCGACGAACACGAAGGCCGCTGCCGGTCGCATCATGGACGTCGACTTCGCGACCGAATCGGCTTCGATGACCTCGAACCAGATGCTGCTGCAAGCCGGCACCGCGATGCTGAAGCAGTCGAACAGCCAGTCCTCGCTGGTCATGTCCCTGCTGCAGTAATCCACGTGCTGGAGTAATCTTCGATCCGCTGGCCGACCACGACGTGCTGGCAGGCAAGCAAGAAAGCCAACCGGACCCGGTTGGCTTTTTGCATTTCCACGACAAGAATTTCCGGCATCGAGAAAATTCAAATAAATTTCCATGCGGAATTTAATGTAATGGGCAGAACGGTCGTCTTGTACTAGTAAGCGCGCAGGAAACTGCCCACAACTAACCAACCGCACCGGAGTAATCGTCATGCTGAGCCTTCACACCAACAACGCTGCCCTGTCCGCACAAAATTCGCTGTCGCGCACCCAGTCGACCCTGTCGACGTCGATGACCCGCCTGTCGACCGGCTATCGTATCAACTCGGCAATGGACGACGCGGCCGGCCTGCAGATCGCTACCCGCCTGAAGACGCAGACCAGTGGCATGCAGGTCGCCATGCGCAACACGCAAAACTCGATTTCCATGCTGCAGACCGCCGACGGTGCGCTGGACCAGACGACCAATATCCTGAACCGCATGAAAGACTTGGCAACCCAGGCCGCCGACGGCTCCTCGACCGCCGCCGACAAGACCGCGATGCAGGGCGAGTATGACTCGCTGGCCGATGAGCTGACGAACATCTTCGGCAACACCAAGTTCGGCGGCACGGAACTGTTCAAGACGACCGGTGGCAAGCTGAATGCGGCCATCTCCTTCCAGATCGGTGCCGATTCGGCCGAAAAGCTGGACGCCGATTTCACCACCGAACTGGGTACCGCCACGGATGCCACCTCGGGTATCGGCAGCATCTCCACCCGCTTCAGCGCCGACAATGTCGCGCCTGGCGGCGTTGGTACTGAACTGACCGCCTCGGCCAACGCCACCATCTCGAAGCTGGCCACCGCGATCGATTCCGTCTCCGCCCTGCGCTCGAAGATCGGTGCCGTGTCGAACCGCCTGGACCACGTCAACAGCAACCTGTCGAACATCTCGACGAACACCAAGGCCGCTGCCGGTCGCATCATGGACGTCGACTTCGCCACGGAATCGGCCTCGATGACCTCGAACCAGATGCTGCTGCAAGCCGGCACCGCGATGCTGAAGCAGTCGAACAGCCAGTCCTCGCTGGTCATGTCCCTGCTGCAGTAATCCGCAATACCCGCACCGGGTCCGGACACGGAAGCCGGCAACGCCCAGGGCCAACCGACCACGGTTGGCTTTTTTTTGTTCATGATAAGCTGGTGCCATGGCCATCGACCGAGTAATCCCTTCCAGCGCGACGCTGACGATTCATGACCGGATAGCCCGCGAAAGGCCGGGCCAGCAGCCGCCGCCGTTTCAGGCGGCGCAGTCGCCCGCCGGTCCCGCGCAAGCGACGTTCGACCCGGGTATCCCGGGCGCCACGCCTGCCGCCGTTGCGCTGCTCGAAGCGATCGAAGGCAGGCCGGCCGCCATGCCTGCTGCGCTGGCTCGCACGCTGGCGGCCGAAGCAATGCTTGCCGACGCCGTGTCGATGCAGCCGAACCAGCTGTTCATGTCGCGCCAGATGGTCTGGCATGCGCAGGACCCTTCGGCGCTCGCCGCTTCATGGATGGCGATGATCCGCACCTATGGCGAACAGCGCGCCGCGCTGGCGGCCCAGTCGCGCGGCCGGCACGTGCCCGCCAGCCTGTTCCAGTCCGACGCGGCACCACAGGTATTGCGCGAGGGCCGCCTGCCGCAGCAGCTGATTTCGGAACTCGACGCATGGCGCTTCGCTGTCTATGCATGGGGTGGCGAGAAGCTCGTTCTGCGGGTCGTCACGCGCAACCCGGATGAAGACGATGGCCCGTCGCACCAGCACGCGCGCGTTGCGCTGCGGCTGGAAATACACTTGCCGGACCTGGGCAAGGTCGTATTGCAGATGGAGCCGGCAGAAGGCGGCTTCGTGCTGGAAATTGGCGCGGCGCAGGCCGGCGCCATGCAGTACATCCGCGCCCTGCTGCCGGAAATCGGTGCGATCGCGGCCCGGTGCAGCGTGCGTATCCTGCGCGTGCGGCTCATGCGGCAGCTGCCGGCGCCGGGCCTCGCGCAGCCTGACCGCATGGGGGTTGCGCTGCTCACGGCACCCGTGTTCAAGACGATGGCCGACGTGGCCGTGCTGCTGTCGCAACCATCACCGGCCGGCGAACGCTTCCACGAGCCCGCCCGCTGAAAGTTGCCCGAAAAATGGGCAGTCCGGCGATCCGGCGTATCCCATTTTTCAGGCAACTAGTTTCCTGGAAACCAGGGTACGTCCCCGGTTTTCTCCACGTCACCCCACCGTGCCGATGATGGAGACTTCGCGGTTTTCCGGAACTTCGTTGTAGGACAGCACATGCAGCCCGGGGGCGAACAGCCTGGCGTAGCGCGCCAGCAGCGGCCGGATCTGGGGCAGGACCAGCAGCAACGGCGGCGTGCCCTGTTGTTTCATCTGTTCTCGCGCGACCGGCATGTTGACCTGCAACTGCGCCAGCAGGTGCGGGTCGATCGGGTAATTGTCGAGCACCACCTTGCCCGACTGGCGGGCCTGGTTCAGCGAACCCAGCAGCATGTTTTCCAGCTCGCCGCCCAGGTTAAAGGCGAGCATCTCCTTGCGTTGCCCGAACAGGGCGGCCACGATCTGGCGGCGCAGCGCGCAGCGCACCTCGGCCGCCAGCAGGATCGGGTCCTTGGTGGTTTCCGCACTGTCCAGCAACGTGGTGGCTATCGGCACGATATCCTTCAGCGACACGTTCTCGGCCAGCAGCACGCGGAACACGCGCAGCAGTTGCGTGTGCGTCATCGCCTTGTCCAGCGCGGAACCCAGCTTCGGCGCCAATGCGGTCAGGCGTTCGATGACGGCGCCAACGTCATCGTGCCGGAACAGCTCCGGCAGGTATTCGCGGATCAGTTTCGACAGGTGCGTGGCGATCGCGCTGGGCGCTTCGACTACCTGGTAGCCCAGCCCCAGCGCCTGCGCCTTGTCGCCCGGATCGATCCACACGACCGGCATGCCATAGGCCGGTTCCACGCCGGGAATGCCGTCGATCTGGCCATACAGGTTCGGCGATGGAATCGCCATCAGCCGGTCCGGGAACACTTCCGCCTGGGCGATCACGGCGCCGCCCAGCACCACGGAATATTGCGAAGGCTTCAAGCCCAGGTCGTCGCGCACGCCGATCGGCGGCAGCACCAGGCCCATCGCCTCGGACAGGCTTTGCCGCACGCCGCGCACGCGCTTCGTCAGCACCTCGCCGGCCGCCTTGTCGACCAGGCCGACGAGCTTGTAACCCAGCAGCACCTGCAGCGGGTGCACCACCGGCAGGTTTTGCCATTCCAGCTCCGGCGTCTTTTCCTCGCGCAGCACGGCTTCGATGGCTTCGAGCTGCTTCGTGTCGGGCGCCGCCACGGCGCGCTGCTGCATGCGCCAGCCGACATAGGCCAGCGCGCCGCCGAACGACAGGAACGGCAGCCAGGGCATGCCCGGCACCAGGCCCATGATCACCATCAGGCCGGCGGCCGAGTACAGCACGCTTGGATTGGCCAGCAGCTGCGTGCCGACTTCTTCCTCGAAGTCGCCCGCATCGGACACGCGGGTGACGATAATCGCCGCCGCGGCCGACAGCAGCAGGGCCGGGATCTGGGCCACGAGGCCGTCGCCGATCGTCAGCAGCGCGAACTGGCGGAATGCGTCGCCAAAGCTCATGCCCTGCATGATCGAGCCGATCGCCACGCCGCCGACCAGGTTGATGATGAGGATCAGGATCGAGGCGATCGCATCGCCGCGCACGAATTTCGAGGCGCCGTCCATCGCGCCGTAGAAATCCGCTTCCATCGCCACTTCCTTGCGGCGCAGCTGGGCCTTGTCCTGGTTGATCAGGCCCGCGTTCAGGTCGGCGTCGATCGCCATCTGCTTGCCGGGCAGCGCATCGAGCGTGAAGCGCGCCGACACTTCGGCGATGCGCTCGGCGCCCTTGGTGACGACGGCGAAGTTGATGATCATGAGGATCACGAACACCACGAGGCCGACGACGAAATTGCCGCCAATGACGACGTTGCCGAACGCCTCGACCACCGCGCCCGCCGCATGCGTGCCTTCGTGGCCGTGCAGCAGCACGACGCGGGTCGACGCCACGTTCAGCGTCAGCCTCAGCATCGTGGTCGTCAGGATCACGGTGGGGAAGACGGAAAAGTCCAGCGGGCGCTTGGCCTGCACCGACACGAGGATCACGATCAGCGACAGCACGATGTTGAACGTGAACAGCACGTCCAGCAGGATCGGCGGCAGCGGCAGGATGATCATCGCGAGGATGGACATCACGAACAGCGGCGTGGCGAACTTGTGGCGGCGCAGTTCGACCACCAGGGAGTTCAGGAAATTCATGGGTTGGAAGCCTCACTCATCGATGTTGGTACCTCGATCCGGTCGGGGAACGCGGGGCGGGCCTGCTGGCCGCCTGCGCGGAACGCCTTCATCTGGAACACGTAATGCAGCACCTGCGATACCGCCTGGTACAGCGGCACGGGAATCTGCTGGTTGACCTGTGCGGTATTGTAGATGGCGCGGGCCAGCGGGGCCAAACGCAGCACCTCGATATCGTGCTCCTCGGCGATCAGGCGGATGTACTGGGCCAGTTCGTCGACGCCCTTGGCCACCACGAACGGCGCCTCGGCGCGCGCGTGGTCGTACTTGAGCGCCACCGCGTAGTGCTCCGGGTTGACCACGACCACGTCCGCCGTGGGCACCGTCTTGCGCGCCGCGCGCTGCGACATGGCCCGCTGCAGCTGGCGGATGCGGCCCTTCACCTCGGGCCGGCCCTCGCTGCTCTTGTGCTCTTCCTTCAGGTCCTGCTTGCTCATGCGCTGGTTCTTGGCGAAGAAGAATGCCTGCGCCGGCACGTCGATCACGGCGAACAGCACGAAGATCACCACCAGCGACATCACGCCATCGAGCATCAGCGCCGCGCCATCGGCCATCGCGTTCTGCAGGGGCAGCGCCTGCAGCTGCGTGTACTGGTTCAGCGTGGAGCGGGACATGTGCACGAGCACGGCGATCAGGACGGACACCTTGACGACCGACACCCCCAGTTCGAATAGGGCCTTGCCCTTGAACATCCGCCCCAGGTTCGACACGGGATTCATCTTTGAAAACTTCGGCATCAGGTTCTTCGTGCTGAAGAGCCAGCCGCCCGGCAGCATCGAGGACAGCACGATGAACAGCGGCACGACGAACAGCGGCGCCACCATCTTGACCAGCAGGATGCTGGCCTCGTAGAACACGTCGGACATGGCGTTCATCAGCACGTCGCCGCCTTCCATCTGGATGAAGCTGGCCGCGAAGATCGTGCGGAAGTGTTCCAGGTAATCGGGCAGCAGGTACACGAACAGGCGCAGGCTGACGAGGATGCCGATCGCCGTGGCGAGATCCTTCGAGCGGGTGACCTGCCCTTCATCGCGCGCCTTCTTCAGCTTCTGCTGTGAGGCCTTCTCGGTCTTGTCGCCAGTGTCAGCCATTGCGCCTGGCCTCCTCCGCCGTCATCTGCTGCCGGATCATTTCCAGCACCTGGCTCGTCATTCGCGTGTAATGGTCGGGAATGAAGCGCACCACCTGGCCCAGCATCAGCAGGCCGAAAATCGTGATCACCGAAAAGCCCAGCGAAAACAGGTTCAGCGACGGCGCCACGCGGTTCAGGAAGCCGAAGCCGATCTGCACGACGACGGTGGCGAACACCACCGGGATCGCCAGCAGCATCGCCGCCGAGAAGACCCACGCCACGTTCCACGCCACCGTCTGCAACAGCAGCGGCCCGTAGCCGGCACCCGGCGGCCAGGCCTTGAAGCTGGCGCCGATCACGCTGATGATGACGAGGTGGCCGTCGATGGCAAAGAAGACAATGATCGACAGCATGGACAGCAGCGTGGACACCACGTCGGACGACGAACCGTTCAGCGGATCGTTCATCACCGCCATCGAGAACCCGACCTGCGAGGAGACGACAAAGCCCAGCACGCTGATCGCGGCCATGGCGAAGTAAAAAGCCAGCCCCAGCACGAAGCCGATGATCGCCTGCTCGAGCGTGGCGGCCACCATCGCCAGCGTGAACGGGTCTTCCACGATCTGCGCCTTGCCGGTCACCGGCAGCATCATCACGGCAAGCGTCACCGACAGGAGCACGCGGATCGTCACCGGCACCATCGCCTCGCCCAGCACCGGGGCCGCCGACAGCAGCGCCATCGAACGCACGAAGGGCCACCACAGCGCGTTCAGCATGGGCAGCAGGTTGGCGAGGACCTGTTCCATCCTGGCGGGTCAGCCGACCAGCGTGGCTGCGCGGGTGAAGATCGACACGCAATAGTCCATCAGGTAGCCGGCCATCCAGCGCCCCGTGACGATGATCGCCAGCAGCGTGATGAGCAGCTTGGGCAGGAACGACAGCGTCTGCTCGTTGATCTGCGTGGCGGCCTGGAACAGCGCCACCACGAGGCCCGCGGCGAGCCCGGGCACCACCAGTACGAGGACCAGCACCATCGTGATGTTCAGGGCCTCGACCACCAGGTCGACGGCCACGTCGGGAGTCAGCATGGCTTGTCCTGTCGAATACCTAATACGCCTGGATACTGGTGACCAGCGTGTTCACGGTCAGTGTCCAGCCATCGACCAGCACGAACAGCAGCAGCTTGAACGGCAGCGAGATCACCAGTGGCGACAGCATCATCATGCCCATCGCCATCAGCACCGACGACACGACCAGGTCGATGATGAGGAACGGAATGAACAGCATGCAGCCGATCTGGAACGCCGTCTTCAGCTCGGAAAGCACGAACGCCGCCAGCTTCACCGGGAAGCCGTGCTGCATGGGGTTTTTCACGTTCTGCTCGCCGGCCAGCGTGGCGATCTGCCGCAGCGCGGCCTTGCTGGTCTGGGCCAGCATGAAGCGGGACACGGGCTGCTCGGCAATACGCAGCGCATCCTGCAGGCCGATACGGTCCTGGTCATAGGGCACGAACGCATCGCGCCAGACCTGGTCGCCGATCGGCTTCATGACCAGCAGGGTCAGGATCAGCGCGATGCCCGTGATGATCCGGTTCGGCAAGCCCTGCTGCAAGCCCAGCGCGGACCGCAGCAGCGACAGCACGATGACGAAGCGGGTAAAGCTCGTCATCATCATGACCATGACGGGCAGCAGGCCCAGCAGGGTCATGACGACGAGGATCTGCATCTTCACCGACAGGTCGGTGCGGGCGCCGGGCACCACGCCGGCCAGCAGGTCCGGCGTATCGGCCGCCTCCTGCGCGAATCCCAGTGCGGGCAGCACGAGGGCCACGGCGAACAGCGCCGCCCCCGGTGCAACCCTGCTTGCGAACGGCCGGCGCGGCTGCGTCGGGAAGGTGCCGGCCGCTGTCGCGCCGTCGCGCATCATGAGGTCATCATGTCGAGATTGAGCCCGTCCAGGTCGATCACTTTCAAGCCATAGTTCTCGCCCGCCACCACCACCTCGGCCCGGCCGATCGCGGTGCCGTTGACCTTGATGACCAGCGGCTCGCCGGCCAGCGCGTCGAGCTCCACCACGCTGTCCGGGCCGATGTTCATCAGGTCTTGCAGCGAAATCCGTGCCGATCCCACTTCCAGGGTCAGCGTCACGGGGATCTTGCGCATCATCTGCGGCAGGTCGCGGCGCGGGGCGCGCGGCGCCTGGGTGAAGTCGCCGGCCAGCTCGCCGGCCACCGGCTCGATGATCATCTCTTCGGTGTCATCGAGCAATGCGTCGTTGTTGCCGTTCTCGTTCATCATGGTCATTCACTGTCTTCAAAAGAGGTCAGGCACAATTTTCCCTTGTGCTCCGTGACCGCGGCCGTGTACAGCCGCGAGTCCTCGAGCATCACGTCGGCCCTGTCCAGGCTGACCGGAATCACGTCGCCGATCCGCAGGTCGAACAGCGCGCCCAGCGTGACTTCCTTGCTGACGAGCTGCCCGGCCAGCGTCACCTGCAGCCGCTGTGCCAGCGGTGCCGCGGGCTTTTTCGCCTGCCCGGCCGCGCCGCGCCCCGACTCTCGCTGGGGCACCAGGCCATGCAGCACGTCGGATATCAAATGCTTATCCAGTGCAAACCATACCTTGCCTGCGAGATCGCCGGCGCGCACGTTCATCGTGACGATCCACGTGCCCTTGCCGGGCTGGCCGCCGGCGGCGGGCGCGGCCGGTGGCAGCGGCGCGACCAGGGGCGGGCCGCCCGGCACGCCAGCGGCGATACGGGAAGCCACCACATGGGATAACTGTTGTCCGAGCGCAACACCAAGTCGTTCCTCGGTGGCGGTCACGCGCACCTGCGTGGCATCCGGGGCCGGTGTGGCACCCTTGCCTGCGCCGTAGCGCTGGTCCAGTGCCGACAGCAGGACGGGGCGTTCGATCGCGAACGCGATGACGCCCTCACCCGCCGCAAAGTACTGCCAGCGCATGCGCGGCTCGCTGCCCGTGAGCTGCGAGAAGCCCACGTGCTCGACCTCGGTACCGCCCCAGTAGCGCCGGCTCGCGGGGTGGCGCAGCGCGGCGATGAGGTCATCGCGCAACTGGGCGGCGAACTGCGGCAACCGGTGGACCGGGCGGCCCAGCAAACTCGGATCGAGTACCTGGTGCGGTGCGGTGGTGGTTAGCGTGGTCATGGTTTTATTTTTTCCCTCTGCACGTCCACATCGTAGCGCAAATGGCCACAAAGCCTGCGCGGGTACGGTACAGGCCCCGAAGCATAACCGAATTCCTTGCGTATTGCCATGCAACAATACCGCGCACGATTGAAATCGCCTCTTTACAGTGTTGTTGCCACGCGGTAAGCTTCTATCTGTCGGGCGTCAATGAATGCTGCTACTCAGCAATTAACCAGCATTCTTTGGATTGGCGCTTAGTGCATGATTTTTAAAGAGTTTTGCCACGATTTCAAGTTTCTTACCTGAGAAACAACGCAGCGCAACCAATCGTACCTGGCCAATAACGACCGAGTGACCCAATTAATACGGCCATGCTTTTTCAACCGCGAATGCGGTGCACGAAAAATCGGAAGTTTTTCTTTGTGAGTATCAAGTTGCGGCGCTGGCGACCGATACCTACAAGCAAGTCGGCAGCAAGTTTAATTGATCCGAAGTAATGCGGTGACAAGCTTGCAACCGGTAGCTGGACGAAGTTCAACGTTGTATTCAATGGAGATGGCTTATGGCAAATGATATCGGCGGCATGATCAAGGCGGACCTCGCGGCACTCACGAACGCCGCCTCCGACCTCGCCGGACAAGCGGGCGCGATCGCACCCGCCATGCAGTTCGGCGCACAATCCGGCCACGACGCCGGGCAAGCCGGTGGCTCGTTCGCCCAGGCAATGATGAGCGCTGTCTCCAGCGTGAACGCGGCCGACAAGGCTGCGGGTGAAAAAATGGCCGATGTCGACGCCGGCCGCAGCGACGACCTGGTGGGTGCCATGATGGCCAGCCAGGAAGCCAGCCTCTCGTTCTCGATGCTGATGCAGGTTCGCAACAAAGTGATGGGCGCTGTCGACGAGCTCATCAAGCTGCCACTCTGATTGGCACGCTGTAGTCCGCCGTTTCCGGCAGCACTTTTCTCCGCACCACCCTTCACCGCGAAAGTCCCGACGTGATCAACACCCTCAAGTCCGCTTTTGGGCGCCTGCGTGGCAATGGCGCCGCTGCCATGCCCCCGGCCCTCGTCAAGAACCTGTACCCGATGCTGATGCTGGCTGTCGGCGTGACCGCCATCGTGCTGATGTTCCTGTGGAAGGACCAGTCCGGCTACAAGGCCGTGTTCGGCGCCCGCGAAAAAGTCGTCGCGGCCGACATGATGACCGTGCTCGATGCCGAACAGATCCCGTACCGCGTCCACCCCGACAGCGGCCAGGTGCTGGTACCGGAATCGGAACTGGGCAAGGTGCGCATGCTGCTGGCGTCAAAAGGCGTCACCGCGCAGCTGCCGGCCGGCCTTGAACTGATGGACAAGAACGATCCGCTGGGCGTGTCGCAGTTCGTGCAGGACGTGCGTTTCCGCCGCGGCCTGGAAGGCGAACTGTCGCAGAGCATCATGACGCTGGACGCGATCGCGTCGGCACGGGTGCACCTGTCGATCGCCAAGTCGACGTCGTTCGTGTCGTCGGATGGTGAAAAGTCGTCCGCCGCCGTCGTGATCGGCCTGAAGCCGGGCCGCACCCTGACGCCGGAACACATCGCCGCCGTCGTCAACATGGTATCCGGCTCGGTCGCCAGCCTGGACCCGACCCGCGTCAGCCTGGTGGACCAGGCCGGTAACCTGCTGAGCTCGCGTGTCGACCTGACCGATGGCTTCGACGCGAATGCCGCCGGCAACGAAGGCCAGAAGCACATCCAGGACGGCATCAAGAACAACATCCGCGGCCTGCTGGGTCCGATCGTTGGCGACGACAACTTCAAGGTCAGCGTCACCGCCTCGGTCGACAACGACAAGGTCGAGGAAACCGTCGAGAAGTTTGGCGAAGCACCGAAAGTCACCAGCGAAGCAATGCGCGAAGAGCAGGACCGCAACCGCATGGCGATGGGTGTGCCGGGCACGCTGTCGAACCGCCCGCCGGCCGAAGCCGCGGAAGCCGCACCGGGTGCGGAAGGTGCCGCCCCCGCCGCCGTACCGGGCCAGATGCCGGACGGCACGGCACGCAAGAATGCAACCACGCGCCAGTATGCTTACGATCGCAGTATCGTTCAAACGAAGCGTGCCCGTGGCCGCCTGGAGCGCCAGAATGTGGCGATCGTGCTGGCCCAGTCCGCCGCCGCCGACCCGAAAGCGGGCTGGAGCGCTGCCGAACTGGCCAACATCGACAAGGTGCTGCGCAACGGCCTGGGCATCAACGAGGAACGCGGCGATTCGCTGGTGGTGTCCGCCATGCGCTTCCCGGCCAAGGCAGCACCGGTGCAGTGGTGGGAAGAGCGCGACAACATCGTCGACATCGGCGGCTGGATCAGCTACGCGCTGGCCGCACTGCTGGGTTATTTCCTGATCCTGCGTCCGCTGCTGAAGCTGCTGACGAACAGCCTGGCCCCGGCAGCACCGGTGCCGGCCGTCATCGGCACCCGCAGCGGCAGCGACCGCCGTAACGACGCCGCCGCCCTGCCGGGCACCGTGGAGGCACTGCCGGCAGCCGGTACCCCGGCCGCACTGGCTGGTACCAGCGCCGACGTGGCAGGCGGCGCGGTGATTCCCGTAGCCCAGGCTGGTGGCATCGCCGTCCAGCCGCTGCTGGAAAACTATGATCTGCCGCCCGCCGGTTCGCCGGTCGATGTGATGGTCGATCACCTGAAGGTTCTGGCCGAGAAAGAGCCGGAGCGTGTTGCGGAAGTCGTCAAACAGTGGATGCAGAAAAATGGCCGAGCTCAATAACATGAACGCGAATCTGAACGATCTGGCACCGATCGAAGGTGCGACCCTCTCCCCCGTCGAACAGGCCGCCATCGTGCTGCTGTCGATCGGCGAGGAACAGGCGGCGGCCGTGCTGCGTTGCCTGTCCCGCGAGGAACTGCTGGAAGTCACGCAAGTCATGTCCCGGATGAGCGGCATCAAGGTCGAAGCCGTGAAAGGCGCGATCCAGACCTTCTTCGACGACTACCGCCAGCAGTCCGGCGTGCACGGCGCGTCGCGCCAGTACCTGAAGCGCTCGCTGGACCTGGCGCTGGGCGGCGACATCGCCAACACCGTGCTCAACAACATCTACGGCGATGAACTGCGCCCGAAGATGGCCCGCCTGCAGTGGGCGTCGCCGAAATGGCTGGCCGATTACATCGCCAACGAGCACGTACGTATCCAGGCCGTGTTCCTGTCCTTCCTGCCGCCGGCGCTGGCTGGCCAGATCGTCGACGGCCTGCCGATGGAAGGCCGCGACCTGGTGCTGCTGTCGCTGGCCCGCCTGGACGAGATCGACCGCGACCTGCTGGCCGAGCTCGACGAGCTGGTGGACCGCTGCCTGGGGTCGTTCGACATGCAGAGCACGAGCATCGAAGGTGTCAAGCAGGTTGCCGAGATCCTCAACCGCCTGCCGGGCAACCGTGCCCAGGTCGTGGAACTGCTGCGTGCGCATGACCCGTCGATCGTGGAACAGATCGAACTGTCGATGTACGACTTCCTGATCCTGGCCACGCAGACCGAAGCCGTGCTGTCGCGCCTGATCGAGGAAGTGCCGCTGGAGCAATGGTCGATCGCGCTGAAAGGCGCCGAGCCGTCGATCCTTAACGCCGTGCTGAAGACGATGCCGAAGCGCCAGGCGCAGGCATTCGAGGACATGATGCGCCGCGCCGGCCCCGTGCCGATGTCGCGCATCGAGGCGGCCCGCTCGGAAATCATGGCCACCGTCAAGGCCCTGGCCGATGCCGGCGAAGTGGAGGTGCAGCTGTTCGCGGAAACGGTGGTCGAATGAAGCAATTCCGCCCTTACCGGTTCCCGCCCCTGTCGCACCACACGCCGCCCGCGGCGCGCGGTGACGGCTCGGCAACGCCCGATGCCGCCGCCTGGCAGGCATCGATCAGCGAGGGATTCGAGCAGGGCCAGCGCGACGGCTACGAGATCGGCCTGCAGCGCGGCCAGGAAGAAGGCTTCGAAGCCGGCCGCGTGCAGGGCATCGCCCAGGGGCGCGACGAAGGCCGCGCCGAGACCGCGGTGGCGCTCGACGAGCTTGCCCGCCCCGTCGACGCGATGCTGAAAAGCCTGAAGAAACTGCGCAGCGACTACCGCGCTGCGCAGCGCAAGGAAGTGGTGGACCTGGTGGCCAAGGTGGCCCGGTCGGTGATCCGCGCCGAGCTGGCGCTGCAGCCGGTGCAGATCATGGCGCTGGTCGATGAAACGCTGGCGTCGATGCCGGCCACGCGCGACGACATCGATGTGTACCTGAACCCCGAAGAAATGAAGCGGGTGTCGGAACTGGATCCGAAGCGCGCCAAGCGCTGGAACCTGATTGCCGATGCCAGCCTCGATGCGGGCGAATGCCGCATCCGCGCCGGCGACAACGAAGTGGATGCCGGTTGTACGCAGCGCCTGGCCGCCGTGATGGACCAGGTGGACAAACAGTTGCAGGCCGCCGACAGCGGCGATGAAGACGAGACCGAAGAATGATTGCAGACGCGCTGCGCAAGCTGGAACTGGATGCCGTACCGATGGCCACGCCCACGGGCCGGCTGGTCGGTGCCTCCGGCCTGCTGCTCGAAGCGGTCGGCTGCCCGTTGCACACGGGCCAGCGCGCCCGCATTGAAACCGTCGACGGCCAGTGGCTCGATGCCCAGGTGGTCGGCTTTCGCGACAAGGTGTCGTACCTGATGCCTTTCAAGAAGGCCATCGGCCTGCAGACGGGCGCCCGCGTGCTGCCCCAGCAGGAAAAGGCCACGCTGAAGATCGGCAACAGCTGGCTGGGCCGCATGGTCAATGGCCTGGGCGAGCCGATCGACGGCAAGGGCAGGCTGACGGGCGAGCACGAGCTCGACATGCATCCGCCGCGCGTCAACCCGCTGCGCAAGAAACCCGTGCACGAACCGCTGGACGTAGGCGTGCGCGCGATCAATTCCATGCTCACGCTGGGCAAGGGCCAGCGCGTGGGGCTGATGGCCGGTTCCGGCGTCGGTAAATCCGTGCTGCTGGGCATCATGACGCGCCAGACCGTGGCCGACGTGGTGGTGGTCGGCCTGATCGGCGAACGTTCGCGTGAAGTGCGCGAGTTCATCGACCTGTCGCTGGGCGCCGAAGGCTTGAAGAAAGCCGTGCTGGTGATCGCGCCGGCGGACGAATCGCCGATGATGCGCGTGATGGCGACCGAGCTGTGCCATACGATCGCGGCGCATTACCGCGACCAGGGCAAGAACGTGCTGCTGCTGGTCGATTCGCTGACCCGCTATGCGATGGCGCTGCGCGAAGTGGCCCTCGCGCTGGGTGAACCGCCGGCCACCAAGGGTTATCCGCCCTCGGTATTCTCGAACCTGCCGCAGCTGGTGGAATCGGCCGGCAATGGCGAACACGAGAATGGTTCGATGAGCGCCATCTACACGGTACTGGCCGAGGGCGATGACCAGCAGGACCCGATCGTCGACACGGCGCGCGCGATCCTGGATGGCCACATCGTGCTGACGCGTGCGCTGGCCGAACGCGGCCACTACCCGGCGATCGACGTGGGTCAGTCGATTAGCCGTTGCATGAACGGCATCATCAGCCAGGAGCACATGCTGGCGGCACGCGCGCTGAAGGCGGCCATGGCCAAGCATGACCGCGTGCGCGACCTGATCCCGCTGGGCGCCTATGTGCCGGGCGCCGACCCCGTCACCGACCGCGCCGTGCAGCTGAACCCGCATATCGAACACTTCCTGTGCCAGGGCACCAAGGAAGACGCACCCTACACCGGTTGCGTCGAAGGACTTGAAAGGCTGATGAAATGACCGACCGTCTGCTGATCCAGAACCTCACTTCGCTGGTTGCGCTGCGCAATACCCAGCTGGAAAAGCTGCAGGCCGCGCAGGCCGAGAAGACCGCCACCGCGGAGCGCTACAAGAAAAACCTCGAGCGCCTGCACAGCCTCGCCGTCGCCAGCGGTGCCTCCGGCAGCCTGCCGCTCGCGCTGGCCGCCAACTGCGGCAACTACAAGCAGGCCGTGCTGGCCATGGCGGACAGCCACCGGCTCGACCTCACCATGCATGAGGCCGACATGGCCGTCTCGCAGCGCGCGCTGAACCAGGCTTACGTGAAATGCGAAGTCCTGGGCCAGGTGCTGGAGAAGAACGAGAAGGCGCTGGCCAGCAAGGGCGCAGTGCAGGAACGTAAAGTGCATGATGACCTGGCAACGCAAGTGTGGCTTCGTTCCCAAAAATAATCGCAAATAGATCCGTACGGAAATAAATTTCATCGGGAACGGCCTTTTGTCGCCCTTCCCCAAGGTACACTCTTAATATATTTCCTCGGAGCACCAAAATGGCAACGACCGCACCCACCTACGATCCGAAAAGCACCGCCACGCAGCTGGCCACGATCTCCATCCAGGCACGCCAGTCCATCCTGACAACCCAGAACGACGTCGCAACGGCCACCGACAAGGGCCTGGCGTCGCTGCGGTCGGCCATGTCGACGTTTGAGAACACGATGTCGTCGATGTCGTCGAAAAAGACCGTGGTGGCCACGTCGGCCACGTTCAGCTCGACGGTCGGTACGGCCACGGCCGGCATGTCGGCGACCGCGGGTAATTATTCGTTCTATGTCGAGCAACTGGCCACCGCCAACCAGGCGCAGTACAGCAATATCTCCGACACGACGCCCATGAGCGAAACGGGCACGATCAACGTCAACGTGGGCCTGACGACCTTCGCGGTCGACCTGACCCAGGCCGATTCGAGCGGCGATGGCGTGCTGTCGATCAAGGAACTGGCCACGGCCATCAATTCCGCCGCCGGCAACACGTCGAAAGTGACGGCATCGACGATGACGATCGGCGGCGTGCAGCAGCTCGTGCTGGCATCGTCGGAAACGGGTGCCGCCAACACGGTATCGCTCGACGGCAGCGGGCTGCCCCCGGGCGCGCTGCAAACCTCGCTGGCCACGCCCGGCAACCGCAAGGACCTTGTGGTGGCCAAGGATGCCATCGTCTACCTGGGCGACAAGGCCACCGGCACCAAGATCCAGCAGGCGTCGAACACGTACAACGTGATCGACGGCGTGTCGATGACCTTCACCAAGGCGCAGTCCGTGGGCGAAAACCCCGTCACCCTGACGGTCGGCACCGACACGAGCGCCACCACGGCCAACCTGCAGGGATTCGTCGACGGCTGGAACAAGCTCATCGGCACACTGAAAACGCTGACTGACGCGGGCAGCGTGAGCGACGGCACGTCGGCCGGCGTCTTCCACGCCGACGCCGGCATCCAGGCGCTGCGTACCCGCATGCAGGCCGTGCTGCGCCAGGCATCCGGCGGCATGTCGCTCGCCAATTTCGGCATCACGGGCAATCGCGACGGCACGCTGTCGCTGGATGCGGGCCGCTTGACCAAGACGCTGGCGGCGAACCCGGGCGCGCTCGACACGCTCATGGGCAACAACACCCTGAACTCGCCAAGCGGCGTGCTGGGCGACCTGGACAAGCTGCTGGGCGGCTGGACCGACACGACCGCCGGCCAGATCTCGAAACGTCGCGATGTCAATGCGCAATTGCAGGACTCGCTGCTCGAGCGCCAGGCTACCCTCGACAAGCAGTATGAAACGGCTTACGTCCGCTATCTGAACCAGTTCACGACGCTGCAGACGCTGCAGGCGCAGATGGATAGCACTACCTCTATGTTCGACGCCATGTTCTCGAAGGACGATTGACAGCGCGTCAAAAATTCAATGGTGACCACAACATGATGAATCTCGACGCCTATGGCGAATACCACTCCACCAATCTGGATGCGCAGACAGCGCGTGCCTCGCCGATCGAGCTGGTACTGGTGCTGACCGACGGCCTGCTCGAAGAGCTTGCCCGCGCCCGCGGCCATATCGCCGGGCGGCGCTACGAGCAGAAGGCAACCAGCCTGGACAAGTGCACGCAAATCATCAACGGCCTGTCCAGCTCGCTGGATTTCGACAACGGCGGCGAAGTGGTCGCCAACCTGGGCCGCCTGTACGACTACTGCGCGGCGCGACTGTACCGTGCCGGCATCGACCTCGATCCGGCCATCGTCGACGAGGTGGTCGGCCTGCTGACGACCATCAGGCAGGGATGGCTCGGCGTGCAGGCCAAGCATGGCTAGGGAACAAGAACTGCTGCGCCTGGCGCAGCAGGTCGCGGCCGCGGCGGCCGCGGCGGACTGGAAGGCGCTGGCGGTGCTGAACACGCAGATGGCGTCCACCCTGCCGGCCCTTGCCGGCCAGGGCAAGTGGACACCGGCAGAACGGGCCGCCCTCGCCGCCCTGCGCCAGCAGCACAAGGCCGCAACCGAAGCAGTGAGCACCGCCAGCAGCAAACTGGGCAAGCACCTGCAACAGATCAATACCCACAAGGAGGGCTGGCTTGCCTATGCCCTCGACAATGAATTTTCCGGGACCGGAGCATGATGATCACTACCCCTTCCGCGCCAGGTGGCGCGGCTGCGGCGCAAAACGCGCTGCCTGGCGTCGCCGTTGGCGGCGCGCCCGCACTGGCTGCTGAAGGCGCCAACATTGGCGGCACGTCCGCAATGACCGAAGGTGCCGCCCTTGGCGGTACGGGCCTGCCCATGCAGTTCGCACAACTGCTCGACTTCGCCGGCCTTGGAGCGCCGGCCGCGAACGCCGCCGGCCAGCCGGCAGGCGCCCAGGCCGCCCAGCCGGAGACCGATGCCGAGCTCGCCGCCGAGGACCTGGCCACGGAAGCACCGCTGGCCGCCATGATGCCGGTACTGCATTTCGCCGTGCTGCCCCAGGCCGCACAGCCTGCGGCCGCGAATGCCACTATCGACGCCACGCAGATGCGCGGTACCACGCTGCTGGCGGCCGCCTCCAACGGCGCGCGCCAGGCAGCCGCCGATGCGATCACGAACGGCGCGGCTGCGGCCACGGCCGTTGCCGCCACGCCACTGGCGGCACGGCTGCTGCAAGGCGCCCTGCCCGTCACGGGTGAGCCGGCTGCGCCGAAGGCCGCAGCCGATGTGCGCCAGGCCGTTGCGACAGCCACTGCCGCCAGCGCTGGTACCCATGCCGGCGTGCAGGCCGCCCAGGATGGCACCGCCCAGTCCGGCGCGGAAGGCCAGCCCGGCCAGCAAGCGCCCAGTGATGGACAGGCAACGTTCCGCGGCGTGATGGCCGCCTCGGCACCGCTCGCCGGCGCCACCGCACCCGCCGATACCGTGAAGCTGGCCGGTACGCCGGAGCAGTGGCAACAGCCGCTGCGCGCGGCACTCGGCGATCGTTTACAAGTTACCCTTCAGAAAGGGAACGATCAAGCCGTTATACGCCTTGAGCCGCCCAACTTGGGCAGCATCGAAATTTCGATTCGCCAGACCGCCGGTGCGCTGCACGTCAGCATGTCGGCCACCAACAGCGAAGTCGTACGCCAGCTGAACGCCGTTGGCGATTCGATGCGCCAGGATCTGTCGCAACGCCAGCAGGGCGATGTGGCCGTGACGGTTTCGCAAGCGTCATCGCGCTCGCTGGCCGACAGCGAAGGCCGCGGCCGCCAGCCCGAGCGGGAAGCAGAGCAACAGCGTGAACAACGCGGCCCCGGCCGCGCGCTGAACGAGGGCAATGAAACCAACACCACCTTCGCGATGCAGCGGGAGTAACAGGTAAATGAACAAGAAGCTGATCATCATCATCCTCGGCGTGGCACTGGTCTGCGGCGGTGGCGCCGGCGCGGCCGTGTGGTTCCTGGCACCGAAGGCCGACGCGGCCGAAGGCCAGCACGACGAGGAAAAGAAACCCAAGAAAAAGAAGAAGGAAGACGAGGAAGAGGCGGGACCGGTCAAATACCTGACGGTCGACAAGATCATCGTGATGCTGCGCCGTTCGCCGAACGAGGCGGTGCCGCACTACTTGTCCGCCGACCTTGTCGTGGCTGCACCCGTGAAGACGGAAAAGGAAGCCAAGGAACAGCTGCCTCTGCTGCGCAGCGTTGCGGTGCGCACGCTGTCGGCACTGCCGATGGACAAGGCACAGGCAATGACGATCGACGAATACGCGGAAGCGCTGAACAAGGCGTTCGTGGAAGAGTACGAGAAAGACGAGCGCGAACAGCCGTTCAAGGAAGTCATGATCGGCAAGCTGATCGTGGAATAAAGGGCCGATATGGTTATGGTATGTGCAGCAACCGAATCCTCCGCCGGGAATTACGGCGGCGGCTATGCCGAAAGCTACGGCGAAAGCTATGGCGAAACCTATGAGGTACGCGCGGCCGCGCAGGCACTGTCGCCTGCGGCCGAGCAAAAGCACCTGATGTCGTATGCGCCGCTGGTGAAGAAGATCGTGCGCCAGCTGAACTCGCAGGTGAGCGGCGCGATCGACCGCGACGACATGGAACAGATCGGCCTGATGGGCTTGCTCGAAGCGCTGCGGCGCTACGGCGAGCCGGATGCCGCTTTCGGCAGCTTCGCCAGCCTGCGCATCCGCGGCGCGATCCTCGACGAGCTGCGCCGGCAGGACTGGCGGCCGCGCGCGGTGCGCCAGCAAAGCCACAAGCTGCGCGATGGCGTGCGTGCCCTCACGCGAAAGCTGGGCCGCGAACCGACCGAGCAGGAAGCCATTGCCGGCCTGGGCGTGACGGCCGACGAATACATGGCTTACCAGCTCGATGAAAGTGCCGAAACGCTGGCCAGCTTCGATGACCTGCTGCAGGAAGGCGCCGCCGACGGCAGCGCCGGCAGCTCGCCCAGCCCGGAAGAGCAGCTGATGGTGCGGCGCAGCCTGGAACAGGCCCTTAGCGGATTGAACGAACGCGAGCAGCGTGTGGTGCAGATGTACTACGAGTTCGAGCTCAGCTACAAGGAAATCGCCGCCGTGCTCGACCTGACGGATGCGCGCGTGTGCCAGCTGAACAAGGCTGCACTGACCAAGATGAAAGCCGTGCTGCAGGGTTGACCCGCCGGCACTCAAGAAAAGGAATTCACCATGCAGCAAATTGTCGGCCTTCTCATTATTTTCGGCAGTGTCTTCGGCGGCTACATCCTGATGGGCGGCACGTTCGCCGCCATCTGGCACCCGATCGAGATTCTCGTGATCGCGGGTGCCGGCGCGGGCGCGCTCGTGCTGGGCAATCCGGGCCACATCCTGCACGAACTGTCGCACCAGCTGAAAAAGATCATCGTGCGCAAGAAGTACGATTCCGAATTCCAGCGCCAGCTGCTGCTGCTGATGTACGAGCTGCTGCAACTGGCCGCGGGTGGCCTGAAGGCACTGGACGCGCACGTGGAAGCACCGAAGGACAGCGCGATCTTCCAGCGCTACCCCTCCGTGCTGGAAGAGCCGAAGCTGCTGGCGTTCATCGTCGACAACTTCCGCCTGATGGCGATGGGCAAGATCAACGCGCACGAGCTCGAAGGCGTGCTCGAGCAGGAACTGGAACTGATCCACGAAGAACTGACGCAGCCGGCCAAGTCGCTGGGCAAGATCGGCGAAGCCATGCCGGGCTTCGGCATTCTGGCGGCCGTGCTGGGCATCGTGATCACGATGGGTACCGTGGGCGGCGGCGCCTCGTCCGGCGAGATCGCCGAGAAAGTGGGCGCGGCAATGGTCGGTACGTTCATCGGTATCTTCCTGTGCTATGGCCTGATCGACCCGATCTGCAACATGCTCAAGCAGCTCGTCGGCGAAGAAGCGGGCGCGCTGGAATCGGTGAAGGTGGTGCTGGTGACGCACGTGTCCGGCAAGCCGGCGCTGCTGGCGATCGACGCCGGCCGCCGCCTGGTGCAGCTGAACACGAAGCCAAGCTTTGCCCAGCTGGAAAGCTGGATCAACGCGATGGAAAGTGGCGAGGGAGGTGGCCGTGCTAAAGCCGCATGAGAAACACCATGAAACCACGATCGTCAAGCGCAGCGGCGGCAAGCACGCGCACGACGATCACGGCGGGGCATGGAAAGTGGCGTTCGCGGACTTCTGCCTGGCGCTGATGTGCCTGTTCCTGGTGTTGTGGCTGATGGCCGCGCGCAATACCGAGAGCCTGCAGCAGATCCTCCAGGAATCGGATGGCAACAAGACGGACCAGGGCAAGGGCGTGATGCCGGAAGCCGTGGGCGGCCCGCGGGGCAGCCTGATCGAACGCTTCCCGATGCCGCGCACCGGCAATTCGGACGTGCAGGGCAAGGAAATCGAGAGCACGCAGCAAAACGCGCAACAGGCGCCGTCGAAGGTGGCCTACGAGACGCGCGACGACCTGGCGATGCTGGCCAAGGCGCTGCAACAGATGAGCCATGATGCTGGCCTGAAGAGCAACCTGGAATCGGTGATCACGCCGTATGGCCTTCGTGTCATGTTGCATGATACCGACAAGCAAGGCATGTTTGTGCGCGGCAGCGCCATCCCAACCGGGAAATTCCAGTCGCTTTTGCGTAAAATGGGACCCTTGTTTGCACGCATGAAAAACCAGATGCTGATCGTCGGTCACACGGACTCGTTGCAGTACGAAAATACGAGCCATGCGGCGTTCTCGAACTGGAACCTGTCGTCGAACCGCGCCATGTCCGCGCGGGCTCAGCTGCTTGCCGGCAGCATGCCGTCCGACAGCGTACTGCAGGTGGTCGGCATGGCCGACCGCGCGCCGCTCGACACGAAGCACGCCACGGCCGGCATCAACCGGCGGATCGAATTGCTGATCCTGACGAGCAGCCAGGCCAACGCCGTTGCCGGCATGTTCGGCATGCCGGGCAATACGGAAGCCATCGCTCCCGGTGTCGAGACGGAACTGCCGGATGCGGGCGAACTGAAGCAGCTGCGCGACAAGATGCTGCCGGCTGGAGGGTAACGGACATGGCGATTGAAACCAAGCCAAGAGGTCAACGTATGCGAATTTCCAGTGGAACCCCGGGTGTGATGCCGGTGCAGACCGTCACCGAAACCGCCCAGGCAGAGGCACCGAAGGCCGCCGCCCCGGCGGCAAGCTCGGCCCTGCAATCTTCCGTACTCCAGCCCGCCATGCAGGCGATGAAGGAGATGCCCGACTTCGACCACGCGAAAGTGGCGATGTTGCGCGATGCGCTCGCCAAGGGCGAGTTGCCGTTCAATGCCAGCAAGCTGGCTGGCGTGATCCAGCGTTTCCACGGGGGCCAGTGACGTGGTTGCAACGGTGAAGGGCAAGCAGAAGCAAGGGATCGGCCGCCAGGAGGCAATGACGCAGTTGCTGCAGGGCGTGGCCGACGACATGGCGGCGTATCCTGTCCTGCTCGACCTGCTGGAGCGCCAGTTCGATGCGGCCATCCGGCATCATCAGGAACAGCTGGGCCATCTCGCCGCCGAGATCGGCGACCTGGTCGACACGCTGGAAGCCCGGCGCGCCCTTCGCGTGGAACTCGCGGCGCGGCTGACGGGCCCGAACCCGTCGATCGCGCAGGTGTTCGCACTGCTGCGCCCGGAACCGCGCGCCCGGCTGGAAGCCGACTGGCAGGCGCTGGAACGGATGGTGCTGGCGGCGAAGACAGCCGGCCGGCGCAATGGCGACTTGCTTGCCGAACAATTCACGATCATGCAGCGCGTGCTGCACGGCGAAAACCAGACCTACGAACCGGCCTGACATGACGTTCTCGACGATGCCCACCCAGGCCACCGCGGCCACCATGTCCAACATGACGTCGGCGCGCCCCACCCTGCCCGCCGCGTTTTCCGGCGGCGGCGGCGTTGCCTTCTCCGGCGCCTTCCAGGCCGTGCAGGCCGACGTGGCTTCCTTCATCGCTGAAGGCGGCGGCCAGTCGTTCAGCGGCCCGGACACGCCCCTGACCGCGGATGGCGCCGCATTGCGTGCCCGGCTGGCCGGCGTGGCGATCGGCGGCACCGAGGCCGGTGCAGAGGCTTCGGCCGTGGATGGCGTCGACGGCATCGGTGGCGATGCCCAGCAACGCTTCCTGGCAACGATCCGCCCCCATGCCGAGGCGGCAGCGGCCAAGCTCGGCGTGTCGCCCGACATCGTGGCGGCCCACGCGGCCCTCGAATCCGGCTGGGGCCAGCGACCGTTGCGCAACGGCACCGCCGACAGCAACAACCTGTTCGGCATCAAGGCCGGTGGCCAGTGGCAGGGCGACGTGGCGGCCAATGTCACCACGGAATACGAGCATGGCGCGGCGGTGCGCAAGGTCGAAAAATTCCGCAGCTACCCCGACCAGGCCAGCGCTTTCAACGACTATGCCAACCTGCTGGCCTCGAACCCGCGCTACCAGAAGGCGCTCAACACGGGCAACGACGCCCATGCGTTCGCCAGCGGCCTGGCGCGTGGCGGCTACGCCACCGATCCGGCTTATGTACAGAAACTGTCGAAGCTGGCGGCAAGGGTCGCCCGTACCGAGTATTGAGGCATGCCTGAGAAATCAAAAGCGAGCGACCTGCTCGCTTTTTTTTACGTCCTCACAGCAACGACTCCCCAGGCTTCGACGTTACTGACGCATATCGAAAGCGCGCGAACAATGGGATCTCGAGCAGACCAATAGCATTTGGCGAAAACCGCCGAGGTCAGATGGCTTGCTACCTATCCCGTCGGGTCCGATGCGGCCTATACAGCTTACTGCTTCGCTTGTTGTGATGTCCGCATTGATGCAGAATGGGTTCATTTCTGACACAGGAGGCCTTCATGCGAACAACCGTGACGATCGACGACGAGCTCTATGCAAAGGCTCTCGAAATGGCCGATCCGGAGATGGACAAGGCTGACCTCTTTCGAGAAGCCATCAAGACCTTCGTGCGAGTACAGGCAGCCAAGCGGCTTTCCGCGCTGGGTGGTTCAGTGCCTGGCATGCCGGAGATACCCCGGCGATCGAGTTCCTCGGAATGAGCAGCGTCCTTGTCGACACATCGGTATGGGTCGATCATTTTCGCTATCGCAACGAAATTCTGGTTGGCTTGCTGGCGCAGGATAATGCGCTGACTCACCCAATGGTGATTACTGAACTGGCCTGTGGAACGCCGCCAGCACCTCGGCTTCAAACGCTGCGTGATATCGGAATGCTTCAGTACGTTCGCCAGGCCACACTGGAAGAAGTCCGGGAACTCATCGAGCGCGCAGGACTGTATGGACAGGGTTGTGGCTTGGTCGACATAGCGCTGTTGGCCTCGACCTTGATGACGCCAGGTACAGTCCTGTGGACCAACGACCGACGGCTGGGCATACTTGCGGAAAAGCTCGGCATTGCTTTTCGTCAAGTCAGCCATTAAAGCTGTTGACCGCAGTGCCGCCAACGAATACCGCCGAAGCAGGTTTCGGCGGCACTCCATCACCAGGTCAGTGAACCTTGCGCTTCCGGCGCATTGCCACCCCGGCCACCCCCAGTCCGGCCAGCAGCATCGCATACGTTCCCGGTTCCGGCACCGGGGTCATCACCATGTCCTGCCCGAACAGTGTCAGGTTCGAGAATTCGGGATGCGCGCCGTTCATGCCCACGGTCCACATGATCTGCCAGGTGCCTTCCAGCGTCTGGCCTGCATTGATCGTTTCATTGTCGAACAGCCACGCCCCGCCCTGATTGCCGGCGTGGATCGCAAAGATCAGGTCGAGCGTGATGTTGTGCGTTGCGCTGGTATTGGTGACGGTCCACTCGCCGGATGTGCCGGTGTCGCCGGTGAAGGTGAAGGTCAGCGGACCCGCATTGGTGAAACTGCCGCCGGCCTCGTATTTGTCAAGCAGGCTGTAGTCGCCCGAGCCGAAGCCGTCGAATGCGCTGCCGAAGCCGCTCGTGTCGCCCTGCGGTCCCGCATGCGGGTTCCAGCCTTCCTGATAGGCGAACGCGTCCGCAGGCTGGCCCGCCAGCGTCACGTCGGCGGCGCTGGCGGCGCCAATGGCGGCGTGGGCATTGAAGGCCAAGGCGCACATGGCGGCGGCAGCGAGGCATCGCAGCGGTTGCGTACGATGCAGCATACTCATCAGTGATTTCATGGTGGTCGTCCCCGTAAGTTGGCATGCCGGAATCACGGCTGCGATCACGACGGCATACGCATTCAACTTAGCAGGCACGCCCACGGAGAGCGCCCCAACAGGCACGGACCTTGACGCAGCTCCAAGTCGTTGTTTTACAAAGGAAATATATATTTCGACTGCGAAATCAATCAGCCGGCTGGACCTGGCCCATGTCGGTCACGCGGGCACGGATCGTCACCCCGCTGGCATTCTTCACCCGGATCGTCGCACCGCGCCCGCCGCCATCGATCGCTTCGCCAGCCATGCTGACCTCGATCTGCTCGTTTTTCGCCACGATGCGCACGGCATCGCCCCGCTTGACGAGCGTGGGCGCGACGAGCATGTTCTGCCGCAACACGTCGCCGGCGCGGATCGTGCGGCGCGTGGCCATGTCCTGCACGGCGGTCAAATCCGAGAAACTGTCCGGCATGCCGCTGATGTCGTGGCGCTCCAGCAACACATCGTCGGAAGACAGGATTTTCCCAGTCGACAAGTCAGTTGCCGCAACGGCCACCTTGGCGGAAATCTTCGCGCGCGTGACGAATTCATAACGCCAGCCGCCCTGATCTGGACAGATTGCCACGAAGCGCATGCGCGCCGGCATGCGCACATCGGCCGGCTCCACTCTGGGCGGCTGCGCACACGGACCGATGGGCCGTGCATTACGGACAACCTCGACGGTGAACTGCGGATCGATCCAGTTTGCCAGTCCGGCATGTCTTTTCAACTGTTCCTGTGCCGCCTGCTGCACTTTCGCGGCAAGCTGCTCCGCCGTCACTGGCGCTGCCATCGAAAACTTGATGGTGCCGATGAGCAACAGCAAGAAGATTCCGGGTACAATTCGTTTGTTGAGCATGGGCAACACCTTATGGTTCAACATGCAGTACGGGCTTACGTGCAGTACGAGCTTCATTCGAGCTTCATTCAAATGACTGGTCGCAGGCGAGGTTTCATGCAACCGCGGTCATTTTACATGGGCTGCCTCATGTGGCACGGCGGCTCGCCTCACAGGGAGAATCAATGGGAATCAATTTCAAGGAAGCCACCGGCGTGCACGCCGACGCGCTTCACCTGCGGGCGGAACGGACCCGCGTTCTGGCATCGAACATCGCCAACGAAAACACACCTGGCTTCCAGGCCAAGGATATCGACTTCGCCGCATCGATGGCGCAGCTGCGTTCGCAGGACGAAGGCGGCCTTTCGCTGATCAGCGACAGCGATCCGCTGTACCGCGTGCCCTTCCACCCGAGTACGGACGGCAATACCGTCGAGATCGGTGTCGAGCAGGCGGCCTTCTCGCAGAACGCGACGGACTTCCAGACCAGTCTCACGTTCATCAACATGAAACTGCGCGGGCTGGCCAAGGCCATCAATGGTCAATAAATACGGCCGGGAATGACAGTGCCGGCGGTTCGTCGCGACCGCCGCAAAAAATTTCCACCAGTCATGGTGAGTTTGTCATTCAGAACGCCAGCGGCATGTCGATAACCGCTCAGTCAGCCAAGCAGGAGTACTCATGAGTTTCAAGGACATTTCCCAGATCGCGGGTTCCGCGATGGCGGCGCAGACGGTGCGCCTCAATACGGTGGCATCGAACCTGGCCAACGCCGATTCCGTTTCCGGCAACGAAAACGATACGTACCGCGCCCGCAAGCCCGTGTTCGCGGCCGTGATGAACGAGGACGGCGCCGCCGGCAGCCGCGTGCAGGTGCTCGACGTGGTGCAAAGCGCCGAGCCGCTACGCAAGGTGTACGAGCCGGACAATCCCATGGCCAATGCCGACGGCCATGTGTTCTACCCGAACGTCAACCAGGTGGCCGAGATGACGGACATGATGTCCGCCTCGCGTGCCTTTGAAACGAATGTCGAAGTCATGGGCCGCGTCCGTGGCATGCAGCAATCCTTGCTGAAACTGGGTGAAGGCTGATCATGGAAACCAATCTTTTTACGAATCCCGCCAGCGCGGCGGCCTCCACGGCCGGCAGCACCACGCCCAAGGCCAATGGCACGAGCGGCACCAGCGAAAGCCAGGAGATGTTCACCAAGCTGCTGGTGGCGCAGATCCAGAACCAGGATCCGCTGTCCCCTTCGGACCCGTCGCAATTCGTGCAGCAGCTGACCCAGCTGTCGCAGACGGAAGCACTGCAGAGCCTGGCTTCGCAGACCAGCAACAATGCCAGCGTGCTGCAAAGCATGCAGGTGCTGGGCCTGGGCGCCCAGGTCGGTTCGGAAGTGATGACGAGTGCCACCGCCGTGCAGCTGGACGGTGCGAAAGTGGGCGGCGCCGTCACGCTGGGCTCGAACAGCAGCAAGACGACGCTGGTGCTCACGGGTACCGATGGCGTCGCGCATGAATTGGCGCTGGGTCCGCTGACCGCGGGCACGTCGCCGATCTCGATCGATCCGACGGCGATGGGCTTGCCGGCGGGGAATTACAAGATGCAGGTCGTCACTTCTACGGGCGAAAACCCGCCGGTCGATATCGCCGGCCGCCTGAACAGTGTGCGCCTGGGCTCGAACGGCAGCATTGTGCTGAACATCGCCAATGTCGGCGAAGTCGCACCGAGCGCAATTACCGCATTCAACGGTAAATCCAACTCCAACGCTGTCGCCGCTGCCGGCGCCGCCATCACCTCTCTGTAACAAGGACCCGCCATGAGCTTCAATATCGCACTGTCCGGCATCCAGGCCGTCAACGAGCAACTGAACAGCATTTCCAACAACATCGCCAACGCCAGCACCTACGGCTACAAGGCCCAGCGCGCCAACTTCGCGTCGATGTACGCGGGCAGCCAGCCGACCGGCGTGCAGGTCGGCTCGACCACGCAAAACATCGGCCTGACCGGCGGCCTGCTGTCGACCGGCCGTTCGCTGGACGCGTCGATCAATGGCCGCGGCTTCTTCGTCAGCAAGACCACGTCGGGCGAGACCGTGTACAGCCGTGTCGGCATCTTCACGAAGGATGGCTCGGACTTCCTGGTGGACAGCGCCGGCCGCCGCGTGCAGGGCAACCAGCTGACGCCGGGCGTGGCATCGGAAGGCGTGCCGGGCGACATCAAGGTGCCGACCCAGACGCTGGAGGCGAAAGCCA
Organism: Pseudoduganella lutea; assembly: GCF_004209755.1. Lineage (NCBI taxonomy): Bacteria > Pseudomonadati > Pseudomonadota > Betaproteobacteria > Burkholderiales > Oxalobacteraceae > Pseudoduganella > Pseudoduganella lutea. The sequence goes on along the minus strand of NZ_CP035913.1, from coordinate 5,606,222 downwards.
CCAAGGCGATCGACTTCGCCGCCAACCTGTCGGCCGACTGGAAGAAGCCGACCGTGGCGTTCGATGCGTCGGACCCGACCGTGGCGCCGGATCCGGCCAGCTACAACATGACCAAGGTCACGCTGGCGTTCGACAGCCTGGGCAAGAGCCACACGGTGAGCCAGTACTTCGTGCGTGACGACGACGCGGCAAACTCCGTGACGGTCCACACGCTGATCGACGGCAAGGTGCCGACCGCGGGCGACAGCGTCAAGCTGACGTTCGACGCGAACGGCAAGATGACGAACGATCCGACCACGCTGAAGCTGGGCTTCAACCCGGCCCCGGCCTCGCCGCTGGATATCACGCTCGATTACGTCGGCACCACGTTCCAGGCCGGTGAAGCCACCACGTCCGTCAACATCGCCGACGGCTACACGACCGGCCAGTATGTCGGCGTGGAACTGGCGTCGGACGGCAAGGTCATCGCCAAGTATTCGAACGGCGAGCAGCAGGCCGTCGGCCAGATCAAGCTGGCCACGTTCTCGAACGAGGATGCGCTGATCCCCGTGAACGACACCAGCTGGACCGCGAACGGCGCCGACGTCGGCACCGTCAGCCTGGACAATCCGGGCGCGAGCGCGGCCGGCGCCCTGTCGACCGCCACGCTGGAAGGCTCGAACGTGGACATCACGTCCGAACTGGTGGGCCTGATGGGTTCGCAGCGCAATTACCAGGCGAACTCGAAGGTGATCACCACCGAGAACCAGATGCTGCAATCGCTGATGCAGGCAATGTAAGGCTGAGCGACCATGGATGCGCTGATCTATACCGCGATGAGCGGTGCCGAGCGGGCCCTTCGGGGCCAGCAGGTACACGCCAACAACCTGGCCAACATGGACACGGGTGGCTTCCGGGCCAACCTGGAACTGGCCACCGCCCAGGCGGCGCCCGGCTTCGGCTACGACGACCGCCACCTGGCCACGATGCAGGCCAATGCGATCTCGACCAAGCAGGGCACGCTGCGCCCGACCGGCCGCGAGATGGACGTGGCGATCTCCGGCAGCGGCTACTTCGCTGTCGAAGGCCCGAGCGGCGAAGCCTACACCCGCGCCGGCGCGATCACGCTGGACCAGGATGGCACGATGACCGTCAACGGCATGCCGATCCTCGGTGAAGGCGGTCCGATCACGCTGCCGATCCATAGCAAGGTCGAGATCGGCCAGGATGGCACAGTGTCGATCCAGAGCCCGGGCGGCCGCGGCGAGATGCAGGTCATCGACAAGCTGAAACTGGTGAACGCCGAAGGCAGCGAACTGACCAAGAACGAGGCCGGCCTTATCGTCGCGCGCGATGGCCAGCCGCTCATGACCGATAACACCGTCACCGTGCGCTCCGGCCACCTGGAAGGTTCGAACGTGTCGGCCGTCGAAGAAATGGTCGCCACCATGAGCCTGAACCGCACATTCGAGGTGCAGATGAAGCTGTTCAAGGCCGCGGACGACATGACCACGGCCGGCAACCGGCTGGTGAGCGGCCAGTAACCGCAAGCAGGCAGCTCAGCAGCTGCCTGCCGGTAACAAGCCGGTAACAAGCCGACAACATGCCGGCAACTCGCCGGCAACTCGCTGCGGCCAATCACCGCCGCAGCGTATCCCTCGCGCAACATCTGTCGCCTGCCGTGCGACGCAATTTTCCATGCGGCACTAAAGTTGCCGTACGGATTGCCGTAACCGGGTAAAGTTTCCCAGCACACAGAACACTCTCAGGAGCATCGTATGAATCCAGCAATGTGGATCAGCAAGACCGGCGTGCAAGCGCAGGATGCCAAGCTGCAAGCCATCGCCAACAACCTGGCGAATGCCAACACGGTCGGCTTCAAGAAGGACCGCGTGGTCTTCGAAGACCTGTTTTATTCGGTCGAAGGCCAGCCGGGCGCACAGCGCGCCGACAACAACACGCTGGCACCGACCGGCGTGCAGCTGGGTAACGGTACCCACATGGTCGGCACCCAGAAGGTGTTCACCACCGGCAGCACCCAGATCACGAGCAACCAGTACGACGTGGCCGTGATGGGCAACGGTTTCCTGCAGGTGCGCCGCCCGAACGGCGAGGCGGCCTTCACCCGCGCCGGCCAGCTGGGCCTGGATGCGAACGGCGTGCTGATCAATGCACAGGGCTTGCCGCTGGTGCCGCAGATCACCGTGCCGAACAACGCCACGTCGATCACCATCGGCGAGAACGGCACCGTGACGGCGACGATCCCCGGCAACACCCAGCCCACCGAACTGGGCCAGCTCACGCTGACCACCTTCATCAACCCGGCCGGCCTGCAGGCACTGGGCGAGAACCTGTTCTCCGAGACCGCATCGTCGGGCGCGGCGACCGAAGGCCGCCCGGGCGATGCCCAGTTCGGCAAGATCAAGCAGGGCGCGCTGGAAGCGTCGAACGTGCAGGTCGTCGAAGAGATGGTCGACATGATCGCTGCCCAGCGTACCTACGAGATGAACACGAAGGTGCTGTCCGCCGCGGACAACATGCTGCAGTACCTGGCCCAGGCCGCCCGCTGATTTCTTTCACCCACACGAAGGTAACGAGTCCGATGATCAAAGCGCAACTGTGCGCAATGGCCGCGATGCTGCTGGCCGGTTGCGCTTCCTCCCTCGCCCCTCCCGCCGTGCGTCCCGGTCCGTTCGACGAGCCGCCCCAGGTGGTCCGGTCCGCCGCGCCGCGCGGCACGGCTGGCGGCGTGTTTTCCGCCGATGCCGGCCTGTCGCTGACGTCGGACAGCCGCGCCTTCCGCGTCGGCGACGTGGTCACCGTGATCCTGCAGGAAACCACGCAGGCATCGAAGAGCGCCGGCACGAAACTGGGCAAGGATTCCGGCATTTCCGTCACGCCCCCTGCCCTGCTGGGCAAGACGTTCCCGAAAGCGGGCATCGACCTGTCCGCTGGTCACTCGTTCCAGGGGGATGCCACCGCCACGCAGCAGAACGCGCTGACCGGCGCGATCACCGTCATCGTCCAGGAAGTGATGCCGAACGGCCTGCTGAAAGTGGCCGGCGAAAAAGGCGTCACCCTGAACCAGGGCGAGGAATTCCTGCGCCTGCGCGGCTACCTGCGCGCGGCCGACATCGATGCCAACAACCAGGTGTCGTCGCAGCGCATCGCCAACGCGCGCATCGCCTACTCGGCGCAGGGCACGCTGGCCGATACCAACCAGCCGGGCTGGCTGCAGCGCTTCTTCCTCGGCCCCCTGATGCCTTTCTGAGGACCCCGATGAAAAAAATTCTTGCTTCGCTGATGACCGTCGGCGCCCTCGCCTTCGCCACGCTGCCCGCCCAGGCCGCCCAATCGCTGCGCAACCTCGTGTCGATCGAGGGCGTGCGGGAAAACCCGCTCGTCGGCTATGGCCTCGTGGTGGGCTTGAACGGCAGCGGCGATTCGACCCAGGTGAAGTTCGCCAGCCAGTCGGTCGTCAACATGCTCAAGCAGTTCGGCGTGAAGATGCCGGATGGCGCCGATGCGAAAAGCAAGAACGTGGCCGCCGTGATGGTGTCGGCGGTCTTCCCGCCCGGCTACCGCCGCGGCCAGCCGATCGACATTACCGTCTCGTCGCTGGGCGATGCGAAATCGCTGCGCGGCGGCGCGCTGCTGCTGACCCCCCTTCGGGCAGCCGACAACGAAGTCTATGCGCTGGCCCAGGGCAATGTGGTGGTGGGTGGCCTGTCCGCCGCCGGCAAGAGCGGCTCGTCCGTCACCGTCAACACGCCGACCGCCGGCCGCATCCCGAACGGCGCCATGATCGAACGCGAGATCGCCACCGATTTCGCGACCAGCGGCAGCGTGCGTTTGTCGCTGAAGCGTCCCAGTTTCGAGACGGCGACGAACATCGTCGAATCGATCAACAAGAAGTTCGGCGGCATCGCCAGCACCGAGGATGCCACCAGCGTGTCCGTCGTGGCGCCGGAAAACCCGACCCAGCGCGTGGCCTTCATGGCCAAGCTCGAAGCGCTGGCGATCGAAGCCGGCCAGGAAAACCCGAAGGTGGTGTTCAACTCCCGCACCGGCACCGTCGTCATCGCCGACGGCCTGCGCGTGAAAGCCGCCGCGGTGACGCACGGTTCGCTGAAGGTGGTGATTTCCGAAAGTTCCAAGGTCAGCCAGCCGAACGCGTTCGCCGGTGGCCAGACGGCCGTCACGCCGCAGTCGAACGTGTCCGTCGACCAGGGCGGTCGCCCCATGTTCCAGTGGCCGCCGGGCGCCAAGCTGCAGACCATCGTCGACACGGTCAACAGCCTGGGTGCGACGCCGGACGATATCATGGCGATCCTGCAGGCGCTCGACCAGGCCGGTGCGATCGAAGGCGAACTGGTGGTGATCTGATGGACCCCCGACTGACATCGATGAATAGCGGCGCCATGGGCCCGGCGGGCGGCGCCCTCGGCCTGAACGAAGGCAGCTCTACACTGCCCCAGGCCGTGGCGCCGGCCGAGTCCGATCCGGCAGCCGCCGCGTACAAGAAAAAAGCCAGCGAAGCGGCCGTGAAATTCGAAAGCTTCTTCATCGGCCACATGCTGAAACAGATGCGCAGCTCCACCAAGGAGCTGGCGGGTGACGACAGCATCTACAAGGACACCATCAACAGCGACATGCTGGACATGGCGGACAACATGGTGGCCGACCAGATGGCCAACCAGCGCGCGTTCGGCATTGCCGATGCGATCTTGCGGCAGCTGATGCCGCCAGCGCCGGCGCCCGCCGTGACGGCACCGTTGCAAAAAATTTCCCCGAAAACTTAATTTGCTCGGGCGCACCGTCGCCTTGACTAGTTAAGAGAAAGTCGCAGTCCGCCGGCCTCCCGGCGGACCACTTCAATTGGATCAGTCCCATGCCTATCATTAACAACGCATTGTCGGGTGCCATGGCGGCCCAGGCCGCCCTGAACGCCTCCAGCCAGAACGTCGCCAACATGCAGACGAAGGGCTACACGCGCCAGGGCGTGCTGCTGGCCGCCGTCGCGCCCGGCATCGGTACGAAACAGGCCGGCAATGGCGTCGAAGTGAGCGCGCTGCTGCGCATCTCCGATTCATACAAGACGCAGCAGCTGTGGCGCGCCAACTCCGAGCTGGGCCGCTATACCACGCAGCAGCCTTACCTGACCCAGCTGGAACAGGTGATGGGCGACGACAAGTCGAGCCTGTCATACAGCGTGGACAACTTCTTCAAGGCGCTCAACGCGGTCGGCGAGGAACCCACGTCGTCGCCGCTGCGCGGCCAGGTGGTGGCGCAGGCCGGCGCGCTGGCGGAAAGCTTCAACAGCATCTACCAGGTCACGCGCAACCAGCAGTTGTCGGTCCAGCAGCAGCGCGATGCGGTACTGCCCAAGTTCAATACGCTAACGCAGAACATCGCCGCGCTGAACACGCGCATCACGGCTGCGAGCGCCACGGGCACCAACGTGTCCGCGCTGATCGACGAACGCGACATGGCCATCGACAGCCTGTCGCAGCTGGCCGCGATCGAAGTGCTGGAACAGCCGGACGGCAGCCGCGCCGTGTCGCTGAAGTCGGGCCAGCCGCTGGTTGTGGGCAACCAGGCCGCCACGCTGGGCATCGATACGACGACCGGCACGCCGCAGATGCAGGTGACGTTCGCCCGCTCCGTGTATGGGGTGGACGATAGCACCGTGGGGGGCACGCTGGGCGGCCTGGGCGCGTTTGAAAAAAACATCCTGGCACCGCTGCAGAAATCGATCGAATCGATGGCCTCGCAGCTGGCGAACAAGATCAATGACCAGCTCGGCGCCGGCACGGACAGTGCCGGCAATCCCGGCAAGCCGATGTTCAACGTCAACGGGGGCGGCTCCGGCGGCATCCTGTCGCTCGCGGCCGGCTACAGTGCCGACGACCTGGCCCTGTCAGCCGACGGCACGCCGGGCGATTCGACCAACCTGCAGCTGCTGGTGGACATCAAGAATCAGACCATCGCGCTGGGTTCTCTCGGTAACGTGATCCTGGGCGATGCCGACACGCAGCTGGTGGGCAAGCTGGCCATCGACAGCCAGCAGAACAAGTCGCTGCTCAACACCGCGCAAACGATCCGCCAGCAATCCGAAGACGACTGGGCCTCGACGTCCGGCGTCAACCGCGACGAGGAAGCAATGAACCTCGTCGAGTTCCAGAACATGTACCAGGCCAATATGAAGGTCATCGCCGTGGCGAACTCGCTGTTCGACGCCACGCTGTCGATGTTCGGCTAAAGGAAGCATCATGCGCATCGCCACCACCCAATACCAAGCCACGCTCGCCCGCTCGCTCGAGCTGAACCAGACGATGGCTTCGCGCCTGACCCAGCAGATGGCGTCCGGCAAGGCCGTCATGCTGCCGTCGGACGACCCGATCACCAATGTGCGGATCTCGCGCCTGACGCGCGAGGAAGCCATCATAGACCAGTACCGCGAGAATATCGGCGCGGTCAAGATCCGCCTGTCGAAGAATGAAAGCTACCTGTCCGGCATGGTCGGCGACCTGACCCAGGCGCACGACCTGCTGGTCTGGGCGGCCGACGGCAGCAACACGCCGGACGACCTGAAGTCGATGGTCGACAGCCTCGTGGCAATCCGCGACAGCGTGCTGTACGCGGCCAATACCCGCGACCAGGAAGGCAAGTACCTGTTCTCGGGTACGATGACCAACACCCCGCCCATCGCCTTCGACGGCACCAGCTACAGCTATGCCGGCAATCCGGGCGAACAGAAGGTGGTGGTCGGCAACGGTATCACGCAGACGGTCAATGTCAACGCCGACGGCGTCGATGCATTGCTCAACCAGATGAACCAGGCGATCGACGCGCTGCGCAACACGACCACCGATTCCTCGGCCGAACCGCTCAAGTCAGTGATCTCCGCGACGATGACGATGGTACAGTCGACGCAGGACGACCTGTCGGGCAGGATTGCCAAGCTGGGGGGCGCGCAGAACGTGCTGGCCACGCTTGACAGTAACCATGCCAACGTGAGCCTGTCGAACAAGGCCGCGATGACCGAGCTGGGGCAGCTCGATTACGGTGTCGCGGCCAGCGAACTGTCAGGCTACAATATGGCACTACAGGCCACGTACCAGTCTTATAGCAAGATCAGCAATCTTTCCTTGTTCAGTGTCCTTTGATTCTTAATCTCATTAACTTCAGCTAGACCACATCGCAATGCAAATCCTACAGCGCTCCAGCACTGCCGGTGTCAGCAAGGAATCGTCGGGTTCGACGACGCCGCTGGACCAGGCCGGCCTGGCAGGCGCTGCCCAGGGAAAGACGTCGGCCAACGGGCCGTCGCCGGGGGCGTCGGCCACGCCCTCCTCCGCGCCGCTGCGGCGCGGGTTGAGCAACTGGGACCAGCCCCTGCAGAATGATATTTCCAGCGCCCAGCAGGCGGTGGATTTCCTTGAACAAAGCGCCGCGCAATTGCGTGCGCTGAAGAGCGACCTGTCCGCCAAGCTGGCCGCGCGCCAGATGCGCGATGGCCAGCTCGAGCAGCAGGTGCGGCAGTTCGCCGACACCTGGCGCAACCGCCGCGAGGCATCGGGGGGCTCGCTCGATGCGCGGCTCAACTTCAGCGGCGCGGAACCGTCCAGCCAGCGCTTCACCGTGCGCGGCATGTCGTTGGCGAACCTGCGCAACGGTGCCCGCGAAACGCTGGCCGTTTCGGTTGGGGGCGGCACGCAGGGCCTGCGCTCCGTTCACCTGTCGCCGGGCCTGTCCGACCAGGAAATCGTCGCCCGCTTCGACCAGGCCCTGGGCCCGGCCGGCGTGCGCGTGTCGTCGAACGACGATGGCGACCTGGTGTTTTCCACGGGCGAAAACGAGTGGCCGGCGGTGCGCGATTCGATCGCCGTACAGGGCAGCGGCATCCGTTTCCCGACCGGGCAACTGAACCGCTTGCGGGCGGAACCGGAACAGCCCGCCGTGGCACCCGAGAACTGGGATACCGCCGACATCGAATCGATGCGCGACACGCTGCAGCAGGTGATGCAGGCGCTGTCGCACGTGGAAAACGCACTGGCCAAGGTGCGCGTCGAACTCAATACCGCCACGCTGCGGGCGCAGAGCTCGATGCCGGATATCGAAGTGGCGGGCGTGGAAGACCTGGCAACCCGGTTTTCCGAGATCGCCGCCGAACCGGGCTACCAGTCATTGCAGGCGCTCACCTCCGCGCTGGTGGGCATCAACCGGGACCGCGTCGTTTCACTGCTCAGCTTGCGCGACAGCGCGCGCTAGTGGCCTGAATCTGAAAACCCGCGCGACCGAAAGGCCGCGCGTTTTTTTTACGCATGCGTTTGCCGCGCCAGCGCCAGGACTTCGCTGGCCGGCGCCGGCCGTGCAAATACATAGCCCTGTGCCAGGTCGCAGCCGGCTGCCTTGAGCAGCGCCAGCTGTGCCTGCGTTTCCACGCCTTCGGCCACCACTTCCAGGCCCAGCTTGTGGGCCAGCAGGATGATGGCCTCGCACATGGCCAGGTCGCCCGAATCGCCCGTCAGGCCGGCCACGAAGCTGCGGTCGATCTTCAGGTAATCGATGTCGAACTGGTTCAACTGCGCCAGTGCCGAATGGCCGGTACCGAAATCGTCCAGCGCCACCTGCACCCCCATCGCATGGAGCCGGCCGAGGCGCTCGAACACGTGGCCGGCGGGTTCGTTCAGCAAATCCTCCGACACGTCGACGACGAGGCTCTTCGGCGGCAGCCGCAGGCTTTCCACATAACCCAGCCACCCGTGCGCCTCGTCGCGCAGCTGCGCCGACGTCAGGTTGATGCTGACCTGGAACGGCCGGCCCAGCTCGCGCTGCCACGCCAGCACCTGGTCCGCCGCCTGGCGGAACGCGTAGTCGCCGATGTCGAGCAGCACGCCGGTCGATTCCGCGCCGGCGATGAAGTCGGCCGGATTGAGCAGCCCGCGCTCCGGGTGGCGCCAGCGCAGCAGCGCTTCCGCACGCTCGACCAGGCCTGTTTTCAGGTTGACGATCGGCTGGTAGAACAGCTCGAACTCATGCTCGCCGGCGGCGCGGCGCAGGTCGACCGCCAGACGGGCCCGTTGCTGGGCGGCCGACTGCATGTCGTCCGTGAAATAGGTGTAGCGGTTGCGACCGCCATTCTTGGCTGCATACATCGCCTGGTCGGCGTGGCGCAGCAATTCCTCCGCATCGGCCGCGTCCGACGGATACAGCGCGATGCCGATGCTGCCCGAGATGTGCCCCTGTTCGCCGCCGGCCAGTTCAAAGGGCCGGTTCAGGACGGCGATGATGTCCTGCGCGACCCGCTCGGCATCCTGCACGTGCCCGAGGCCGGGCAGGATCGCCACGAATTCGTCGCCGCCGATGCGGGCCAGCGTGTCCGTGGCGCGCATGCAGGCGCCCAGCCGCGCGGCGGCCTGCACCAGCAAGGCATCGCCCTGCTGGTGACCGAAGCGGTCGTTGATCTGCTTGAACTGGTCGAGGTCGATGAACAGCAGCGCCAGGAAACCGCGCTCGCGGCGTGCCTTCTTCATTTCGTGGCGCAGGCGCTCCTGGAACATGTTCCGGTTCGGCAAACCCGTCAACGCATCGAAGTTTGCCTGGTGCCATGCCAGTTCGGTCGATTCGCGGTGCTCGGAAATATCGGATGCCAGCGCCAGTGCGCCCAGGAAGCCGCCGTCGGCATCGAACAGCGGGTTGGCGGTCAGGTGCAGCCATATTTCGCTGCCATCGCCGCGCAGGAACTTCAGTTCATGCCGCCCGGGCATGCCTTCCTGCTGGCGCGCGATGTTGCGCTCGAGTAGCGAGCGCCCTTCCGCATCGAGGAAGGACAGCAGCGGCCGGCCCGCCATGGCCTCGACCTGATAACCCAGCAGCTCGGCCATGCGGGGATTGGCGAAGGTGGTGCGCGCCTCGCTGTCGAATTCCCAGATGCCTTCGCGCGCCGTCTGCACGATGCGGCGGAAACGTTCTTCGCTTTCCTCGATGGCGGCAAGGCGCCCTTCCGCCGGCTCGACCGTCAGCCGCAACGCGCCCGCCACCGCACAGCCGAACAGCGTGACGGGGACGCCGCGGTCGCCATGGTCGCGCTGCAACTGCAGGCCGCAGCGCACCGGCTCGCGGCTGGCCAGCGCGCGCGTGACGAAGGCATCGAAATCGCCGGTGAAACGTGGTGCGACAAAGCCGCGGAAACGTTCCCGCACGGCGCTGGCGCGGTCCACGCCCAGCAGGCTGGCGCCGACCAGGTTGACCTGGAGGATCGTGGAATCGGGGTCAAGCAGGAACACGCCAATGGGCGCGAGCAGGTACAGGTCGTCGAAACGTTCACCCTCCCCGCCCGCCTGGGACGGCACCATGCTGCTGCCGCCGAGTGCCGCCAGCAAGCCTTCATGTGTCAGCTCGGCGGGGAAGCCGGGCTGCATGCCGGTCGATGGCGGAAGGATGGGCAGCGAGCCGGGTACTGTTGCGGGGCTGTGGTCCGTGGGATCGTCCATATCGTGATGAAACCCTCGTAAACTGGGATCGACTGTCGAGAACGCCGAACCAGCCTAGCATGCACGATTGCTCAAGTCGAGCACCGCCCGCACGCAAGCGCGCCATGCCCGCAGGCATGCGCGATCTACCAGGCGCGCCGGCGGCCGAAGTTGTGGCCGGCCACGAGCGTGGTGCTGTCGACCAGTGTCGACAGGCCAAGGATCAGTTGCACCAGCTTGTCGTCGGGCAGGACCCACATCGAGCCCTTTGGCGGTTCCGCCTGGGCGACGGCGGCGATCAGTGGCGCCACCCACTCGGCATCGGGCGTAACATCGAGAACAATGGCGTCATCCGACGTCTGCATGTAGATGTCGCCGCCGGCGGCAAGCGTGAAGCGCACGCCATAGCCGGTTTCGTTCTTGCCGATGTGCTCCTGCAATGCCAGGTCGTGCTCGGCGATCCACAGCTCGGCATCGGCGGGGGTTTCCAGTGCCGTCCACGGCACGGGCCGGAACCGCGGTTTCGCCCCATCGTCCGCCTTGTCGTCTGCTTTTGTGTCGTTATCGTGCTGCATGGGTAGTTCGGTGTTGAATCCGGTATCCGTATGGCACGGCAGTGTAACCGAAGAACAGGAGGAAAGATGAAATACACGCGCTACGTATCGGAATTCGAGCAATTCCTGAACCGCTACAAGGAAGAGCACCCCAATGTGGAAGCCGACCAGCGGCGGGGGTGGAAGATCTGGTGGGACCACCGGCAGGACCTGGACGCGGTGGACCGGCAGAAGAAGGATTCGGTGCAGACGAAACCGTATTATTACGGGTGATCGGGCGGCTCGGCCTTGCGGGCCGGAGCCATTCAGCGTGCGCGGAGCATTGCTCCGCGAAATGGGCCACCTCGGAGGCTCAGCCTTGCAAGGCTGAGCCGTTCAGCGCGCGTGAAGCGGTGCTCCGCGAAACCGCAGCCCTGCATGGCTGCGTCACTACTTGCTGAAGTGAGTGCTTCGGAGGCCTGGCCTTGCAAGGCCAGGCCGTAAGGTGGGCGTGGAGCAGTGCTCCACGAAACCCCCACCTTACCCTTTCCACGTCCGTTTCAGGCCGGTGTCGGCGTGGATCCAGCCGCCGCGGGGGCCGCCGCGGTAGTAGAAGCCGACGCCGCCTTGCTGGAAGCTCTTGATGAGTCCACCGACGACTTCTTCGTTCAGGTTGGCGATGCGAATGTCGGCAGCCTTGCCCACCATGTGCAGCGACTGGCGGGCGGCGGGAATGCCCTGCTCGCGCAGGCGCTGGTTCGACGCTTCGGTGCGGTAGCCGGACAGGATCTCGATCGGGCTGTGGATGCCATAGCGGGCCACGAACGCTTGCGCGCCCCACAGCGTTTCCAGCAGCTTCGGGTCCATCGGCGCACTGGACTTGCCGCTCACGTCGCGCAGCAGGTGGCACAGTTGCTGATAGGCGGAATCGATCACTTCGCCATCCTTCCAGTACAGCACCGAAGCCTTCTCGCCGCTCTGCGGCCGGGTCACGGTCAGCGTGCGGGGCTTGATCCAGAATTCCAGGTCGAGTGTCTGGGCGTCGAAAATGTCGGGGGGCGGCTGCAGGTCCTGCGCGCGGGCCGGTGCCAGGCCCACCAGCGGTGCCCCGATGAAGCTGGCGGCTGCTGCCCCCAGTGTCTTGTGTAGAAAGTGTCTGCGCGTTGCCATGGCTACCTCATTGGTACAGTGAAACGGAAGCGAGCGTCACTATAGCCGATAGCCAGCGAACTTGAGAAAGCTCTTTAACTGTGTGGCCTAAATTGTATCAATTATGGCTCAACATTTAAGCCCTGCTTAAGCTCAAGCCGCTGCCTGCACGGGTGCGCCGGGCAGGATGGCGCGCGGCATGTCCAGCGCGTGTCCCTGCGCCAATGGCTGCACGCCGGCCAGCGCGGCAATGCTGTGCAGGGCCGCCAGGGCGCCCGGCCCTTCGGCATGATGGAACAGGATCCGCGTCCCGTGCGCGGCGGCGGCCACCAGCAGGCGTGCCAATCCTTCCCGGTCGCGCGTGTCGCGGGCATCGTGGCGAATCACATCGGGGCGCACGCGCTCCAGCAGCGCCAGTCCTTCCCGGGCATTCGCCGCGTGCACGGCGAAGCGGAAACCATTGCGGCGGTAATTGTCGGCCACGTAGCCCAGCAGCCAGCCCTGCTGCGGCGTCGTGGGCGGCAATTGCAGCACGATGCGCGCCAGCGGCAAGCCGAGCGCCTCGAGGATGCGCCGGAACGCGTGGCCGTGGTTGCTGCTGACAGCCGACAGCAATCGCCCATGCACGTTCAGGTACAGGTCGAGGCGCTCGCCATCGGGCTGCCGGAAGAAGTTGATCGCGTGGAGCATGCGGCACAGGCGGTCGAGCTCCACGGATTCATCGTCGCTGGCGGCATTCTCCAGCAGGCGCCACAGCGACAAGCCTTCATCCTCGGCGGACAGGCCACGCGCCAGTCCTTCGCAGGCCACGGCCGTTCCACTGTCGAGTTCGCGAACGGGATGAAACACACTCGTCATCGTGCAATTGAAAAAGCGGCCGTGGGCACGGCCGGCGGCATCGAGCCAGAGCGACGATTTGGTCGCGGCCGCCGGATCGGCCAGCCGGGCCAGGTACTGTTGCAGGACGGGGAAACTCATTACAGCCTTTCTGAAGCAGATGCGGTGCGACAAGGCTAAGGCTCCCCAGGCATTTTCAGAACGAATCGTTTTGCCGATTGTTATGCGGCCGCTGCATATCGCTGGCCGCTCGCTGGCGCGGTAGAGTATTTCCACAAAGCAGCCCGCCAGCATATAAGCATATTGGAAAAGATTCGTTTTGCCGGGAAGCGTAGACAGGTATCGTGGGCTCAACTTCAACGATTTCCCATGCCATCATGTGCCAGCTCCTCGGATTGAACAGCAGCGTACCCGCCGGACTTGGCCCTTTCTTCGACGTGTTCGCGGAACGCGGCGGCCGTACCGACGAGCACAAGGATGGCTGGGGCATTGCCTTCCACAGCGGCAAGCGCTGCCGGCTGTATACGGATCACCGCGCCGCGATCGATTCGCCGCTGGCCGCCCGGATCCGCCGCCGCCCGCTGCGGGCCCGCACGATCCTGGCCCATATCCGCAAGGCTACCAAGGGCCGCATCGCGATCGAGAACGTCCACCCGTTCGCCCGCCAGCTGTGGGGCCGCACGTGGTGCTTCGCGCACAATGGCGACCTGAAGGAGTTCGACCCGGTGCCCGGCCTGTTCGTGCCACAGGGCGACACGGACAGTGAAGCGGCGTTCTGCCTGCTGCTGTCGCGCCTTGCCGCCCGCTTCCCGGATGGCGAGCCGGCAACCCACCTGCTGCGCGAAGCGCTGGCCGAAGTGGCTGCCGGGATCGCCGCGCACGGCACGTTCAACTTCATCCTGTCGAATGGCGAAACGCTGTTCGCGCACTGCTCCACGCACCTGCATTACCGCCTGGACGATGGCCGCGCGATGATCGCCACCCAGCCGGTCGACACGCGTGAAGGCTGGGTCGCCTTCGCGGCCGGCGAACTGAAGGCTTTTGGCAGCGGCGCGCTGCATCCGTGATTTTTTACTCTAACGCCCGCTATAATCGGGCGCCATGAACGACCGCCCCGCCACCACCTCCCGCATCGACCGGATCTCCGGCGGTGCCACCCCCGGCCACAACGAAGACCACGTCGCCGTGTTTGACAGCGCCACCGCCACCGACCTGGTGGTGCTCGACGGCGCTACCCCGGTTGCCGAGCGCAACTACATCGATGGCGGTGGCGATGTCGTGTGGTTCGTCCACCGCTTTGCCGCCGCGCTGGCGCCGGCGATCCAGGCCGGCCTCGGCCAGCACGCCGCGGTGCACGCGGCAATCGACAGCGTGCGTACCGAGTTCTTCGCCCGCGTAAACGGCGCCACCATTCCCGCCCATGCCTTGCCGATCGCCGCGCTGACCTGGATCCGCGCCACGCGTGACGGCCTGCTGCACCTTTATTGCCTCGGCGACTGTATTACGCTGATGAGACTGCCCGACGGGAACGTGGTCGACCTCGATCCCTGGGTGAATCCGCAGGAAGCCGTGCTGCGGGCGGAAATCGCGACGCTGCGCGCGGCCGGCATCGACGATCCCGCCGCGCGCCATGCCCGCCTGCTGCCGATGCTGCGCGCTCGGCGCGCGGACCAGAACGGCAGCGCGCAGCCGTCGATCCTGTGCCTGCAGCCACAGGGCCCGTTTGCCGCGCGCCAGCATGTCGTGCCGGCACCCGCTGGCGCGGTGCTGCTAGGCATGACCGATGGATTTTACCGGCTGGTCGACCCCTATGCCCTCCACACACCGGCATCGCTGGTGCGCGCATGCGAGGAACGGGGGCTGGAAGCCGCACTGCTGGCGCTGCGCGCGCATGAGGCGGCAATGGCGGCCGGCCTGTCGGTCAAGCGTGCCGACGATGCTTCGGCCGTGATGTGGCGGGCGTGACGGGAACCCGGCAGTGTCCCTAGGGAACTAGGCGGAATTGCAGTTGCAGAAGCGCTTGCGCGCATCGGGTTGCGCGTCCCGCACCAGCGGTTTCCAGAACAGGATCGTTTCCACGCCATACGGCGAGCGCACATTGCCGTCGCGCCGGTAACCGCTGGCGTCGAAGAAGCCTTCGGCCGTGGCCGTGCTGTGCAGGTACAGCGCCTTCATGCCCGAGGCGAGCGCCTGTTCTTCCATCCGCCGCAGCAGCGCCGAACCGGCCCCCTGGCGCTGCGCTTCCGGCACCAGGTAGCACAGCGCCAGCTTGCCGGCCCCGGTCAGCAGCGACACGCCGACGACTTCGCCATCGCGCACCGCCACCAGCGAATAATTGGTCGGTGATTCAAACCATGACGTGACCATGGCCGGGTGCTTGTTGCCCAGCCATGCCGCCAGGATGCCCGGATCGTCGTGGTGGTCGAGCACGCAGCACTCGGCGATCGAGCGGCGCAAGACCTGGCATACGGTAGTGGCATCGGCGGGAACGGCAAGGCGGATCTCGAAACTCATGGGAATTCGTGGGATGAAAGCATGTCAGCGGGCTTGATGACGACTCGCTGCAACGCGAGACCAATGGTGCGCTACGGGCAGCTCATTAGGCGGACTATACACCAGTCGGCGGTAAGCCGCCGGCACCGCTCGCGCCAGCTGAATCTAAGCAAATTACGAAAATATCGTTTCTTTCCGGATGCAATCTGGCGGACCATACATATCTGTTTTTTCACTTGAGCACACCATGACTAATAAAAAAATCGCATTTGGAACCCTCGGCATGACATCCGTGCTGCGCCGCCTGCTGCTGGCGTCCGCCGCCGCCACGGCGCTGGGCATGGCGCCCGCCTACGCTGCCGACGTCACGCTGCTGAATGTGTCCTATGACGTGGCACGCGAACTGTACAAGGACGTCAATCCTGTCTTCGAAGCCCAGTACAAGCAGCAATCCGGCAAGAGTATCGAAGTGAAGCAGTCGCACGGCGGCTCGTCGAAGCAGGCGCGCTCGGTGGCCGATGGCCTGGAAGCTTCTGTCGTGACGATGAACCAGGCCAACGATATCGACATGCTGGCCGACCGCGGCCTCGTCGTGAAGGATTGGGCGAAGCGTTTCCCGAACAATGCCGCGCCGATGTATTCGACGATGGTGTACCTGGTCCGCAAGGGCAACCCGAAAGGCATCAAGGACTGGGCCGACCTGGCCAAGCCCGGCGTGCAAGTCGTGATCCCGAATCCCAAGACCGCCGGCAACGGCCGGTACACCTACCTGGCGGCCTGGGGCTCGGTGCTGCAGAACGGCGGCAACGATGCGCAGGCGCGCGACCTGGTGACGAAGATCTTCCGCAACGTGCCCGTGCTCGATGGCGGTGGCCGCGCGGCCACCACCACGTTCACGCAACGCCAGATCGGCGACGTGCTGGTGACGTTCGAGAACGAGGTCAACCTGGTGCGCGCCGAGATGGGCAGCAATTTCGACATCGTCTACCCATCGGTGTCGATCCTGGCCGAATCGCCGGTCGCCGTGGTGGACAAGGTGGTCGACAAGCGCGGCATCCGCAAGGAGGCCACCGCCTACCTCAACTTCCTGTATTCGGAAGCGGGGCAGGAAATCATCGCCAAGCATTACCTGCGTCCGCGCTCGGCCGCGGTGGCCAAGAAATACGCGGCCCAGTTCAAGCCGATCAAGCTGTTCACCGTGGACGACGTGTTCGGCGGCTGGCGCGCGGCGCAGAAGCGCCACTTCGACGACGGCGGCGAGTTCGACAAGATCTACGCGAGCAAATAAGCAAGCAAGCAGCAAATAAGCCGTGCCGGGGCCGTTGCGCCCCGCACCGGCCCAGCGGCACCCGAGCGCGCCCGCCCCTTCCAGGGCGGGCGCGCTGCCATGCGCCGGCGAATAAGCCCTGTCGGTCACAAATTTGTCATGTTTCGCCCCGCACGACTGACATGAACTGGACTGTGCCGTCAAGTGCATGCTATCTTTCGGCCTTCTGGACATTGCTAGAAAGCATTGCTCCATTCGCACGCCCATTCCTCGCACAACCCAATGATCAAGAAAATTGCAGCAGCAGTGCTGCTATCCGTTTCCGCAGCCGCGTTGGCCGTGCCGCTCGGTTCGCAGTCCGTGCTCGTCGTCGACGACGCCGGCAAAATCATCCTCGAAAAGAACGCCGACACCGTCGTGCCGATCGCCTCGCTGACCAAGCTGATGACCGCAATGGTCGTGCTGGACTCCAGGCTCGACATGAACGAACAGATCAGCATCGACCAGGACGACGTCGACACGTTCAAGCACAGCACGTCGCGCGTGCCGGTCGGCGCCACGCTGTCGCGCGCCGACGTGCTGCACCTGGCGCTGATGTCGTCCGACAACCGCGCCGCCGCGTCGCTGGCGCGCACCTTCCCCGGCGGCCCGGCCGGGTTCAAGGCAGCCGTCAATGCCAAGATCCGCTCGCTGGGCATGAAGAATACGAGCATCGCCGAGCCCACCGGCCTGTCACCAAGCAATATCTCGACCGCGGAAGACCTGGTCAAGATGGCCGCCGCCGCCGCACGCTATCCCACGATCGCGAGCATGACGACCGACAAGAGCGACATCATGCGGATCAAAGGCCGCGAGGTCGAATACCACAACACCAATCGCCTCGTCGGTGCGAAAGGCTGGGATATCGGCCTGTCGAAGACCGGCTACACGGAAGAAGCGGGCCGCTGCCTGATCATGCGCATCAAGGCGGCCGGCAGGAATGCCACGATGGTGCTGCTGAACGCCGGCGGTTCCTCGGCACGCATCGCCGATGCGATGAACATCCGCCGCCTGATCACGGGCAACGATGCGCCGCGCGTCTCCACCGCGCCGCGCGTGATGAAGGCTGCGGCGAAGTCGCGCAATGTCGCCGCCAAGAGCAATGGCCGCAAGAAGGCCGCTGACAAGAGCAGCGGACGCAAGAAGGCCGTCGACAAGAAAAAACCGAGCCGGCGCCGCGCATCGTAAGACCTGCGCCCCCTCATCACAAGCCGGCCACGTGCCGGCTTTTTCACGTGTGCGCCCAGCATGGGCGCACTCTTGTGGGTGAAAGTCCCGCCGCAAGCTGACCACAGCAAGCGAAGTGAAGCGCAACTGCGGAAGGGTGACCGACTGTGGGGAGGAAGCGTGGAGCGAAACTGCGAGCCGATGGACAAGAATCGGATATAAGGCGCTGCCGAGCAGGGCGAGCGGGCACGTAACCGCGAAGCTCTTGTGGTCAAGGCGAAGTGGCGTAGATCTGGCGGTTGTGCAGTGAAGGAGTGCGTTCTTACCTGGGGAGATCTCGCCTCATGCCTGAAAGGGCGACGTGGCAGCACGGAGCGAGAAGTCAGCAGAGGCCGTAGTAGCTTCTTTTTTTTTCTGAGAGGCAAAGGGCCAAACGAGTAGGAGTGTCCGACACCTTGTCGATGAATCGGGTAAGGCATCAGATGTCCGCAGAAGCGGAGCGGGTCGCGGTAAGGCGGGGTGAAGCCTCGTCCCAAGCTTCCAGTGATGAAACCCGGTTCACGCGGCAGAAAACGAAAGACACAGGGCGAAACTTGCTCACGCAAGCGCTCGCGAGGGAAAACATGCATCGCGCGTGGAAGCGCGTGAAGGCGAACAAGGGAGCCGCAGGTGTCGATGGGCTGGATATCAGCCAGACTCAAGAACATCTGAAACACGCTTGGCCGACCATCAAGAAACAACTGCTGGAAGGCACGTACAGGCCGATGCCGGTGCGGCGTGTGGGCATTCCGAAGCCGGATGGAAGCGAACGTGAGCTGGGGATACCCACCGTGATCGACCGTCTGATTCAGCAGGCACTGCTGCAAGTGCTGCAACCGCTGATCGACCCTACCTTTAGTGAACACAGCCATGGGTTTCGGCCCGGCCGCCGTGCGCATGATGCCGTGCTCAGGGCACAGCAATATGTGCAGGAAGGCTACCGCGTCGTGGTCGATGTGGACCTGTCGAAATTCTTTGACCGGGTCAACCACGATATCCTGATCGACCGCCTACGGAAACGCGTGAACGACATCGGAGTGATCCGGCTGGTGCGCGCCTACCTGAACGCGGGAATCATGGATGGCGGTATGGTAAGCCAGCGAATGGAAGGTACGCCGCAAGGCGGGCCGCTGTCTCCACTGCTGGCCAACGTGCTTCTCGACGAGGTGGATCGCGAACTGGAACGCCGGGGCCACCGCTTTGCCCGCTATGCCGATGACTGCAACGTGTATGTGCGCAGTGAGAAAGCTGGCGAGCGGGTGATGGCCCTGCTCAAGCGTCAATACGACAAGCTGCACCTGAAGATCAATGAATCGAAAAGTGCAGTGGCTAGCGCATTAGGCCGCAAATTTCTGGGGTACGAGCTTTATGCAACCAAGAAAGGAGCGGTCAAACGGGCTGTGTCGGACAAAGCGCAAGACACGTTTCGGCAACGGATCAGGCAACTTACTCGCCGGTCCGGTGGCCGCAGCATCAGCGAGATAATCGACAAACTCCGCCCCTACGTGCTGGGATGGAAAGCCTATTTTGGACTGTCGCAAACTCCAGGAATCTGGCGTGAACTGGATGAATGGATGCGTCATCGAATGCGGGCGATCCACCTGAAACAATGGAAACGAGCGAAAACGATATATCGTGAGCTGCTCAATCTCGGGGCAACGCCCAATGTGGCGTTACGGGTGGCGCAGAACAGTCGCCGCTGGTGGCGCAACAGCCGATTTGCTCTAAATAACGTGCTGACGATCGCTTACTTTGATCGCCTCGGCATGCCACGCCTCACTTAACCTCAACTACTCGAACCGCCCGGTGCGGACCCGCATGCCGGGTGGTGTGGCAGGGGACCGGTCAGCAATGCTGACCGCCCCTATGCCGATCCATGCACTGGTCATCAAGCGGTAACGCGAGCGCCCTAGACTTCCTCGCTTTCATCAACCCTTGCCTTACCTACATCAGATCGCATGAGCAAAATCTCCCGCCTGCCCGAAGCCGAAGACTTCGGCACCAACCCATCCGGCAACCCCTACATCGGCGACATCGCCGCGGCCAGGCTGTCGCGCCGCGCGATCCTTACTGGCGGCCTCAGCACGGTAGCGCTCGCACTGTTCGGCTGCGGTGGCGGCGACGATTCCGCGCCGGTAACGCCAGGAACGCCAACAGCGCCGGTCGAGCCTGCCCTGCCGGCAAACACGCTCAATTTCGACAGCGTGAAACGCACGCCGATGATGGCCGGCGACGACCTCATCGTGCCACCCGGCTACCGCTGGACGGCCGTCACGAGGCAGGGCGATCCGATCGGCAGCAAGCTGGGCGCGCCCGCGTTCCGCACCAGCGCCGCGCGCCGCTTCGATACCACCGGCGCCGACGCGGAACTGCAATTCGGCGACAACCACGATGGCATGGCCTGGTTCCCGCTGCCCTACGGTTCGAAGAACAGCGAACGCGGCCTGCTGGCGATCAACCACGAGGCGGCGCGCGCCAACGTGATCAGCGGCTTCCGATTTGCCGGCGTGAACGCCGCGACGGATCCGGCCACGCTGGACCCGGCCGGCGAAACGGCGGTGAATCCGGACGTGGTGCGCAAGCAGAAGGCTTACCACGGCGTCTCCGTCGCCGAGGTGTACCGCGACGCCGCCGGCCAGTGGCAGGTGCAGCGCGATTCCACGTATGCCAGGAAGGTGCACGCGGACACGTGGATCGGCATCGGCGGCCCGGCGCGCGGCCATGCCGCGCTGCGCACGGGCGGCGACCCGGCCGGCGAACAGGTGCGAGGCACGCTGGGCAACTGCGGCAGCGGCGCCACGCCGTGGGGCACCTACCTCACCTGCGAGGAGGACAGCCACAAGAACTACTTCGCCACGCGGGAGCTGCCGGCGGACGATGCACGCTTCACGGATCCGAAATGGGCCCGCTACAACATCGTTGCCGGCTATGCGCGCGACTATACGTGGCACTTCCTGGACAAGCGTTTCGACCTCGCCGTGGAACCGAACGAAACGAACCGCTTCGGCTGGGTCGTGGAAATCGATCCATACGACCCCACGTGGCAGCCGGTCAAGCGCACGGCCATGGGGCGCTTCGCGCACGAGAACGTGGCGCACCTGGTGAACGCCGACCGGCGCGTGGCGTTCTACATGGGCGATGACCAGGGCTTCGACTACCTCTACAAGTTCGTCACCACGAAGGCGATGGACCCGGACAACCGCACCGCCAACCGCGGCCTGCTCGACGATGGCGTGCTGCACGTGGCGAAATTCAACGACGATGGCAGCGGCGAATGGCTGCCGCTGGTGCATGGCCAGAACGGCCTGACGGCGGAAAACGGTTTTGCCGACCAGGCATCGGTGCTGATCTGGGCACGCCTCGCCGCGGACAAGGTGGGTGCCACGCAGATGGACCGCCCCGAGTGGATCGCTTCAGACGCGGCCAGCGGCTGGGTCTATGCCACGCTGTCGAACAACACCGGCCGCGGCAGCGCCACCGCACCGGGCAACACGGCTGCCACGCCGCGCGCCGCCCAGCCGAAGAATGCGACGAACCCGCGCGACAAGAACCTGCACGGCCACATCATCCGCCTGCGCGATGCCGGCGGCAACGTGGCGGGCACCCGCTTCAACTGGGAGATGGTCGTGCTGGCAGGTACCGGCACCACCGATACGCCGGACCCGGCCAACCGCGGCACGATCAACGGCGATGCGTTCAGCTCGCCGGACAGCGTGATGTTCGACGGGTGGCAACGGCTGTGGATCGGCACGGACGCGGGCGATGCGCTGAAGGCATCCGACTGGACCGGTGCGGGCACCGACTGGTCGGGCCTCGGCAACGACATGCTGCTCGCGATGAATACCCGCACCGGGCAGGTCAAGCGTTTCCTGATCGCCCCGGACGGCGCCGAAGTCTGCGGCACGCAGATGACCGCCGATGGCCGCACGCTGTTCGTCAACATCCAGCACCCCGGCACCGAGCAGCCGCGCGACACCCCGATCGATGCGATGACGTGGCCCGACAAGGTGCCTGTCTCGCAGGGCGGTATCGTGCGCTCCGCCACCGTGGCCATCACGCGCATCGATGGCGGCGTGATCGGCATCTGACGCGAACGAGGCGGTGTCGACGATTACCGCACCGCCTCCCCTACCAGCGTCACGGGGCCCAGCAAGCCTGCCGGCTGCGGCGCGATCTTCGCCGTGTCCTGCAGTTCGAAGCGGTTGCCATAACGCAGGCGCAGCAGCTTGAAGTCCGGCAGCTCGCGCCCGGCCAGCGTGTTCACGCCCAGGTTGGCCACTTTTACTTCGATCGCGTTGGCGCCGGCCTTCAGGAAAGGGGTCACGTCGAGCCGGTATGGCGGATGCCACAGGGTGCCGGCGCGCTGGCCGTTCACGGTAACGATGGCCGCGTCGCGCAATGCGGGTTCGTACATGGCCCGCATGCCCGAATGGTGCGCATGCACGCCACTGTCCGGCAGCGGCGTGCCCGTGCCGAAGTCGAGCGACACGCGCCTGCCGTCCAGCTGCGCCGCCGTGACCGTGACCTGCCTTTCGTAGACGGCCTGCCCCGAGAAGTAGCGCGTGGCTTCGCTGTCGGTCCACGACACCAGCTTGTCCATCGTGACCGGCGCCCGGTCCGGGAAGCGCACCTGCCAGCCCGCCGACAGGTCGGCCACCACGGCGGCATCGTGGGTCTTGCGCTGCGGCGCGGCACCACGCATCGGCGCATCGCTCATCACATACACCACCGATTCATAAGGCGCCAGCTCCAGCCGCGGCGCCAGCGCCGACTGCGCCAGCCTGCCGCTGTCCGGATCGAGCCGTGTCGCGTGGCGGCGCGGTTGCCGGAACGCCAGGTTCGCGGACACCGGCTCGTTGCTGGTATTGGCGATGAAGTAGATGTCGGCATCGGCCAGCTTGCGGCGCACGAAGCTGACGCGGTGGCGCGCGTCGCTCAGTTGCACGTCGCCCGGCAGCACGGCTTGCAGTGCGCGGCCCAGTTCCGCATCCGTGCCGATCCTCGTCACGTTGCGGCCCGCCGCGAACAGCGCGGCCGCAGCGCGCTTCACCTCGGCGGTGATGCGCTGCGCATCCTTGAAGCCCGGCGCCAGCGATGGCGTGGCGCCGATCGCGATGATCCTGCCGCCGCCTTTCACGTAAGCGGCCAGTTTCGCCAGCACCTCGGGCGCCAGCCGCGTCACGTTCGGCATCACCAGCACCGGGTAGCGGTCCAGCCCCACGCGCAGCACGGCTTCCGGGTCGACGTAATCGAGGTTGTGGCCGCTGTCCATGATCTGCTGCACCAGTGCCGGCTGGATGAATTTCGGCATCTCGCCGGACAGCGAGGTCTTGCCCGGCCGGTTGATCGCGTACACGTCGTCGTTCGGCAGCAGCACGGCCACCTGGTTGGCCGGCGCGCCCTGTCGCAACAGGTAGCTGACCCGCGCGAGATAGGAGGACACTTCCGGCATCACCATGTACCACGGCTGGTGATGGTTGGACACGGCCGCCGCATACAGCTGGTAGCCCGGCTCCGGCGCGTTCGGCGGCGAATACGGCCAGCCGTGGCCGATGATCTGCGTCACCCCCTGCACGAACATGCGGTCCGCCTCGGCCTTCATGTCCAGCGGGCTTGCCGTGTGCGCCGGCGAGCGCAGCCAGGTCCATGTTTCGGCCGACACCACCGGCTTGCCGTACAGGTGCGCGGCGGACGACGCCAGCCGGGTGAACGAGAATTGCCGGTACTGGGCGCCCTCGCCTTCGAACAGGTCCTGGTGGCGAAAGCTCGACAGCGACGCGGGCGGTTCGCCATAGGTCTGCGAGCGGAACCGCGTGCCATGCCGGTGCGCCCATGCCGTGACCGGTTTCAGGTAATGGTCTTCCACCAGTTCGGTCTGGGTCAGCGCCCAGTCATGGCGCAAGGCCGGCGCATCGGCACCCTGGCCGGAGAACACCAGCGGCAGGTACGGCCGCAGGTCGTAGCCGCGCCGGCGCTGGAACTCCTCGAGGAAGTTGTCGGTCCAGTCGGTGCCATAGCTTTCCAGGCTGTCCGAGAAGATCGCATACGGCGGCTGGTCGCCGAACGCCTTCAACAGCGGCTCGCCCACGTTCGCCAGGTGATTGTCGATGGCGCGGCGGCTCATGTGGTCGAGCACGTAGCCTTCGCCCCCCACCGCGGGCCGCTTGACCTGCATGCCGGAGCGGCTGGCGATGTAGTACACCGCCACGCGCGGCGCGGGCTCCGGCTGCACGGCGCCGCGGCCGTTGCCGGCCACCGTCTCCTTCAGGGGCCGCAGGCGCGTGGCATCGTATTCCTTCGCCGTGCCGCCGCCGATGAATACCGCCTCGATCTTCTCGCCCTCCGTCACGGCCGGCAGCGCGTAGCCCGAGGCGCCGGCCGGCAGGTCGATGGCCGCCACGCGCATCTTGCCGATCGCATCGCCGATGCCGATGTGCGGTCCGCCGAACGGCCAGCCGCTGCCCAGGGTCAGGTCCACGCGCAGGCCGGCCGAACGCCCCTTTTCGTTGGCGAAGCGCACCGCATCGAGGTGTTCCGCCGACAGGAACGGCAGGTTCTTCACGCCACGCGACGGATCGTCCAGCGCCATCGGATACACGGCCTGGATCTCCACGCCACCGATGCCGCCCCACTTCATCTGGTCGATTTCATGGGCCAGCTGCGCCTTCTCGACGGCGGGGCCGAACCACCACCACCGCATCATCGGCCGGGCATCGGCCGGTGGGCTGGCCAGGTGGTTCGCCACGTCGCCGATGTGCTGGTAGACGGTGGGATCGCGCGGCGCGGCATGGGCCAGGCCGGCGGCCAGCGCGGCGGCCAGCACGGTCCACCGCAACCGGCCGGGTAATGCAGTCCGGGCGGCTGCGACAAGGGATCGGCGGGCGTGGCGCTGGGGCATGGGGAGTCTCCTCGTATGGTTCATGACGGCTGCCGCCATGATGAAGACCTTGCGCCGATTTTCCTACGCGCACGGGTCGTTTATGGGGCAATACTCAGCCGATTGATCGTTTGCACACGCGGCAAGCGTGGCGACTTCCGGTGGCAAAAGCTGCAATACTGCGCAGTCCACCAACTGCTCGGGAGCACAGCATGGAAGCTCAAGAGGTACACCGCGGCCGCCTGATCGATCATATCCAGCTGGTCGTGAAAGACCTGCCCGCGTCGCAGCGGTTCTATACGGCGATCTTCGAGGTCTTGAACATTCCGGTCGGCGGCACGGCCGAGGATTATTTCTGGGTCGACGAACTGTTTGTCTCGGCACAGGACAGCGAGACCGCCCAGGGCCACCTGACGGGGCGCCACCACCTGGCGTTCCAGGCACGCGACCGCGCCATGGTCGACGCCTTTTACAAGGCGGCGCTGGAAGGCGGCGGCAAGGACAACGGCGCACCTGGCGAGCGCCCCTACCACCCCGGCTATTACGCGGCCTTCGTGACCGACCCGGACGGCAACAATATCGAAGCCGTGTTCCACGGCGAATCGAAGCGCAGCGCCCCGTCGGTGCACATCACCTGGTAGGTTTGCCGCGCTTGTTGGTTGGCTGTGCACGCAAAAAAGGGCGCCGAAGCGCCCTTTTTTCTATTGCTGCAATACGGATCAGCCCTGCTTGCGGCGGCGTGCGGCGAAGCCCAGCACGGCCATGCCGCCCAGCAGCATGCCGTACGTCGTGGGTTCCGGCACCGCGGTCACGGCGAAATTGCCGCCGTAGAAGGTCGTGGTACCCACCTTGCCGGTGACGACGCCAGTGACGACGAGGCTCAGCGTGCCGTTAACGGCAACGTCGTTGAAGCCGATCGTCGACACCCAGTCATTATTCTTGAACGACATGTCGACACCGTTCAGCTTGACGCTGGTGAAGTCGATGTCGTTGACACCGTTGAATACGTTGATCAGGCTGCTGGTAGCGACGTTCGACGTGACCGAGTAGTTCGTGAACGTGAACGTGTCGGTGAACTCACCCACGCCGTGGGAAGCAACGAGATACGTGGACCAGACGGTCGGGCCGCCCTTCAGGTCGAAGTTGTAGGTTTCGGCGCTGGCGCCGCCGAAGGCACCAGCCAGAACGGCCGCGAGAGCGATGGAATGCAGTTTCATATATTGGTCTTCTTTAATGTGCGTTGCAATACGACTAATTTAAGGTGCCTTTAAGAAGTTGTCAATATTAAATTGTCGATCAGCTAAAGAAATATATGTTACCGCTTTGCCTCGCGCGGCGCGCTCCGTTCCGTCGGCTTACTCGAAGGCGCTGTTCGCGGAAACTCAGGGAACTTCCCTCGGACATCACGGTCTGATCTTCTGTTGAGATACTTCATGTATACGCGGAGGGGACGATGGGCGCAGCGGAGTTCCACGTGGTGTTCAAGGCGCTGGCGCAGCTCCAGCTTTCCGACGATCAGGTCGCCCTTCTGAAAGACTTCCTTGCGAACGTCGTGCAACCGGGCCAGTGCCTGCGCCTCATCGAAGAGGCTGCCGGCAAGCGGCCTTGTCCTAGATGCGGCGGCACGCGATGCCACCGCAGCGGCCACCCCGACGGCCTGCAACGCTATCGCTGCGTGGCGTAAAAGGGTTCGCGGCACCTGGACCGCCGGCCCCGCAAGCGCGGCGGCACGGCGTCGAAGCGCGGGATCAGCAAGGAGTTCGACTGCATTCTGGTGGCACGTGACCGCAATCGCCAGACCTGCGAGTTCGTGACCGGCCAGGGGCCGGTCAGCGCCAGCCAACTGTCCGAACACCTGAAGCCCGTACTGGCGCCGGACATCCTGTTGATCAGCGAGGCCGTCAACGTGAAGGCGGGCATCCGAGCGCGCGGCGCCATCCACATCCAGGGCGTGAATGCCTGGCACAGCCGCTTCAAGACGTGGCTGCGGCGTTTCAATGGCGTAGCCAGCCGCTACCTGGCTCACTACACGGGCTGGTTATGCGTGCTGGATACGGCAGCGTTGACAACGCCGCCGCAGTGGCTGCGAGTTGCGGTAGCGTCTGGCTAATGGCGCCAAGCTCTCGCGACAATAGGGCTCGTAGAAAGTTTCGTACCGCTAGGCAATGCCCACTTTACGCTAACAGCGCCTACTCGAACCAGCTGAAGCCGTCCCGCGCGAGCAGCGCGAACGATTCGGATGGCCCCCAGGTGCCGGCCGCATAGGAACGCGGCTTTTCGTTCAGCGCGCCCCAGCCGTTGATGATCGGGTCCGCCCATTCCCACGCCGCTTCCAGCTCGTCGCGCCGCATGAAGTGGGTCAGGCGGCCGCGGACCACGTCGATCAGCAGCCGCTCATAGGCTTCGGCGCGGCGCTGCGTGAAGGCGGAATGCAGGTCGAGGTTCAGTTCCACCTGCTGCATGTGCATGCCGCTGCCCGGCTGCTTGGCCATCACCTGCAGCTTGATCGCCTCTTCCGGCTGCAGCTCGATCACCAGCCGGTTGGCGACACCGCCCGGGGTTTCAGGGAACAGGGGGAATGGCGGATTGGCGAATTCCACGACAATCTTGGACGAGCGGCGCTCCATGCGCTTGCCGGTGCGCAGGTAGAACGGCACCTTCGACCAGCGCCACGTGTCGACATAGGTGCGCAGGGCCACGAAGGTTTCGGTGCCGCTGTCCGGCGGCACGTTCTTTTCTTCCAGGTAGCCCGGCACGGCCTGGTTGCCGCTGGCGCCGCGGATGTACTGGCCGCGCACGGTGTCGCGCGCGATGGCGGCCAGGTTGAAGCGGCGCAGCGAGCGCAGTACCTTGAGCTTTTCATCGCGCACCGCGTCGGGTGCCAGCGACGCCGGCGGTTCCATGGCAACGATGCACAGCAGTTGCAGCAGGTGGTTCTGCACCATGTCGCGCATGGCGCCTGTGCCGTCGTAGAAACCGGCACGGCTGCCGACGCCCACTTCCTCGGCCACCGTGATCTGCACGCTGGAGATGTTCGGCGCGCGCCACAGCGGTTCCAGGATCGAATTCCCGAAGCGCAGCACCATCAGGTTCTGCACGGTTTCCTTGCCCAGGTAGTGGTCGATCCGGTAGATCTGCGATTCCGCGAAATGCTTGCCGACCGCCTCGTTGATGTCCACCGCCGACGCCAGGTCGCTGCCGAGCGGTTTTTCCAGCACCACGCGTGCATTCGCATCGACGAGGCCCGCAGCGGACAGCTTCTCGCAGATGGTCGTGAACAGCGACGGCGCGGTGGACAGGTAAAACACCCGGATCGCGCCTTCGCGCGATACCTTTGCCAGGGCGGACAGGTCATCCTGCTGCACGTCGACACGCACGAATTCCAGGCGCTGCAGGAAGCTGCGCCATGCGTCGTCGGCGAAGTTGCCGTCCGAGATGAACGAACGCGAATGTTCCTCGACGAACGCCAGGTAAGCCTCGCGGTTGAAATCCTGGCGACCGGTGGAAATGATGCGGGTCGCGGCGGGCAGGTTGCCATGCAGGTGGGCCATGTACAGGGCCGGCAGCAGCTTGCGCATGGCAAGGTCGCCCATGCCCCCGAAGATGATCATGTCGAGTGGCAGGCTGTTATCTGGTTGTGCGGACGAGGTCATATCGATCGATGTAGTGGATGAGGGGAGATGCATTCAAGACACGGTTGAAAACCTTGCAATGGTAGCCGAAGCTGCCCGGCTTTGCCCATCGGAGATCGCCGGTCGACGATCACGTGCCCAGCGCCTGCCGCAATCCGCTGGCCCGCTGCGTGCGCTCGGCGATCGCCTGGGCCAGCACGGCGGCATTCGGCGACACGAGCGTGAAGAACTCGCGGGCGCGGGTGATGCCGGTGTAGACGAGTTCGCGCGCCAGCACGGCGTTCGCCTGCGGCGGCAGCACCATGGCCGTGTGCAGGAATTCGGAACCCTGCGACTTGTGGACCGTCATCGCGAACGCCGTTTCCACGTTGCGCAGCCGCGTCGCCAGCACGCTGCGCACCGCCTCGCCATCCGGGAACCAGACCCGCAGCGAATCGGGCCGCTGCGGATCGGGCAGCGTGAGCCCGATGTCGCCGTTGTAGACGCCCGTCGGGTAATCGTTGCGGGTCACCATCACGGGCCGGCCCACGTACCACTCGCCGCGCCGGCGGATCAGCTTTGCGCCCTCCAGCTTCGCTTCGATGGCCTCGTTCAGGCCCCCGACACCCCACTCCCCTTCGCGCACGGCGCACAGCAGCCGGAACTGCTCGAACCGGTGCAGCACGTCGCGTACCCAGCGCTCGTAGTCGGCGCCCGGGCCGGCACGCACCAGTTCCAGGTAATCGCGGTAGCCGGTGCCCGCGCCCGGCCGGCCCTGCACGGCGAGGGCCAGCACGTCGCTCGGCCGGGCACCTTCGATCCAGCGCAGCTTGCGTTCGCTGTCGCCGGTCAGCACGTCGCGCGCGGCATCGGCGTCGCCGCGGTTGACGGCCAGGGCCAGCCTGCCGATCGGGCCGCCGAAGCGCCGGCTCTGGCGCAGCATGACGATGCGCTGCGCCAGCGGGCCGCCGTCGCGCTCGCGGAAGGCGGCGGGTATCGTTTCGCCGGTGGCGGCCAGCACGTAGTCGCACGTGGCGGCATCGTAGTTGCCGCTCTCGGCCTGCGCGCACAGGTCACCCAGCACCGCCCCCGCCTCCACGGACGCCAGCTGGTCCTTGTCGCCCAGCAGGATCAGCCGCGCGTGCGGCGGCAGCGCGGCCAGCAGCGCCGCCATCATTTCCAGGTGCACCATCGATGCCTCGTCGACGATCAGCACGTCCACTTCCAGCGGGTTGCCGGCGTTGTGGACGAAGCTGCGCGTGTCCGGGCGCGCACCCAACAGGCTGTGCAGGGTGCGCGCCCCGCCCATCCGCCCGGCCAGTTCGCGCAGCGGCAGGTCGGCGCCCAGCTTGCCGGCCAGCTCGTCCAGCGCCGCATCGATCGACTGTTTCAGGCGCGCGGCGGCCTTGCCGGTCGGCGCGGCCAGCGCCACGCGCAGGTTTTGCACGCCCGGCACGCCCTGCACGCCCTCGCCCGCGGTCGCGAACAGCAGCGCCAGCAGCCGCGCCACCGTGTACGTCTTCCCCGTGCCGGGACCGCCCGTGATCACGGCCAGCTGGCCACGCAGCGCGGCGGCGCAGGCGATCTTTTGCCAGTCCGGCCCGCCCTCGCGCACGGGATGGTGGAACAGCCTGTCGAGCCAGCCCCGCACGGCGGCCGTGTCGACGGCATGTTCGGCCAGCGCGCGCGACTGCACGGACGCGGCCACCGTCGACTCGTCGCGCCAGTAGCGGCGCAGGTACAGGCGCTCGCCATCGAGCACGAGCGGCTGGTTGAAATCGAGGTCGCCCACCGGCCATACCTGCTCGCAGCCTTGCAGCGCCACGCGCCAGCCGTTGACGTTCCTCGGCAGCGCGCTCCCGGCCCGGGTGGCGGCCGCGCGCAGCGCGGCCCACTCACCGTCGAGCCAGCCCAGTTGCGGCGATGGATCGCCGGCCATGTCGGCCAGCACGAGGCAGCTGTGCCCGCGCCCTTCCAGTTCGGACAGCAGCAGGCAGGCCAGCAGCAGGGGTGGCGGCGCATGACCCAGCGTGGCCACGAAGCGCGCGAACGCCCCGGCCAGCCGCCGCAGCTTGCCGCTTTCGGTCAGCGCGTCGATCGTCTCGAACAGCGCCGGAAGGTCCAACGCCGCGGGCGGCTTCGGGTCAGTCATCGGTCGATCCTTCGCTTTCCGCGGCGCGTTGCAACAGCTCGTCCAGGTCATCGAGCAATTGCGGGTCCGGTTCCAGCACGTGGCAGCCGCGCGTGGCCGCGTTGCCGATCCCGCGCAGGAAGAAGAAGATGGCGCCGCCCAGCTGTTCGGCCGGATCGTAGGCGTCGCCCAGCCGGCTTGCCAGCAGCCGGTGCAGCGCCAGCAGGTAGATCGCCCCCTGCACGTCGTAGCGGTGTTCGGCCATGCCCAGCGCCAGCGCCTTCGCGTGGTACGCCGCGTCGTTGCCGCCCAGCGCGTTCGACTTGTAGTCCAGCACCCAGTAGCGGCCCTCGTGCTCGAACACGAGGTCCGAGAAGCCTTTCAGCATGCCGTGCAGCGCGCGCTGCGGCAACGGCGGCCGCGCGATGCCGTTCAGCAGGTGGCGGCGGCACACCGCATCGAGCGCGCCGGTGGCCAGGTGCTCGCTGGGAAACCAGAACTCCATCTCCGGCATCAGCGTGCCGATGTCGCGCAGCGCGGCACCGAGCGGCGGCAGCACCGTCGTCACGGCCGCGCGCAGCCAGGCGATGGCATCGTCTACCCGGTGGCCCCAGCCGGCCCGCTCGATGCGGCGGCCCATGCGCACTTCGCAGGCGGCATCGTCGACGCAGTCGAAACCTTCCTGCGCCAGCCATTCGAGCTGTTCGTGCAGGAAGTTGCCCGGCACGGAACCGCGCGGAAACCGGTGCCATGGCGCCTCGTCCACCCGGCCCGCCACCACATCGGCACCCTCGCCTTCCAGCAGCGTTTCCTCCAGCGCGTGGCGTGGCGCGGCCTGGGTGCCGCGCGCCAGCGACGTGAAACTGCCGACCGACCAGTCGCGCTCGAAACGCGCCCGATAAGGCGCGGCGCCGGCCAGCGGCGCCCGCTTCTCCACCCGGTCGAGCATGGTCGGCCGCTCGGGATGGCACAGCGAGGCGATGCCGATCGCGCCGCAGTCGCCGGCCAGCTCCCGCCAGCGCTCCTGCAGGCTCTCCGCCGGCAGCGGTGCGCCGCCGGTGAGCAGGTAGCCCAGCGCCGATTCATGCAGCACATTGCTGCCTTCCTTGCGGGCCGGCAGCGCGGCCACGCCCAGCCACAGGAAATGGCGGGCGCGCGTCAGCGCCACGTACAGCAGCCGCAGGTCTTCCTCGATGCGCGCGGCCTCCACGGCCGCCTGCGCCGCCTCGGACAGCGCCATGTCGATGCGCCGCACGCCATCGGCATCGGTGTACTCGAAGAAGCTGCGGTTGCGCTTGTCGACCTTGCGCGCCGTGACGGCGAACGGCAGGTAGACCAGCGGGTATTCCAGGCCCTTGGACTTGTGCACGGTCACCACCTTGACCAGTTCCGCGTCCGATTCCAGCCGCAGCACCTGCTCGTCGCCCATATCGCCCTCTCCCTCGACCTGCTCGGCCATCCAGCGGATCAGTGCCTGCTCGCCATCGAGCTGGCGGCTGGCCGTCTGCAGCAGCTCGGCCAGGTGCAGCAGGTTCGTCAGGCTGCGTTCGCCACCCACGTTGCCGGGCGCCAGCAGCGCGGCCGGCAGGCCCAGTTCATGGATGAAGCGGCGCAGCATCGCCAGCACGCCCTGCCGCTGCCAGATCGTGTGCAGGTTCTTCAGCTGCTCGACGCGCGCTTCCCACGCCAGCTCGTCCGACGACAGGCGCGCCAGTTCGGCCAGCCCGATGTTGGCCGTGCGCGTCGCCAGCGCGGCCCGGGCCAGCGCGCCGTCCAGCGGATTGGCCAGCGCCGCCAGCCAGCGCAGCACGTCGCGCGCCTCGTCGGACGCCAGCACCGAATCCTTGTCGGACAGGTAGACGCTGGGCACGCGTCGCAGTTGCAACGCGCGCCGGATGGCACTGGCTTCCTTCCTGTCGCGCACCAGGATCGCGATATCGGCCGGTTCCAGCCGCTTGAATCCTTCTGCGCCATCGAAGCCGGTGCCCGGATCGTTCAGCAGCCGCACGATGTGCTCGGCGCAGTGGTGCGCGAAGA
Source organism: Pseudoduganella lutea (assembly GCF_004209755.1). Taxonomy (NCBI): domain Bacteria; kingdom Pseudomonadati; phylum Pseudomonadota; class Betaproteobacteria; order Burkholderiales; family Oxalobacteraceae; genus Pseudoduganella; species Pseudoduganella lutea. The sequence goes on along the minus strand of NZ_CP035913.1, from coordinate 5,573,585 downwards.
ATTCCCGGTAGCCGTCGGCCTTCAGGTCCGGCACATCGCTGCACGACACTGTGAGGGCCTGCAACTGGCCATCGACGCCGACCAGGCGCTCGCCACGCCCCTTGGCGTCGACGGCATCGAACGGCAGCGGATTGACGGTGCCGCGCCGGAAGCGGAAGGCGCCCTGCGCGAAACCGCCGCCGCCGGCACCTTTTTCCGCGTGCAGGAAGATGCGGTTCACCGCTTCGACCACGTCGCGCGTGGAACGGTAGTTCGTGCCCAGCTGGTAATGCCGGCCCTCGGTGGCGCGGCGCGCGGCCAGGTAGCTGTGGATGTCGGCACCGCGAAAGCCGTAGATCGACTGCTTCGGGTCGCCGATCAGGAACAGGCCGAACGCCGGATCATTGTCGGCCACGCGGTACAGCAGGTCGAAGATGCGGTACTGCGAGGGCGCCGTGTCCTGGAATTCGTCGACCATCGCCACCGGGTACTGTTCGGTGATGCGCTGGCGCAGCGCCGCCCCGTTCTCGCCTTCCAGCGCCTTTTGCAGCCGCACCAGCATGTCGGCGAAGCCGAACTGGCGTTCGCGCGCCTTCAGCTCCGCCATGCGCGCGGCGATGACGCCGGCGGCGTGCCGGTACAGGCGGTGCGCCAATGGTTCGCAGGCGTCCAGCGCTTCCTTCAGCGCTTCAAGCGCCGCGAAGTCATCGGGAATATCGGTGCCCTTGAAGGCCTCGGCGATACCGGATGGCACGAGCCGCTTCCAGCCGGAGACCGACAGGCCGGGATCGACCAGCGCCGGATCCGCCGCCCATGCATGCAGGCTGCCGAACCAGCCGGCCAGCCAGTTCGACTTCATCAGCTTGCCGTCCAGCTGCTTTGCCGCTTTCTGACGCTCCAGCCACAGCTCCATGCGCGCAAGGCGTTCGGTCCAGCCCTCCTTCAGCGCCGCCAGTTGCTGCTCGCGCTCGCGCAGCGAACGGCCGACCAGTGCGCCCAGCGGCTCGTCCGAACGCCAGCCGTCGTCCGCCCGTTTCACCAGCTCGCGCAGCGCGCGCTTGAGCCGCTCCACGTCCGGCCAGCACTCCAGCAGCGCACCCAGTGCCGGTTCGCGCAGCGGGTACACCTGCTGGCGCCAGTAGTCGTGCGCCGCATCCTCGAACAGCGCCGCCTCGTCGGTGATCAATTCCTCGTCGAACAGGCTGCCGCTGTCGAACGCGTGTTCGCGCAGCATGCGCTGGCACCATGCGTCGATCGTGAAGATCGCCGCCTCGTCCATCGTTTCGGCCGCCAGCATCAGCCGGTGCGCCGCCTGCTGGCGCGCCGCCTCGTCCGGATAGGCTTCCAGCAGGCCCGCCAGGTAGGGATCGCAATCCTCGACCTGCCCGCGGAAGCAGCCGGCCGCCTCGACGAGCCGTTCGCGGATGCGGTTCGACAGCTCGCGCGTCGCGGCGCGGGTAAACGTCATGACGAGGATGTCGGCCGGCAGCAGCGGCCGCCCGTACGCATCGTCGCCGCCATGGCCCAGCACGAGGCGCAGGTACAGCGCGGCGATGGTCCACGTTTTACCCGTGCCGGCGCTGGCCTCGATCAGCCGGGTGCCGTGCAGCGGGAAGGTCATCGGGTCGAGCAGGCGGCTCATGCCTCGCCTCCCTCGATCGGCTGCACTTCCACGGTTGCCAGCCAGTCGACCAGCGGGCCGTACAGCGCGTGCGCCGTCGCGGCGAAGGCCGGCTCGGCGTCCAGGTCGCCGTATTCCGGCCACAGGCGATACAGGCAGGGATCGTCTTTTTCGCCGCGCCGGTCGAAGCCGTGCTCGTAGGTTTCGCGCGGGTCGCCGCCGGACACGAGGGCCAGTGCCGTCTTGCTGGCCACCGGCAGCGGCCCGTCCATGCCGCGCCGCCACAGCGCCACAAGATCGGCCAGCGCGCCGCGGGCCATCGCGCCGTCGAGCGGCGGCATCGACAGCACGGCATCGCGCGCCACCAGCAGGCCGGTGATGGTCTCGCCCTGCGCCGCGGCCGCGAGCTGGCGCAGCCAGGCGCCGACCAGCTTGTCGCCACGGGGCTGGCCGGACTTGTCGAGCGCCTTCGACGACATCTGCGCCAGCCACACCTTGGCGTTGCCATCGGCGCGCAGGCCGTCGATCCAGTCTTCCAGGATCACGCCGTGCAGGTCCAGGCCGACCGCCAGTTTCGGCGCCGCTTCCGGGTAGGCGGCGCGCAGTTGCAGCCAGGCGCGCCGCACCGGCAGCAGCGCCGCGATCAGGCCGTCGCGCACGCGTTCGCCGATGACGCCGATCGGCAGCACGCCTTCGCGCTGCAGGCGGGCCGCCCGCTCCACGAGACTGGCCCGCACGTCGTCCTCTTCCTCGGCGCCGTCGTCCTCGAGCATTTCATCTTCGAGGAAATAGCGGTCCAGCGCATCGAGCACGAACGGTTCCTCGTCCTCGCCGACGAGGGCCGAGTCGGCGAAGCGCACGCCGAGCCGCTGGCCAAAGAAGTATTTCACCGGCTGGCGCAGGAACGCCGCCAGGCCGGCCAGCTTCAGGCGGAAGCGTTCGTCCAGTTCGTGGGGCGGCAGGCCGGCCGGCAAGGTGGTGGACAAGGCGTCCCCGTCACCCTGCGCGTGCGCCGAGCGCCATTCCGCCGCGTAGGTCAGCAGGCCGCCCTGTTCGAAATAGCGGCGCGAAAACGGCTGCAGCGCATGCTCGACCGTGCGTTCGGCCAGGTCGAGGTGCCAGCCCGCCTTCAGGTAATCGATCAGCTGGGCCACCAGCACGGAAGGCGGCTGCTCGCTGTTGTCGCGGGCATTGCGGCCACACCAGCTCACATACAGCACGTCGCGCGCGGCCAGCACCGCTTCGAGCATCAGGTAGCGGTCGTCGTCGCGGCGCGAGCGGTCGCCCGGGCGCGCCATGCCGGGCAGCGCCAGCAGGTCGAAATCGGCGCGGCTGGCGCGGCGCGGGAAATCGCCATCGTTCATGCCCAGCAGGCAGACCACGCGGAACGGCACGGCGCGCATCGGCATCAGCGTGCAGAACGTGACGCCGCCCGACACGAACTGGTGTTCCAGCGACGGCTCGTCCAGCGCGCCCAGCCATGCCTCGCGCAGCACCTGCAGCGGCACCGGCTCGTCGAAGCCGGCGCCATCGCACGTTTCCAGCCAGGCGTTGAGCGTGGCATCGAGCTCGTTCATCGTCAGCCTGTCTGCTTCGTCGCGGGCATCGAAGAAGGCGGCCAGCAGCGCACGCGCCTGCTCGCCCCATTCGAACGGCGTGCGCGGCTGCGCCAGCCGCTCGCGCCAGTCCAGCAAGGCCTCGACCACTTGCGCCAGCGAGCCGGCCAGCGCGGCATCGAGGCCGCCCACTTCGCCGTAGGGTTCGATGTCGCCGAATGCGCCGCCTGCGCCACTGGCGTAGCCAAGCAGCATGCGGCGGATGCCGAAGATCCAGGCATTCTGTTCGCCGGTCGGGCCAAGGCCCAGGCCCGCGCGATGTTCGCGGTCCAGCCCCCAGCGCACGCGGGCACCCTCGATCCAGCGGCCCAGCAGGGGCAGGTCATCCTCGCCCAGGCCGAAGCGGCGCGACACGGCCGGTACGTCCAGCAGGTCGCGCACCTCGCTTTGCCGGCAGCGCTGCTGCGGCAGGCGCAGCAGCCATTCCAGCGCCACCAGCAGCGGGTTGACGCTGCGGTCGTTGACGTCGCCGATCTCGAACGGGATGTGGCGTGGATCACCTTTCCGGTATTGCCCGAACACCGCGTGGATGGCGGCCGTGAACACGCCGATGTCCGGCACCATCACCACGATGTCGCGCGGGCGCAGGCCGGGGTTGTCGGCGAACAGCGCAAGCAGGCGGTCGTGCAGCACTTCCACTTCACGCTGCACACTGTGGGCGATGTGGAACACGATGGAGCGATCATCCGCGTCCGGTACCGGAAACTGGTGCTCGGCCAGCGGCAGCATGTCGCGCACCGCGCCCTGCAGCTGTTCGAGCAGCGTGTCGCCCTCGCCCTCGCTGAACAGGTCCACCCGCAGGTGGGCCCCCTCCCCGGCGGTGGCTTCGTCGAATTCATCGAGCATGCGGATGTAGTCGCGCCCTTGCCGCCCCAGCTCGCCAGCAGCGGGTGGCTGTGCGCATGCAGCGCCTCGATTGGCACCTGCGCGAGGTCGACGCCGTTGCGCTGCGGATGGCGGCGGCGCGCGGCGCGCAGCAGGTCGCGGCCGTCGATGATGTCGCCCCAATAGAAGCGGCACGGGTTCGGCACCGCCACGATCACCTGCGTGAAGCTGGCCAGCGCGGCCAGCCCCTGCAAGGTCTGGTACGGCAGCGCCGACACGCCGAACAGCACGACACGGCGCGGCAGCCGCGAGACCGGCTGCGCGCCGCCCTGCACGGCACGGATGAATTCCGTGTGCACGCCGGCGCGGCCCAGCGTGCGCTCTTCTTCCGGCACGCTGGCGATGATGGCGCGCCACAGGGCGGCCTGCCAGCGCTGGCCCTCCGGCAGCGGGTAATGCACGCCGCGCGGGCAGCACATCTGGTCACGCCCCGCCGCCCAGTCCTCGAGCCAGTCGGCGCGGTACACCTGGTACTGGTCGAACAGGTCGGACAGCCGCTCGGCCAGCTGCAGCCGGCGCTCCTGGCAGCCGCCCTTCAGGAAATGGCGCAGCGGCTCGAAGGCATCGTCGCGCAGCAGGGCCGGCAGCAGCCGCATCAGCCGCCACGTGAGGGGCCCCTTGTCGAACGCGGACGTGCGGGGCACGCGGTCACGGCCCAGCATGGCGCGGTACGCTTCCCACAAGAAACGCGCCGGCAGCGCCACGCGGGTGGCGGCGCACACGCCCACCTCCTCGGCCAGCGCGATCTTGAGCCATTCGGCCACGCCGTTCGACTGCACCAGCATCACGTCCGACTCCAGCGGCGCCAGCGGATTGTTGCGCAGCCACTGGAAGACGGCACCGCGCAGCTGTTCGAGCTGGTTGCCGTGCAGAATGAGTAAGCCGGGGGCGATGCCTGTTGCCATGATGCGTTCTTGATAGTCGAAGCCGGTATTATCCCCGATGCGTTACTGATGCGTGAGCGATGCGTGACCGCTGCGTAACCGACATGGCCAGCCATGCGGAGACCGGCAACGCCGTGTTCAACCGGGCTGCCCGCCCAGCTCGCGCAGCTGCGGCTCCAGTTCGACGTCGATGTAACGTTGCAGCCGGTCCAGCATGGGGCCCATGTGGGCGACGATGCGGGCCGCCTGCGCCGGGTCGTCGCCGGGTTTGACGCGCTCGAGCGCAACGCACAGTTCGGCGAAGCCGAGGGCGCCCACGGCGCGTGCCGACGACTTGATGCGGTGCCCCAGCTCGGCCAGGCGTTTCAGGTCCTGCGCGGCCAGCGCCGTCTCGATCTCGGCCAGGCCGTCGCGCGCCGACCCGTGGAACATCACCGCATACTTGCGCATCTTGTCGGCCTTGTTGCCGAACGTTTGCCCCAGCACGGTCAGGTCGAACAGCGCCGGCTCCTGCGCGACGAGCGCGGGTAACACGTCGGTGACCCGGCGGGCCGGCGGCGGGGCAGGCGATGCGCTGCCGACGTTATTTGCAGCCGTGTTCGTTGCGGTATTCGTTGCCGTGTTCGTTGCCGTATTGACCACGGTTTCCACCGCGCCGCTTGCGGCGGCGCTTCCGACCACCGTGCGCACCTGGGCCGTGCGCCCGCCCGCCGCGCGCTGGCTCAACCATTTGGACAGCGTGGAGAACAGCAGGTTCGGCACGATCGGCTTGGTCAGGAAATCATCCATGCCCGCTTCCTGGCAGCGCACCTGGTCCTCGCGGCCGGCATTGGCCGTCATGGCGAGCACCAGCATGCCGGACAGCGTGGCGTGGCGCCTGATCCGGCGCGTCGCTTCAAAACCATCCATCACCGGCATCTGCACGTCCATCAGCACGCAGTCGAAATGGCCCTTCTCCAGCAGGTCGAGCGCTTCCTGGCCATTGTTGGCGATCACCACCGTGGCGCCGGCATCCTCGATCAGTTCCTGGCCCACCTGCTGGCTGAAGACATTGTCTTCGACGAGCAGGATGGCGGCGCCTCGCAGCGGCGCCAGCAGCTCTTCTTGCAGCGCCGCGTCGCTGGCCGCAGGCAGCGACTCCGCCCCCGTTCCAGCTGCGCCGTGAACCAGAACGTGCTGCCCACGCCGGGCGTGCTTTCCACGCCCACGCTGCCACCCATCAGCTCGGCCAGCTGCTTGCTGATCACCAACCCGAGGCCGGTGCCGCCGTACTTGCGCGTGGTCGACGTGTCGGCCTGGTGGAACGACTGGAACAAGCCCTCCACCTGGGCCGGCGTCATGCCGATGCCCTGGTCCTGCACCTCGAAGCGCACGGTCAGCCGGTTGTCGCGCTCCTCGACGACGCGGGCGCGCAGGAACACGGTGCCGCGCTCGGAAAACTTGATCGCGTTGCTGGTGAAGTTGAGCAGCACCTGTTCGAGGCGCAGCGGGTCGCCGCGCAACTGCGCCGGCACGTTCGGCCACGCCTCGCACACCACTTCCAGGCCGCGGCGGGACGCCGTCTCGCCCAGCTGGTTTGACACGTTGCTGAACAGCGCATCGAGCGGGAAGTCGAGCATTTCCAGGTCGAGCTTGCCGGCCTCGATCTTTGAAAAATCGAGGATGTTGTTGATGATGCCGAGCAGGTGCTGGCCCGAGTGGTAGATTTTTTGCAGGTAATCGCGCTGTCTCGGATCGGCCACCGATTTCAGCGCCAGGTGCGCCATGCCGATCACGCTGTTCATCGGCGTGCGGATCTCGTGGCTCATGTTCGACAGGAAATCGCTCTTGGCGCGGCTGGCGGCCTGGGCGGCCTCCTTCAGTTCATGCAGCTCGGTCACGTCGGTGGACAGCGCGATCACGGCAGGTCCCCGCTCCAGGTCGACGGCGGCCTTGACCGTCCACAGGTGCCGCACGTTGCCCTGAGCATCGGTGAACTGGCCTTCGCTGCTGCGCTTGATGCCGTCGGCCAGCACCTCCCGGTCTTCCAGCCAGGCCCGGGTGGCTTCGCGCTTGGGCAGCACTTCGCTGTCCATGCGCCCGACGATCTGCTCGGCCGGCCGGCCCATCACCTGCGCCATCCGCGCATTGACATAAATATAACGGCGCTCGCCATCCTTCATGTAGACATGGGCATCCACGTTGTCCAGCACACTGTCGAGCAGGCGCCGTTGCTCCTGCGCGTTGCGGCGTTGCGACGTGAGCATGAACACATAGCTGTACAGCAGCATCGTGCCGGCCGCCCCGATGACGAGCGCGATCCACGGCAGGTGGCGGTCGAAGCCGCTGATCATGTCGACCTTGCGCGTATAGAAGCGCGCTTTCCACAGCGCACCGTTGAAGTCGATCGGCAGCACGGCCACGAAATAATCGTCGACATTGCCCGGCAGCGTCGCCGGGGCATCGATCGACCCTGTGTCGTTGAACAGCAGGCGGTCGTCCGGCTCGATTTCCAGGCGGCGCAGCTCCGGAGCGGTGTTGCCATCGGAATACAGGATGAGACGCACCTTGCGGTCGGCCATTTCATCGATCGCGCCCTGCACGAGCGCCGACACGGAAAAGCCGATGCCCACCGAGCCCAGGTAGGCGGTGCGGCGGCCCGCGACGTCACCGATCGGCATGCCGCGCCGGTACACGGGCAGCCGCATGCCGAGGCCGATATGCGGCACGGGGCCCTTCACCCTGACAGGCTGGCCGGAAGCGCTGATGTGGCCGGTGTCGCGCGACAGGTCCATCGCCCGGGCGATCGCCGGGTTGGCCGTGATGTCCACCCCCATCTTTTCCTTCAGCATCGGTTCCAGCCACGTCAGCGGCGCGTAGCGCGGGCGCTGGCCGGGCGGGCGGATGTCGAATGCCGGATAGCCGGCCGGGTCCACGCCACGGTCGGCGCGCACGGCCGCCACGAAGGCGGCGCGATCCTCGTGCCGCACGTCCGGAGCATAATTGATCAGTTCAATGGCCGGGAAATGGCGCGGTACGTCGAGGCTGGCCACGTACAGGCTGAACTCCTGGCGCGACAGCCCGTCGGACGCCTGGAACAGCGCCACCAGCCCGCGCAGCACGTCCGAATACGCCTTCACGCTGGCGCTGATGCTGTACTGCGTGGCACGGGCCGCGTTGTCGAAGCGCACGCGCGCATTGTCATCCACCGATTTCATGGTGGCCGCATACAGCGCCAGCCCCACCGCGGCCGCCAGCGCCAGCCCGATTCCCCATTGCAGGAGGCGGGATAACGCGGGTGACATCCTGGATTCGCCGGTTTTGCGCATTGGTTTCAGTGAGTACTTCTTGCAATACAGCAGCATACCTTGAATGGGCATTGCCGTCATCGCGACACCGTTCGTGGTAGCGCTCGATCGCACATGATAAGGCCCGGCCATGCCAGCACTTGAGAGGACACAGCGGAAAACAGGCGGTGCGCAGCGCGCGATGGTCCCCGCACCCATTCCGCAAGCTGTCTCTTTTCAGCAATGGTAACGGCCTGGACGCCGCGATGCCTGTCCCGCACGCCGCCCTGATACACTCGGCAACATTTCCCGATCCTCCTGCGCCACCTTGCACATCCCGCACGCCCCGATCACTTCGTCGCCCGCCGACGCCCCCGTCATCGGGCGCGTGCAGGCGATCGCACTGCGGTCCAGCCCGCGCACAATGCCGCGCGCGGTGAGCGCCGCGCAAGCCATCGCCGGCCTGGGCCTGGCCGATGACCGGCACGCGGATGCCCTGTCGCCGCGCCAGGTGCTGCTGGCCGGCGCCCCCGCCTACGCGCGGCACGGCCTGGCGCCGCATACGCTGCGCGAAAACCTGCTGCTCGATGTCGACACGTCGACCTTTGCTTCCGGCACCCTGCTGCGCGTGGGCCGCGACGCCGTGCTGCGGCTCACGTTCGCGTGCGAAGCGTGCGGCTACCTGGATGCCCGCCAGCCGGGCATCGCGGCCGCCATCGGGCGCGCACGGGGCATGCTGGCGCGGGTCGTGCACGGCGGCGCCATCGCGGCGGGTGACCCGGTCGCGATGCTGCCCACGATACTGCCCGCGTGGGATGACGACTGGCGCACCCGCGTCGCCGCGATCCTCGCGCTCGTGCCGCCGGGCATGGTGGTCGACTACCGTCACCTTGCGCGGCTGGCCGGCGTGCAAACCGTGTACTGCCGCGCCTTTCCACGCCTCGCGCGCAGCCTCGGCTTCGGTCACGCCGCCGTGGCGATGGCCAGCCAGCCGCAATTGCCACGCTGGCAGGGGCATGAGCTGTTCGACGAACCGTTCGACGAACCGTTCCATGCATCGGGCGGACCGGGCCGCTGAATGCCGGCCGCTTCCGGTGCTACGGTAAAATCGGACACGGTGCATGGCACCGTTTCACCGAAGACTGCAACGGAAGAGGTAATGGTATGGCCAAGAAAGAAGAACTGGACGAGGAAACGCTGGCGTTCATCCAGTGGTGTATCGAAGTGGAAGGGTTCCTGGTGGCTGGCGGCGCGACCGTCAGGGAAGCGCAGGATCACATCGAAGAGCAGGTCGAGTGGTTTACCGACCAGTTCTACGATGGGCTGACGCCCGAGGAAGCCGCGAAGGAGGCGCTGGCGTGACGCCGCCGATCCGCTGCACTCCCGCTGGATTGCCCGGATCGTGGCCGAACGCCGCCCCATGAGAGTTCGCCGGATCGTACTTGATTTGTCCGACGTGGCAGATCTCGATCACCTGAATCGGATGCTTGCCGATGCCTTGGGATTTCCCGCCTGGTATGGGAAGAACTGGGACGCCTTCCATGATGCGATTACTGGCTTGGTTGATATGCCAGAGCACCTGGAAATCGCGGGATGGCCTTCTTTCGAAAGGCGCTTCCCGCGCGATGCCGCGATCATGAAGGGTTGCCTGGACAGCATGTCCAGGCAGTTGCCGATGCTCGCGGCGCGGGTCGTCTACTGATCGTTCGTACTGGATCGGCCTGAACTCTTTCGGTTCAAGGCACCGCCTTCGCCGTGACTTTCGGCACCTTGGGGATCTTCTTCGGATCGAGCTCGATCCACGTGGGTGCATGGTCGCTCGGCTTTTCACGCCCCCGCACGTCCTTGTCGACACCGGCCGCCTTCAGCGCCGGCGCCAGCGATGGACTCAGCAGCAAATGGTCGATGCGGATGCCGGCATCGCGCCCGAACGCGTTGCGGAAATAATCCCAGAACGTATAGATCTTTTCGCCCGGGTGCATCGTGCGCAGCGAATCGGTCCAGCCCTGCGCGATCAGGCGCTCGAACGCTTCGCGCGTTTCAGGGCGGAACAACGCATCGTCGAGCCAGCGCTCCGGCTTGTACACGTCCAGGTCCGTGGGGATCACGTTGAAGTCGCCGGCCATCACCACCGGCGCGCCCGTCGCCAGCAATTGCTCGCCGCGCAGGATCAGCCGCTCCATCCAGCTCAGCTTGTAGTCGAACTTCGGGCCCGGCGCCGGGTTGCCGTTCGGCAGATACAGGCCGGCGATCACGACATCGTTGACCACCGCCTCGATGTAGCGGCTCTGCTCGTCCGACGGATCGCCCGCCAGGCCGCGCCCCACTTCGACCGGCTGCGTGCCGCGCGCCAGGATCGCCACGCCGTTCCAGCTTTTCTGCCCATGCCAGATCACGCCATAGCCGGCCGCTTCGATGGCTGCGGCGGGAAACTTTTCCTGCGGCGCTTTCAGCTCCTGCAGGCAGGCCACGTCCGGCTGCGCTTCTTCCAGCCATTGCAGCAGGGCCGGCAGGCGGGCGCCGATGCCGTTGATGTTGAAGGTGGCGATGCGCATGAAAACTCCCCGGAACGATGACGAGTTGCGATTGTGACAGCACGGCGCGACATTTGCCACACGGATGCGGAGAGCGGCGGCCATCGTGTAGAGTACGGCTTCCGCCGATCCAGGAGCCAGCATGTCTTCGTCCCCTCCCGCCGCCGCCCTTCCCGACGATCCGCACGCATGGCTCGAAGACGTCGGCGGCGAACGCCAGCTGGCGTGGGTGGGGCAGCAGAACGACGCGGCGCTCGGCGAACTCGAAGCGGGGCCGCATTACCTCCGCCTCCACGAGCGCCTGAAAACCATCCTGAACTCGCACGAGCGCATCCCGTTCGTGCGCAAGCATGGCGACTTCCTGTACAACTTCTGGCGCGACGCCGACCACGTGCGCGGCATCTGGCGGCGCACCACGCCGGATCAGTACCGCCTGGCCAGTCCGCAATGGGAAACCGTGCTCGATATCGACAGGCTGGCCGCCGACGAAAACGAAAACTGGGTGTGGAGCGGCGTGTTGTCGCTATACCCGAAAGGCGAGCGCTTCCTGCTGTCATTGTCGCGCGGTGGCGGCGATGCGGTCGTGGTGCGCGAATTCGACATGCCGTCGCGCAGCTTCGTGGCCGATGGCTTCAACCTGCCCGAAGCGAAGACGGATACGGCATGGATCGACGCCGACACGCTGTTCGTGGCCACCGACTTCGGCCCCGGCTCGATGACGACGTCCGGCTATGCGCGCATCGTGAAAGAATGGCGGCGCGGCACGCCGCTGGCCGCCGCCCGCACCGTGTACGAAGCCCTGCCGACGGACCTGGGCGTGGGCGCCTGGCGCGACTTCACACCCGGCCACGGCTTCCAGTTCGTGATGTGCCAGATCGGCTTCTACAGCAGCGAGCTGTTCCTGCGCGAAGGCGACCGGCTGGTGAAAGTGGAGAAGCCGGACGATGCCCGCGCCTACACCGTGCGCGACCAGCTGGTCATCGACCTGCGCTCGGACTGGACCATCGACGGCCGGACCTATCCGCAAGGCGCGCTGCTGGCCACGGACTTCCGCCGCTTCATGGCGGGTGAACGCCGGTTCGAGGTGCTGTTCACGCCGACGGCGACGGCATCGCTGGACGGCGTGGCATCGACCCGTTCGGCCCTGTTGCTGAACGTGCTCGACAACGTGAAGAACCGGCTCGTCGAGCTGCACCACGCCGATGGCCGCTGGGAACGACGCGATGTCGATGCGCCGGCCTTTGGCACCTTGGAAGTGGCGCCGCTCGATGCGATCGCGTCCGACGACTACTTCCTGACCGTCACCGATTTCCTGACGCCGACCACCGTGTATCTGGCCCACGCCGGCAGCGACGAGCGCACGCCGTTGAAAGCGCTGCCCGGCTTCTTCGACGCCTCCCCTTACGAAGTGCGGCAATTCCACGCGCCATCGAAGGACGGCACGCAGGTGCCCTACTTCGTTGTCCAGCGCAAGGACACGAAGGCCAGCGGCAGCAATCCCACCGTCCTGTATGGCTACGGCGGCTTTGAAGTGTCCCTGAAGCCGTTCTACAGCGGCGTGACCGGCGCGGCATGGCTGGCGCACGGCGGCGTGTACGTGCTGGCCAATATCCGCGGCGGCGGCGAGTTCGGCCCGCGCTGGCACCAGGCCGCGCTGAAGGACAACCGCCAGCGCGCCTTCGACGACTTCATCGCCGTCGCGCAAGACCTGATCAAGCGCCGGATCACGAGCCCGCGCCACCTGGGCATCATGGGCGGCAGCAACGGCGGCCTGCTGGTGGGCGCCGCGCTGACGCAGCGGCCGGATCTGTTCAACGCCGTCGTCTGCCAGGTGCCGCTGCTGGACATGCGCCGCTACAGCAAGCTGCTGGCCGGCGCTTCGTGGATGGGCGAGTACGGCGACCCGGACGATCCCGCGCAATGGCAATACATCGCCGATTATTCGCCGTACCACAACGTCTTCCCCGACAAGCATTACCCGCGCGTGCTGTTCACCACCTCGACGCGCGACGATCGCGTGCACCCCGGCCACGCCCGCAAGATGGTGGCGAAGATGCGCGAACAGGGGCACGACGTGCTGTACTGGGAAAACACCGAGGGCGGCCATGCCGGCGCCGCCAACAACGACCAGCAGGCGAAGATGTGGGCGCTGACGTATGCGTTCCTGCTGGCGCAGTTGACGTAGCGTGGACGGCGAGCGATCCGCCCTGCGTAGCGCGGCAAGTTCGGAAGAAGTCAGCTGGCGCGTGACCGGTGATGAACAGACGAGCGTCACCAAATCGGCCTGGTGGCACCAAAACACCGTAATTTGCCATTAACGCGACATTAACGCGCCATCAGAACTCTTCCCACTCGTCTGCAACCGGCGCCTTCTGCACCCGTTGCGGCGCGGCAGGCTTGCCGGCTTCCACCTTGCTGGCGGCGGGCTTGTTCACCGACGGCTTTGCCGCCGCTTTCGTGTCCGGCCTGGGCAGAGCGGCCGTGCTCGTGGCGGGACGAGGCGCCGCCAATTGCACCGCGAGCGGCGCGTCCACCTGCGACATGTCGAGTTTGAACGCGGCCACCGCCTCGGCCAGGTGCGCTGCCTGATCCTGCAGCGATTGCGCCGCGGCGGCCGCTTGCTCGACCAGGGCCGCGTTTTGCTGCGTGGCGTCGTCCATCTGCACGACGGCATCGTTGACCTGGCCGATGCCCTCGCTCTGTTCGCGGCTGGCTTCGGAAATCTCGCCCATGATGTCGGCCACGCGCCGCACGGAAGTCACGATCTGTTGCATGGTTTCGCCGGCACTGTGGACCAGCTTGCCGCCGGTATCGACCTTGTCGACGGAATCGTTGATCAATTCCTTGATTTCCCTGGCGGCGGTGGCCGAGCGCTGCGCCAGGGTCCGCACCTCCGACGCGACGACGGCAAAGCCGCGCCCCTGTTCGCCCGCGCGGGCCGCTTCCACGGCGGCATTCAGCGCCAGGATATTGGTCTGGAACGCGATGCCGTCGATGACGGAAATGATGTCGACGATCTTGTTCGAACTGTCCTTGATGGCGGCCATCGTCTGCACCACTTCGCCGACCACGTTGCCGCCCCGGGTCGCATGGTCGGACGCCGACGTGACCTCCTCGTTGGCCTGGCGCGCATTGTCGGCATTCTGGCGCACGGTGGCCGTCAGTTCTTCCATCGTCGACGCGGTTTCTTCCAGGCTGCCGGCCTGCGCTTCGGTACGGCCCGACAAGTCCATGTTGCCAGCCGCGATTTCGCGGCTGGCGTGCGCAATGGTGTCGGTGCCGATGCGGATCTTGCCGATGGTCTGGTTCAGCGACGCGGCAAAGCGGTTGAACGCGCCGGCCAGTGCGCCGATCTCATCGCTGGTTTCCACCCGCATGCGGCGCGTCAGGTCGCCGTTGCCGTCGGCGATCTCGCCCAGCATGGCGGCGGCGCGCGCGACCGGCGCGGCGATCGCGCGGCTGACCGCATAGACCACCAGCAAGCCGATGGTGATACCGGCGATACCGGCCGCCACGGCGGCCAGCGTGGAGCGGCGGACCAGCGCGCCCACGGCTTCCGATTCCGGCACTTCGGCGATCACGTACAGGTCCAGTTCCGGCACGAACGACGCCGCCACGATCTGGGCGCCATCGGCACCCTGGTAGGTCGTCGTGCTGTACTTGCCGCCTTTCAGCAGCGCGGCCGAAGCTTCCTCCGTGAAACCGGTCAGGTCGGTCAGGCTGTGCTTGCCGTCGACCAGTTCCTTCTGGCGGTGCGCCAGCAACGTGCCGTCCGCGCGGACCAGGTAGACATAGCCGGACGGACCGACTTGGTAGCTGTTGATGCGCTGCGCCAGCGCATCGATCGACAGTGCGAGGCCGGCGATGCCCTGCTTGTCGCCGCCGCCGTCGAAGCGGGCATTGATGAACAGCTTGTAGCTGCCGTCCGTCACATCGCGGTCGATGCGCAGCGTGTAGGGCTTGCCGCTGCTGAGGAACGTGTTGAACCAGGCCGAGCCCGGCGCCTTGCGGTCCAGCGTGCGCGACAAGCCCTCTTCCGTGAAGTATTTGCCGGTGGCGCCGGAGACCCAGAAGATCTTGTTGGCTTTCAGGCGGTTCTTCATCGACGCGGCGTAGCGCTGCCACCCCTCCAGGCCCGTGTCCGGCAAGTCGGCCTTTTCCCATGCCAGGATATAGTCGTTGGTGGCGATATCTTGCGCCGACGCCAGCGGCTGGGCTATTTCGCGCAGCAGGTCGTTGCGGATTTCGCCGACCACGGCGGGCAATTCCTGCTCGACGACGCGTTCGGCGATACCGCCGGCCGTCACCCAGGTACTGAGCCCGCAGGCGAACAGCAGCGTGAACACGAGGCACGCACCCATGCTCAGCATGAGTTTCTTCTGGATCGACAAATGCTTGAAGAAGTTCACGGCAATTCCTTTGCTGTGTTTTGCAGGCTGGCTTCAGAACAGATGGTGCACGCCCAGCCGCAGCGCATTCTGGCGCTGGCCGGACGCATAGCCCAGCGAATTGATCGCTGCCACCGCGCCATCGCCGTGGGCCCGTTGCATGATCGCCATCGCGTACACCTCCGTACGGCGTGACAGCGAATACACGTAGTTCACGCCAGCCTGGTTCCATCGCATGCCATCCATGTGCGACGACGACAGCGAGGTGTTCAGCGATGCCGATGCGCCCACGCGCACGTTGACGCCCAGTTCCGGCGTCGACATCGTGGTTTCGCCCGCCAGGGCCTGGAGCCGCGAACGCACCAGCGCCGCGTGCAGAAGCACGCCATCCAGCGCATAGCTGACGCCCAGGCCCGTGTTGCGCACGTTGCTGGCCTGCAGCGGCGTGAAGACCGGCGCGCCGGCGGTGCCGCCGATCAGCGACTGGCCCAGCAGGCTGCGCAAGCCCAGCGACTGGCCGATGTTCAGCACTTTGTTGTTGGCGCTGGTCCAGGCGCCGCCGACGCGCAGCGGGCCGCTGGCATACGTGAAATTGATGCCCCACGCGCGGTTGCGCGAAGAGTCGCCCGGCTGTTCGCCCAGCGCGTACACGGCACCCACCGTCATGCCATTGATTTCGCGGCTGGTGTACTTGATGCCGTTGTCGATCTGGCCCACATTGGCGGTCTCGTCGAAATTCCCCGGGTGGAACGCGTAAAAGCTGCCAAACAGGACGCCGTTGCTGAGTTTGCCCACGGCGTCGAACATCATGTTGCTGTGGTGGCCCAGCGCCAGCGTGCCATAGCGGCCCGACAGGCCGACAAACGCCAGCCGGTTGAACAGCACGCCGTTGCGCGGCTGGACGCCGGTGCTGGTGGCGAAGCCGCCTTCCAGTTGGGCGATCGCTTGCATGCCGCCGCCCAGGTCTTCGGTCGCGCGGATGCCGAAGCGGTCGGCCTGCAGCACGCCGTCGTCGACCAGCGTGACCCCCTGGCCGCGCACATTTGAGACGCGTGTCGGGCCCGCATCGAGGCTGCCATAAACGGTCACGGACGTGGTTTGGGCGCCGGCAAGGCCCAGTTGCAGCATTGCCAATCCGCCGAGCAGGAGATGTCGACGCATGTGTCGCTCCAGAACGATTTGATGAGGCTAATCTACGCGCTCAGTTGGGAGGGACGATTGACTTTGATGCCCGCGCAGTAAAAAACAACAGTTCAGCGGCAGGAGGCTGCCGATCTGGCAACGAAGCTTGGCAAAAGGTCAGCGGATACCTTGACCGCAAGCGATCAGGCGCGAGCTCGAACGCGCAGGCACCCGGGCCTGCAGGCAGGCTGCGCACATGGAGCCATGACGAATCCTGCGGTCACTGTTCATGAACTCAGCGTTACAGTTGATACCCGTAACCGCCGTCATCCCGGAACATTGCCGATAAAACCGGGGCAATCGTCACGTTGCGGTCCCGCTGGCCGCGCTCGTGCTGCCTCACCCCTGATCTTCAGTGACAGGATCTGGGTCGTGATGAAACGCACGGAGAACTTTCGGAAGCGCTCGTTCCAGAAGTCGCTGTGATCGGCAATCAGCCCGGGCCCTGCCTGGATCACCAGATACGGCATGCGCGCGGGCACGGCGTTGTCCGTCTTCACCAATTGCAAATCGAGAATTTTCGTGACGGGTTCGACGTTGGGCGGCGCCGCGGCATCGGGTGCTGTCCCTGTTTCCCCGACAGGCAAGTCGACCAGGCGGTGCGTGCGGTAGCGGTCAAGATGCCCCACTGTGTGCAGGACGGTTTCCCGCTCGCCAGGCAAGGGCGCCGATTGCAGGTACGTGTACAGGCGGCCCAGGGGAAATGCCACGCGCGTCGCCGCATCCGCGCTGGACGTGATGATCGCCATGACCGGCTTCTGGGCCGGTGGGAAGCAGCCGCGCGACCGGGCCGCCTGCCAGATCGGCTCATAGTCCGCGCCTTCGAACGCCGGATTGACCAGCAAGACAAAGTCGCCAACGCTTTTCGCCGGCCGGTACCGGCCCAACTTGTCGACCTGCAGGCCGCGTTCCAGAATTGCCGCATACAGCGCGTGATAGGTAATCAGGCCACCGAAGCTGTGACCGACGAAAATCAGCTGCGTTTCATCGTCCCGTGCCAACTGGTCGGGAATGTCCCAGCCATTGGCGATCGTGCGGAACTGGTTGAGTTCGAAAAAGAGCTGCTTGACGGAGCGCTGCCCTATGCGCTCGGCAGCGGCTTTGCGTGTCCAGAACGTGAGGTTGTCCACGAAGGGCACCGACACGCTGGCGCCGCGCCAGCCGACATAAACACCCACGACGGTACGGGTATCGTTCGGTCGCCGTTGACGCTCGATCGCCGCCAGCTCCGCGAGCAGCTTGCGAAAATCGCGCAGATTCGTGTCGTTCTCACCCGCATTGTGCTTCCAGCCGTGCGTGTACGTAACGATCAGCATGGATTGGTTCCGCGCCCTCAGCCCATGCAGCGTCTCGAACAACGCCTGCCGCTGCCGCGCGTCGTGAAACCAGCCCTGGTCATCGAATTCGACATGGGCCAGCACATACCTGCCGTGCATCTCCGTATCGACCGGCGTGGCGGACGTGCTGGCCAGGCCGTTGTGATAGGCCCGATCCGACAGGCAACCGGCACACAGTGTCACCACCATGGCCATTGCTCGCAGCAAGTTGGGCATACCGTTCCTCCCGGCACAGAGACACATGAGAACGTCTTATTCTGCGCTCCCGCTTTGCTGATCGGATCGCCCCGAGGGAGCGCGGGAGGAAAATAGCACTGAAGTACAACACCGCCCCATGGCGCGACGTGTCACGGCTGGCTCACCGTGGCGAGATGTCCAGGTAGCCTGCCCGGGAACGGTACGGCGTCAGCAGAACCGCCAAGCCGGCGTTGATGGCGGCTTCATTCCAGGTCATCGTCCGGCTCGCCCCAAAGGCAATACCGGAGCGGCTGTGTCAGCACCTCGTCGAGTGCAAGTGGCGCGCGGCGGTTAGTGCCTTCACACAATTCATAAAGGTAATCGATTGCATCCCGGTCGCGAAACTCCTGATCGAACCGGAGCACGCCGAAGTTGCCGCTACGGTCGTAGAAAAAATGGTCCGCCGAGTCTTCATCCACATCGCAGTGACCGAAGCAGACAAAGTTCGTATTCAATCTTGCGATGGCATCTTCAGGAAAGTCCTCGTCGTCGCGGTAGTCACCCCAGCACCATCTCGCGTCAAGAAGATCGGCCAAGCCTCCGAACGGGCGCGGGTATGGGGAAACGCCATGGAATGTCACCGTAAAGCCGGCGACGTGCATGGGGAAGTAAAATCCGCCGAACGAGAGCAGGAGATCCTTGAGGTCGGACGGAACCGGGAAACCGGTGCTTTGCTCAACGGCAGCCAGCGATGCGGCTGTTTCGACAGGAAAGCGCTTATACCAGAGTCCGCCTGCTGGAGTGCCGCTGCGCTGTTCCAGCGTACGCATTTCATCCAGCAGCGTCAAAAGAGAAGGTGACATGCAATTCCTTATGTTTATAAAAATCGGGCTTGGGCGATCAAATGTCCGCATGCACGCTGGATGACCGCGGTTGACTGAAAGCGATACATCGCGAGGCAGAGCTATGGCGGGCCATTCGCGGCGCAGCAAGATGAAAGGCTGAAAGAAGGACGGGGACCGGGCAACGGAGCTGGTGGCGGAGAGAATGTCTTCCAGCTCCAGGGTTGACCGTCCAGCTCGGCTAACCGTTCGAATATCTGGTTGATCGTCAACGGGTTCGTTCTACTTGCCATATGCAATGATGAGATAATGGTTCGAGGTTTTCCGGCACGGTGCTGTTAAACGCCTCATATATTATGATGCCTCGGCCAGCGATGGCGGTTCCATTCGATGGGTAATGCACGATGGGTTATTTGCGATTGATCCGGCGGAAAGGCGACATGACCTGCACCGAAAACGAGCGAACTGCCCTGTTGTCGATATTCGCCGCATTTCCGGGTGTGATTGCAGCCATCGACGGCATGCACCCAGTGGGTGGCTACCGCGTCAACTGCATCATCCCCAGGCAGGCGTTTGACGCTGT
Organism: Pseudoduganella lutea; assembly: GCF_004209755.1. Classification (NCBI taxonomy): domain Bacteria; kingdom Pseudomonadati; phylum Pseudomonadota; class Betaproteobacteria; order Burkholderiales; family Oxalobacteraceae; genus Pseudoduganella; species Pseudoduganella lutea. The sequence goes on along the minus strand of NZ_CP035913.1, from coordinate 5,554,291 downwards.
CATGCTGGAACTGGAGGAGAACGGCTGGCTCTCCGCGATATGAGCTGCCGCGCCGCCGGATCGCGCTGGCGGCTGGCAATCGCGGCCGCCTCCCGAGGCAGCCCGCGCCCCCTGCGTCCCTCCCCCATCCTCACCTGCGCTCGATAGTTTCCTGCTGCAATTTCATTTTTGCTATATTCGCTGTCGGGCCGCGGCTGAATCTGCTTGACTGGCGCCCGCACAAGCGTATCTTTTACGACAACAAAACTACAACCAAGACAAACCGGGTAGCGTCCTTGTGCATATTCCCAAAGTTCTTCTCGTAAATGACGATCCCGCCAGCCTGCTGGCGCTGGAGAGCCTGCTGGGCGCCGATGCCGACGATGTCGGTTATGAGCTCGTCAAGGCCCGGTCCGGGCATGAGGCGCTGCGCGAAGTGCTGCGCCATGATTTCGCGCTGATTCTCCTTGGCGTGGAGATGCAGGGCATGGATGGCTTCGAGACAGCCGCCGAGATCCGTTCGCATCCCCGTTCGGCCACCGTGCCACAGATCTTCGTCACCGCCCTGCCGGACGACGAGCCGCCGCGGCTGCGCGCCTATACCTTGGGCGCGGCCGATTACCTGTGCGCGCCGCTCATTCCCCAGGTGGTGCTGGCCAAGGTGCGCACCTTCGTCGACCTCACCCGCAAGCACCTGCAACTGCAGGCGCATGCCGAGGAAACGCGCCGCATCAACGCGGAGCTGCGTTCGCAGCGGCTGCAGGACCTGGAACGGGTCAACCGCGACCTGGAGCTGGAAGTGGCCGAGCGTAAGCAGGCTGAGCAGCGCGCCCATGAGCTGTCGACGCGCGATGCGCTGACCGGCCTGGTGAACCGCCGCTCGCTGATCCAGCACCTGGAACACGCGGTGGCGTCGAGCGACCGCCGGCGCAGCCAGTTCGCGCTGCTGTTCCTCGACCTGGACGATTTCAAGCAGATCAACGACGGCTTCGGCCACGATGTGGGCGATGAACTGCTGCGGCAGGTGGCGGCGCGGCTGTCGGCCGCCGTGCGCGCCTCGGACGTGGTGGCGCGGCTGGGCGGTGACGAATTCGTGGTGCTCATCGAAGGCAAGGCACCCGGCGAGAACGCGGCGCGGGTCGCGCGCAAGATCGCCAACGCGCATGCGCGGCCCTTTGCGATCGGTGGGCACCGGGTACACACGTCGACCAGCATCGGCATCTACCCCCATGATGGCGCCAGCGCCCGCGCGCTGATGAAAAGCGCCGACCTGGCGATGTACCGCGCCAAGGAGGAGCGGGAAAGCGACATCGGCAAGGTGGCCGCACAGGGCGGCAATATCCGCTTCTTCCACGAAGAGATGAACCGCCGCGAACATGCGCGCGAACAATGGACGGGGGAGCTGCGCCACGCGCTGGCGCACGACGAGCTCGCGCTGCTGTACCAGCCGCAGCTGGACCTGGCCAGCGGCCGCGTGCGCGGTGTCGAGGCGCAGCTGGTATGGGATCACCCGCGGCTGGGCCGCATCGAATCGGGAGCCTTCCTGCCGGTGGTGCAGGACCGCGGCCTGCTCGAACGGGTCGATTCCTGGGTCATGGCCACCGTATGCGCGCAGGCCGCGGACTGGCGCGCGGGCGATGCGCCGCTGTCGACAGCCCGCGTGGCGCTGAACCTGACGGCGCCGGCGCTGGGGCCGGACCTGCCCGCCCGCCTGCTGGCCGAAGTGCGGCGGCACGCCCTGCCCGCCGGCGTGATCGTGCTGGACATCTGCGAGACGCTGCTGTCCGCGCACCATGCGGCAATCGAGCCGCTGCTGCGCCAGTTGCAGGGCGGCGGCGTGCTGCTGGCGCTGGACGACTTCGGCCACACCGGCACCAGCCTGGCCGCCTGCAAGCGGCTGGGGCTGGACATCCTGAAGATCGACGCCGCGTTCGTGCGCAATATCGGCGACGATGCCGGCGGCACCGACCTGGTAGCGGCCATCGTGCACCTGGCGCGGGCGCTGTCGATGGAAGTGGCCGCGACCGGCGTCGACCGTGCCCACCAGTTGGCCGTGCTGGCCACCCTGGGGTGCGACAGCTGGCAGGGCGCGCTGTTCTCCATGCCGCGCAGCGCCACCGAGCTGGCGCAGGCCTTGCCGGACCTTGTCCTGGCTGACTTACTTGAACAACAATCCTGATGATAAGAAGGACTGGTCGATGAACGACATGACCGAACTGCCCGAGGAACTGGATCTGAAGCTGATCCTGCAAACCCTGATGGCATTGAAAAAAGGCGATTTCTCGGCGCGCATGCCGTCCGACTGGACCGGCGTTTCCGGCAAGATCGCCGACACGCTGAACGACATCATCGAAACCAACGACCGGATCGTGAAGTCGGTCACCGAGGTCTCGCGCGTGGTGGGCCGCGAAGGCCGGCTGACGCAGCGGGCCTCCGTCAGCAACGTGTCCGGCGGCTGGGCCACGATCATCAGCGCGACCAACACGCTGATCGATGACCTGGTGCGCCCCACCACCGAGATGGCGCGCGTGATCGGCGCCGTGGCGAAGGGCGACCTGTCGCAGACGATGGCGCTGGAAGTGGACGGCCATCCGCTGAAGGGCCAGTACCTGCGCGCCGCCACCACCGCCAACACGATGGTGGAGCAATTGCTGTCGTTCTCGTCCGAGGTCACGCGCGTGGCGCGCGAAGTCGGTACCGAAGGCAAGCTGGGTGGCCAGGCGCAGGTGAAGGGCGTGGCCGGCACGTGGAAGGATTTGACGGACTCGGTGAACTCGATGGCCGGCAACCTGACGTCCCAGGTGCGCAATATCGCCGAGGTGACGACGGCGGTGGCGAACGGCGACCTGTCGAAGAAGATCACGGTGGACGTGCGCGGCGAGATCCTGCAACTGAAGGACACCATCAACGTGATGGTGGACCAGTTGCGTTCCTTTGCTTCCGAAGTGACGCGCGTGGCCCGCGAGGTCGGTACCGAGGGCAAGCTGGGCGGCCAGGCCTATGTGCCCGGCGTGGGCGGCACGTGGAAGGACTTGACCGATAACGTGAACTTCATGGCGTCGAACCTCACGGGCCAGGTGAGGAACATCGCGGCGGTGACGACCGCCGTGGCGAACGGCGACCTGTCCAAGAAGATCACGGTGGACGTGAAGGGCGAGATCCTCGAGCTGAAGAACACGATCAACGTGATGGTCGACCAGCTGTCTTCCTTTGCTTCCGAAGTGACGCGCGTGGCGCGTGAAGTCGGTACCGAAGGCAAGCTGGGTGGCCAGGCGCAGGTGAAGGGCGTGGCCGGCACGTGGAAGGACTTGACCGACTCGGTAAACTCGATGGCGGGCAACCTGACCGGCCAGGTGCGGAACATCGCGGACGTGACGACGGCCGTGGCCAACGGCGACCTGTCGAAGAAGATCACGGTGGACGTGAAGGGCGAGATCCTCGAACTGAAGAACACCATCAACGTGATGGTCGACCAGTTGAACTCCTTTGCATCGGAAGTGACCCGCGTGGCACGCGAAGTCGGCACCGAAGGCAAGCTGGGTGGCCAGGCGAACGTGCCCGGCGTGGCAGGCACGTGGAAGGACCTGACGGAAAACGTGAACCAGCTGGCCGGCAACCTGACGGGCCAGGTGAGGAACATCGCCGAGGTGACCACCGCCGTGGCGAACGGCGACCTGTCCAAGAAGATCACGGTCGACGTGAAGGGCGAAATCCTCGAACTGAAGAACACCATCAACGTGATGGTCGACCAGCTGTCTTCCTTCGCGTCCGAGGTCACGCGCGTGGCGCGTGAAGTCGGTACCGAAGGCAAGCTGGGCGGCCAGGCCTACGTGCCCGGCGTGGGCGGCACGTGGAAGGATTTGACCGACAACGTGAACTTCATGGCGTCGAACCTGACCGGCCAGGTCAGGAACATCGCGGCGGTGACCACCGCCGTGGCGCGTGGCGACCTGTCGAAGAAGATCACGGTGGACGTGAAGGGCGAGATCCTGGAACTGAAGGACACGATCAACGTGATGGTCGACCAGCTGTCGTCGTTCGCCTCCGAAGTGACGCGGGTGGCGCGCGAGGTGGGTACCGAGGGCAAGCTGGGTGGCCAGGCCAATGTGCCCGGCGTGGCCGGCACGTGGAAGGACCTGACCGAAAACGTGAACCAGCTGGCGGCGAACCTGACGAACCAGATGCGCGCGATCGGCGAAGTGGCAACGGCGGTGACGCGCGGCGACCTGTCGCGCTCCATCCAGGTGGAAGCGCGCGGCGAAGTCTCGTACCTGAAGGACAACATCAACGAGATGATCCGCAACCTGAAGGAAACCACGCAGAAAAACGCGCAGCAGGACTGGCTGAAGACCAACCTGGCGCGCTTCACGCGACTGCTGCAGGGCCAGCGCGACCTGCAGGCGGTGACGAAGCTGATCCTCTCGGAGCTGGCGCCGCTCGTGTCGGCGCACCACGGCGTGTTCTACATGATGGATTCGCAGATGGACGATGCGCGGCTGCGCATGATCGCCAGCTATGGGTACCGGTCCAGCCGCAAGGTGCCCACGTCATTCCTGCCGGGCGAAGGGCTGGTGGGCCAGTGCGCGCTGGAGAAGGTGCGCATCTGGCTGACCGACGTGCCGCGCGACTACATCGTCGTCTCGAGCGGCCTGGGTTCGGCGCCGCCAACGAATATCGTCGTGCTGCCGATCCTGTTCGAGCAGCAGGTCAAGGCGGTGATTGAAATCGCCTCGCTGGACCGGTTCACCGAAACCCACCTCTCCTTCCTCGACCAGCTGATGGAATCGATTGGCGTGGTGCTGAACACGATCGAGGCGAACAGCCGCACGGAATCCCTGCTGACGCAGTCGCAGTCGCTGGCGCAGGAACTGCAGCAGACCAACCAGGAGCTGGCGGAAAAGGCGCGCCTGCTGTCCGAGCAGAACATCGAGGTGGAACGCAAGAACCGCGAGGTGGAACAGGCCAAGCTGGCGCTGGAGGAAAAGGCGACCCAGCTGGCGCTGTCGTCGAAATACAAGTCCGAGTTCCTGGCCAATATGTCGCACGAACTGCGCACGCCGCTGAACTCCCTGCTGATCCTGGCACAGCAGCTGGGCGACAACCCGGAAGGCAACCTGTCGGGCAAGCAGGTGGAATTCGCGAAGACGATCCACGGCTCCGGCTCCGACCTGCTCACGCTGATCAACGACATCCTCGACCTGTCCAAGATCGAATCGGGCACCGTCACGCTGGATGTGTCCGAATACCGTTTCGCCAACCTGCGCAACTACGTGGACCGCACGTTCCGCCACATGGCCGAAGCCAAGCACCTCGGCTTCAACGTGGCGCTGAAGGACAACCTGCCCGCCTCGTTGATGACGGACACGACGCGCCTGCAGCAGGTGCTGAAGAACCTGCTGTCGAACGCGTTCAAGTTCACCTCGCATGGCCAGGTATCGCTCGATATCGGCCTGGTCGACAACGGCTGGAGCCCGGACAACCCGAGCCTGGCCAGTGCCGACGCGGTGCTCGCGTTCTCCGTGAAGGATACCGGCGTCGGCATCGCCTCGGACAAGCTGCAGCTGATCTTCGAAGCGTTCCAGCAGGCCGACGGGTCCACCGCCCGCAAGTATGGCGGCACGGGCCTGGGCCTGTCGATCTCGCGCGAGCTGGCACGCCTGCTGGGTGGCGAGATCCGCGTCGAATCGACAGTGGGCAGCGGTTCCACCTTCACCCTGTACCTGCCGTACAACCGCGCCGGCTTCATCGCCATCGACCAGCCGCGCCCGGCCACGCTGCGCGCCGTGCCGATGCCGCCGAAAGTGATCTACTCGGCGCCACCGGCCGACGAGTTCGCGGCCGATCCGGCCAGCCTGGCCACGGGCGATACGGATGCGGAGGCCGAGACCTACGGCGCCACGCTGGATGACCGGGGCCTGACCGCGCCGGGCGACCCGTCGGTGCTGATCATCGAGGACGATGAACGCTTCGCCAAGATCGTGCTGGAATTTGCCCGCGAAAAGAACTTCAAGGGCATCGTCACCGTGCAGGGCGATTCAGCACTGTCGCTGGCGCGCGACTACGTGCCGTCGGCGATCCTGCTCGACCTCGACCTGCCCGACATCGACGGCTTCACGGTGCTGGACCGGCTCAAGCGCGATCCCGGCACGCGGCACATCCCCGTGCACGTGATGTCCGCGTCGCGCGAGCGCGAACGGGCGCTGCGTTCCGGCGCGATCTCGTTCATGAACAAGCCCGTCAGCAAGGAAGCGCTGGTCGAGCAGTTCGCGCGGATCCAGAAGTTTCTGCTGGGCGGCAAGCGCAGCCTGCTCGTCGTCGACGACGAGCCGGGCCAGCGCGACGCGATCGTGACGCTGATCGGCGCCACCGACGTGGACATCACGGCCGTCGGCACCGGCGAGGAAGCGCTGGCGGCATTGCGCACCAGTCATTTCGACTGCATGGTGCTGGACCTGACGCTGCCCGACATTTCCGGCTTCGACCTGCTCGATCTCATCGGCAAGGACCTCACACTGCGCGACCTGCCGGTGGTGATCAATACCGCCAAGGACCTGAACCGCCGCGAAGTGGCCAAGCTGAAACGCTACGCCAAGACCATCGTCATCAAGGATGCCCGGTCGCCCGAGCGCCTGCTGGACGAAACGGCGCTGTTCCTGCACCGCTCGCACGCCAGCCTGCCGGAACCGCAGCGGCGCATGCTCGAACAGGTGCACGCGCAGGATTCCGGCCTGGCCGGGCGCAAGGTGCTGATCGTCGACGACGACCTGCGCAACATCTTCGCCCTGTCCTCGCTGCTCGAGCGGGAGCAGATGCAGGTATCGTTCGCCGAAAACGGCCGCGATGGCATCGAGGTGCTGGAGCGCGATCCGACGATCGAGATCGTGCTGATGGATATCATGATGCCGGAGATGGATGGCTATGACACGATGCGGGCAATCCGCCGCATTCCGAAATTCAAGTCACTGCCCATCATCACGTTGACGGCGAAGGCCATGAAGGGCGACCGCGACAAGTGCATCGCCGCCGGCGCCTCCGACTACATCACCAAGCCGGTCGATGTGGCCCAGCTGCTGTCGCTGATGCGCGTGTGGTTGCACTGATGGCGGCGCACCGCTGGGCGCGCACCCAGGCACAGACGGGCCCGGCGAGTGGAACGTTCGTGGAGCGCCGGCACGTGCCGGCCCCGGAAGTGGAAGCGCTGGAACTGGCGCTGCTGCTCGAAGCCGTGGCACAGCGCTTCGGTTTCGATTTCCGCAGCCACGACCAGGCCGCCGTCAAGCGCAAGCTGCACGGCCTGATGGCACGGCGTGGCCTGCGCACGATCTCGCAGTTGCAGGACCGCGTGCTGCACGACGGGGCCGCGTCGAGCGCCCTGCTGCGTGCGCTGGGCGTGGCGCCGGCCTCGATGTTCGACGATCCCGACGAAGCGACGCAGTTGCTGGCCGTGGCCGGGCAATGCCTGCCCGGCGCGCCGCTGCCGAAAGTGTGGCTGGCCGATTGCGCCGGCGCCGAGCAGGCCTGGACGGCGGCCGTGCTGCTGGCCGAGCGCCAGCTGCTGTGGCGCACGGAAATCCACGCGACGGTCCCCAGCGACGAACTGCTCGAGGAAGCGCTGACCGCCTCGATCCCGCTGGACAAGATGGGGGACTACCAGCGCTGCTACGAACGGGCCGGCGGCAGCGGCCGGCTGTCCGAGTATTTTCACCTCGAGCACGGCCGGATGGTGCCCGTACCGCAGCTGAAAAGCCGCATCATCTGGTCGCAATACAATCTCGTCACCGATTCCTCGTTCAACGAATTCCAGCTGATTCTCTGCCGCCGCGCCCTGCCCGATTTCGGCCCGCTGTTGCGGCGGCGCGTGCTGCGCCTGTTTCACGACAGCCTGGCCGTGCTGGGCGTGCTCGGCATCGACCGCGAACTCGATGCCGACGACCTGCCGGCCGGCGAGTATTGCCGCATGATCGCGGGGCAATCCTGGTACAAGCGGATCGCCTGATCGGGGGTTTCACGGATGACGTGCGAGGCCGGAGAGCACAAGCGCGCGGGCAAAAAAAAACCGGCCGCAATCTGAGGAGGGGACCGGTTAAAACGCTTTCTGTCGAGAGCGCGGGGAATGATCGGGCTGGTCGCGCAAGGCTGGAGAATCATTCACCGGCCTTGCCGCGGCTGCGGAAATCGTGCCGGATTGAGGAATCCGGCAACCTGCCGCGCAACAGCGATTGCGCGGTACAGGTACACTTTGCCATCGAACGTTTGGAGCAGGCTTAGAACTTCATTAAGGAAACTTTATCAATGTTGCCGGCGCCATCTTCGCTACGGGATTCTACGTAGTTGCTTGCAAGATACAGATGATGCGACAGCAGTGATCTTCAGAGCGATCTTTATTTAAGTTTCCTTGTGGCACACCGATAATGGCAATGCATCAGTCCCCGCTGCTGTCCGGTCCACCATTTGACTTCGATCCTTCATGACAAATACCACCACATTCAATTTGCGCAACTGGAGCGTCGGCGCGCGTATCACGGCGACGACGTTCGGCCTGCTCTCGATCACGCTTGCGGCCCTGATCGCCATCATCAGCGCGAGCACGACAAGGATGCTGGAAGAGCGTTCCATCGTCGCCGTGCAGCAGGACACAGTGGGTGTGAAGAACATGGTGGAACTGTTCAATACCGCCGTCACCAGCGAGGTCAATGCCTTTGCGAGAGTGCTGGCGGCCGAATTCAAGGGCGAATTCTCACTGGATCCGGCAACCACCGTCGACGTTGGCGGCCGCAGCACGCCAGCGCTGAAATTCGGCGGCGCGGTGCTGAACAATGATTTCACGATTCCCGACCGCTTTACCGCGTCGACCGGCGGCGGCGCCACGGTCTTCGTCGCGTCCGGCGACGACTTCATCCGCGTGTCGACGACTACCAAGAAGGAAGACGGCAGCCGCGCGGTCGGCACGGCCCTCGATCACAAGCACCCGGGCTATGCCGTGCTGCGTTCCGGCCAGAGCTACACCGGCCAGGCCACGCTGTTCGGCAAGCAGTTCATCACCCGCTACGACCCCATCCGCGATGCCGCCGGCACCGTGGTGGGCGTGCTGTACGTGGGCGTCGACGTGTCGAAGGAAATGGCCACGCTGAAGGAGCGGATCAAGTCGATCAAGGTGGGCACCACCGGCTATTTCTATGTGCTCGATTCCACGCCCGGCCCCAACTACGGCAAGCTGGTCGTGCACCCCAAGCGCGAAGGCGACGTCATCCTCGACTCGAAGGATTCGGACGGACGCCCGTTCATCCGCGAGATCCTGGAGAAGAAGGAAGGCCTGATCACCTACCCGTGGCTGAACCCGGACGAGACGTCGCCGCGTGAAAAGATCGTGGCGTATTCCACCTTCAAGGACTGGAACTGGGTGATCGCCGGCGGTGCGTATCGCGAGGAAATCACGGCCGAGGCAACCCGGCTGCGCAACTGGTACATCGCGGCCGGCGTGGCCGCATTGCTGGGCTTTTCGGCGGTGATGTTCTTTGGCGTGCGCCGCTACATCACGCAGCCGCTGCGCCAGGTCGAACAGGCCGCCACGCAGATCGCCGCCGGTGACCTGACCGTGCAACTGGACGTCGATGGCGAGGACGAGATCGCCCGCATGACGCGCGCGATGAACAGCATCAGTGCCAACCTGTCCGCCGTGGTGGGCCAGGTGCGCTCGGGCGCGGACCAGATCGCCCATGCCTCCGGCGAGATCGCCAGCGGCAACCAGGACTTGTCGAACCGTACCGAGCAGCAGGCAGGCAACCTCGAGGAGACTGCCAGCTCGATGGAAGAACTGACCGCCACCGTGCGCCAGAATGCGGAAAACGCGCGCCAGGCCAACCAGCTGGCGCAAAGCGCTTCCGACGTGGCGGCGCGTGGCGGTGCCGTGGTATCGCAGGTGGTCGACACGATGGGTTCGATCGATGCGTCGGCGCGCAAGATCGTCGACATCATCGGCGTCATCGACGGTATCGCCTTCCAGACCAATATCCTGGCGCTGAATGCGGCCGTGGAAGCAGCGCGCGCCGGCGAGCAGGGCCGCGGGTTCGCCGTCGTGGCCGGCGAAGTGCGCACGCTGGCACAACGCAGCGCGGCCGCCGCGCACGAGATCAAGGCCTTGATCGGCAATTCGGTCGGCCAGGTGGAAGCGGGCAGCAAGCTCGTCGAACAGGCCGGCGCCACGATGCAGGAAGTGGTCGACAGCGTGCGCCGCGTCACCAACATCATGGCCGAGATCCGCACCGCCAGCGACGAACAGTCGGCCGGCATCGAGCAGGTCAACACGGCGATCACCCACATGGACCAGGTGACGCAGCAGAACGCCGCGCTGGTCGAGGAAGCCGCGGCGGCGGCCGCCACCATGCAGGAAGAAGCGGCGGGCCTGGCGCGCATCGTGCGCCAGTTCAGGCTCGACGAAACGCGGGCAAAAAAAACCCGCGTCGGCGACGCGGGTGAAGGGATTCAAATCGGGAGAGATTTGAAAGAGCGAAGCCATCTTCTCATGGCGAAATGACACGGCCATGACATCGCGTTTTCCGGGAGGCGGGAAATAGGCGCCGGGGTCGCCACCGCGCCGCGCTGGCGGTGTCTCGCGGCGTGCCTGCTGCTGGCCGCCTGCGCCCCGGTGCGGGGCCCTTCCGCGCCCGCTCCTTCCGCTCCTTCCGCGCCTTCCGCATCTTCCGCTTCTTCCTTCCCTGCCCCGGCGCAGCCGGCCGATCCGTTCGCCGACCTGCTCGCCGGCCGGACGTCCGGCACGGCTTCCAACCCTGTTCTGCGCATCGCCGACGATGCGCTGATCGCGGTGACGGTGCGCCGCGGCGGCGCGCTGGCCCGGCTCGGTCACGACCACGTGGTGGCGGCGCGGCGCATCGATGGCCGCGTCGATCCGGCAGCCGGGCTGGCCGTGCTGCGCTTTCGCCTCGACGAGATGACGGTCGATGAAGCGGCACTGCGCAGCGAAGCGGGGCTGACGACACAGCCTTCGGCCGATGCGATCGCCGGCACCCGCGTCAACATGCTGACGAAGGTGCTCGATGCGCAAACCTTTCCCTTCGTCGAAGTGCGCGCGCAGCGAACGGGCGTTGCCGGCGCCGTGCAGGCGGACATCACGCTGCACGGCGTGACGCGCCGCTACACCGTGCCCGCGGCGCTCGACACCACCCCACCCGGCCTCACCGCGCGCGGCACGCTGGTACTGAAACAGACCGACTTCGGCATCACACCCTTTTCCGTGATGGGCGGCGCGATGGCCGTGCAGGATGCGCTGGAGATCCGATTCGTGCTGCCGGCTCGCCCGGCGGTGCCGGAAGCGGTACGATAGCGTCATGAAATGGAATCAGTACGGCGGGAACCAGGACGGCGCCGACGGCAGTGGCGCCGGTCAGCAAGCTGCCATCCAACGTGGCAATCCGGGCAATGATGCCTTGCGCCGCCGCGCGGCAACGGGCCTGCCCGTTGCGCGGCCCGGTACCCGCGCCTGGGTTCGCATGCCGTCCGGCAAGCGCCTCGACTTGCTGGACCCCACCCCGTTCGATTGGGAAGATGCCGACCTGGCCCTGGGCCTGGCGCGCACCTACCGCTGGGGCGGCCATTCGGCCTGGCCCTTGCCCCTGTCGGTCGCCCAGCATTCGCTGACGGTGCTGCAGCTGCGGCGCAATGCGGCGGGCGCGCCACTCGATCCGGTCACCGCGCTGCGCGAGCTGCTGCACGATGCGGAAGAAGGCCTGCTGGGCTTCGATTGCATCTCCGTGCTGAAGCCCTTCCTGGGTACCGCGTTCCGCGACCTGACGCAACGGCTGGAACAAGCCGTCTTCCTGCGCTATGGCCTGCCGGCGTGGACAAGTGCCGCCTACCTGGCCCACAAGCGTGCCGACCGCCTTGCGGCCGCGAGCGAGGCCGTGCACGCCGTTGGCTGGTCACCGGACGAAGTGCGTCGCACGCTGAAGATCCGCATGCGGCCGCTGGTGGACGACCCACTGCACCCGTTGTATGGCGGCACGCCATGGGAACCCTGGCCGCCCACACTGGCAGCGGAACGGTTCCTGGAAGAATTGCTGAGGTTGAAACAAAGCATCACTTGAGAGAGCCTTGCTAACAAGCCGTTTTTAAAGCTTATTTTGTACTTATCCACTTCCGTTGTGGATAACGATGTGGACAAGCGGGGCTTGACAGGCCGGAAACCCAGTACTGGTGCGGGTTTTAACAAAATGCCCGTTCTTGAGGCAAATTTTTCGCCTTGTGAAATCAAGCACTTACAGATGGGTTCGGCTATGCCGGAAGCGCCCGGCGACGGGCCGGAAAAAAATTTGCAGGCACTTCGTTCACGCCGACCAGTGCGGCCGCGGGCGCAACCTTTGACAAAAATGCCGTCGAGGAATAGTGTCAGCATCAGGTAGTCTAATGCACGTTGCAGCGAGTACATCATGCAAGTCAATACGGATGAAGCCAGCGAAGGCTGGATGATAGAAGACGACATGCCGGCCCCGGATGCCCAGCCGCAGGCCGGGCCGCCGCCCTGGAAAGTGCTGATCGTCGACGATGACGTGGACGTGCACGTCGTGACGAAGTTTTCGCTCAGCAATGCGCATTTCATGGGCCGGCGTTTGTCCTTCCTGCATGCCTACAGCAGCGAAGAGGCACTGTCCGTGCTGCGCAGCCATGGCGACACGGCGCTCGTGCTGCTCGATGTGATCATGGAAACGGCCGACGCGGGCCTGAAGGTGGCCCGGCGCATTCGCGACGAGCTGCGCAATCCCCTCGTGCGCGTCGTGCTGCGCACGGGGCAGCCGGGCCAGGCGCTGGAGCACAGCATCATCCTGGACTACGACATCAACGATTTCTGGTGCAAGACGGACCTGACGACGCGCAAGCTCTTCACGACCGTGATCGCCTCGCTGCGCAGCTATCACAGCCTGCACGAAGCGGAGCAGCGCATCGCCCGCGCCGAGGCGGCATTGCGGTCGGTGCACGAACCCGCCGCGGCGATGCTGGCCGCCTTGCGTGCCGGACAGGGCTGGAGCGGCGAAATCCATCTGGGCGAACCCGCCGTGCCCGTACGAGTGCAGGTCGCCCCTGGCCCGGCGACAGGCCAGTTTACCGTGACAGGCCGTTTCGCACCCGATGACGATGCGGACGGCGCTGTATAGGCATACAGTTTGTGGCTAACCCGCACATCACCCCCATTTACGGCGAAATGGCTGGCTTCACGCCACACAAGCATTGCTAAGTAGCGGATTCTGAAGCATTTTTTGGAATATCCACACAGGTTGGGGATAACTTTGTTGATAAGACACCCTTGACAACCCAAACAGCCAGTAACGGCGCCATTTTCCTTAAACTGCCCGTTCAAAAGGCAAACGCGGCCCTCAATAAAATCAAGCACTTGCGAGCCCATCGGTGAAATCGCTGCAAGGTGTTGAAAAAAGTTCCCACTTATTTCTCCAACCATAATTTGTGCATAACCCGTCGGTGACCCGCCCTTGTCCCGGCCTGGTTGCGCCGTGCGTCGGGCGCGGCTTGCCAGCGAATGCACCGAGTGTTAAATGCCTCGCAGTGCAGGCTGCGGTGCCGCGCTATGCTGCGGCTTCTTCCAAGGAGACCACCATGAGCGAACCAATCAATCCCGGCGATGAAGCGGCACCTGGCACCCCTGGCAGCGGCGAGGATGTCTGCCCTGCCTGTCATGGCACCGGCAAGCTGGAGGATGGCAAGTCTTGCCAGAATTGCGGCGGCAGCGGCGTGATCCAGGAAGGAATCGGCGGCGGCTGACCCGAGCAGGCGGCGGCGTGGACACATGGCAACAGGGCGCGGATAATGATGCCCATGACCGATGCACCGAACCGCCCCCGCTCCCTGACCGAACTGTTCATTGCTTTCACCGTACTGGCCTTGCAGGGCTTCGGCGGCGTGCTGCCCGTGGTGCAGCGCGAAATCGTCGAACGACGGCGCTGGATGACACACGATGAGTTCATCGAGGAATGGGCCGTCGCCCAGACCATGCCCGGGCCCAACGTGTGCAACCTGTCGCTGGTCATCGGCAGCCGCTTCTTCGGCTTGCGCGGCGCCGCCGTTGCCCTGCTGGGCCTGCTGTTGGTGCCGGCGCTGGTGGTGCTGACGCTCGGCTCGATCTATTCCCATTATTCGGACCACCCCCGTGTGGCCGGCGCACTGCGCGGCATGGCCGCGGTGGCCGCGGGCATGATCGTCGCCACCGGCATCAAGCTGGCGGCCACGCTGCGCAAGCACCCGCTGCCGCTGGCCGTCACGCTGTCGCTGGCCGCGCTGGGTGTCATCGGCCTCGTCGTGTTGCGCGTGCCCATGCTGGCCGCCCTGCTGGTGCTGGGCGGCACCGGCTGCGTGCTTACCTGGCACAGGCTCAAGCCATGAGCGCCGACGTCGTTTCGCAACCGCTCCAGATTGCCCTGGCGTGGCACGACTGGCTCGACCTGTTCGTCCATTACCTGGTGATTTCGCTGATGTCGGTGGGCGGCACGATCGCCACCACCGCGGAAATGCACCGTTACCTCGTCGAGCAGCATGGCTGGCTCACGCAGACGCAATTCAACGATTCGATCGCGATCGCCCAGGCAGCCCCCGGCCCGAACGTGCTGTTCGTGGCGCTGATGGGATGGAACGTGGGCCTGAACGCGGGCAGCTATGCCGCCGCGGTGCTCGGCGTGGTGGTGACCATGGTCGGCGCCCTGCTGCCGTCCAGCGTGCTGATGCTGCTGGCGGCGAACTGGGGCCACCGCAACCGCGAGTTGCGCCTCGTCCGCGCCTTCAAGCAGGGCATGGCGCCGCTCGTGATCGCGATGCTGGTCTCAACCGGCATCATCCTCGGCAGCGCGAACGGCAACTTCGCCACCGACTGGCCGCTGTACGCGGTATCGGTGGCGGCGGCGCTCGTGATCTGGCGCACCCGCATCCATTTATTGTGGCTGCTGGCGGCGGGCGCCCTGCTCGGCGCCCTGGGCTGGCTGTAGCCGTCAGACTGCGGCCAGCCGGCGGTCCAGCGACCAGCGCCCCGCCCCGGCCAGCGCGATCGTGCCGAACACGATCAGCAGCAGCCAGCCGAACTGCCCCTGCTCGACGGACCAGTCGGGATGCACGAGCACCATCGACACGCCGAGCAGGAACAGCACGGGCAGGCAGGCCAGCCGCGTGAACAGGCCGGCGGCGATCAGCAACGGGCACACCACCTCGGCAAACAGCGCACAGGCCAGCGTGATGCCGCGCCCCATGTTCAGCGGGTCGTCGATGTGGGCGAGTTCCTGCTGCCAGTGCAGCAGCTTCGGCAAGCCGTGCACCCACAACAGCAGCGCGGCACCCGCCAGGCGGGCAAACAGCAGGCCCGCATCCGGCGTGGAGGTTCCGATGAAGCGTTTCAGCATCTGCCCCTCCCTGTCCCGTTACCGGTTGCCGTTGTTGTTCTGATAGCCGCCATAGAACTTCACGGGGCTCCACTCGGGCAGCACGGCCGGCGCCGGCGGTGCGTACTTGCCGAACGTATCGTTCGCGTACACCACCTTGCCGTTGACGATCGTCAGCGCCGCTTCCAGGTTGCGGATGCCATCGACCGGCATGGTGAAGTAATCCTGCGGCAGGATCACCAGGTCGGCATACTGGCCGACGGCCAGCGTGCCCTTGAGCTTTTCCTCGCCGCTCATCCACGCGCTGCCCCGTGTCATGAGCCGCAGGGCTTCGTGGCGCGACAGGCGGTCCTTGTCCTGCCAGATCTGCAGGCCGCCGGCCGTCTTGCCGGAGACCGCCCAGTAGACCGACGGCCATGGGCCATAGCTGGACACGCGGGTGCCATCGGTACCCAGGCCAACCGGGATGCCCATCTTGAGCATCGTGCGGATCGGCGGCATCTGGCGCGTCTGCGCACCATAGCGCTTCCAGTACGCTTCGCCCTGGAAGTACATGCGGTTCTGCACGGCGATGCCGCCGCCGAGTTTCTTCACCCGCGCCAGCTGGTCGTCCGAGATCGTCTCGGCATGGTCGAAGAACCAGCGCAGTCCTTTGAGCCCCAGCTCCCTGTCGACCTTTTCGATGACGGCCAGGTCACGCTCGATCGATTCGCCGTAGGTGGCGTGGATGCGGAAGGGCCAGCGGTTCTTCACCAGCAGTTTCAGCACCGCTTCCAGCTCGCCTTCCATGTGCTCCGGCATGTCCGGGCGCGGCTCCAGGAAGTTCTCGAAATCGGCCGCGCTCCACACGAGGTTCTCGCCGCCCCCCTCGGTGTTGTAGCCGTTGGCGTAGAACAGGTGATCGTTCTTGTCCGGCTTTGTCTGCGTGAGCCAGCGCTGGTAGTCTTCCAGCTCCTTGCCGGGCTTTTGCGCGAACAGGTAGTACGACGTGCGCACCGTGAGCTTGCCGTCCTTCGCCAGTTCCAGGCTGACGGCGTAATCGTCCGGGTAGGCCTGGCCGCCGCCGCCCGCGTCGATCGCGCTAGTGACGCCCAGGCGGTTCAGCTCGCGGTAATACTGTTGCGTGGAATTGACTTGCTGGTCGCGCGGCAGCATGCCCGTCTTCGCCAGCGTCGAATACAGAATCAGCGCGTTCGGCTTGGCGACCAGCAGCCCGGTCGGCTTGCCGTCCGCGCCCAGTTCGACGACGCCATCCTTGTATTGCGTGTCCTTGTCGTAGCCGAGTACCTGGATACCCTTCTGGTTCAGGAAGCCCAGGCCATACAGGTACAGCAGGAATACCGGCTTGTCCGGCACTGCCTCGTTGATTTCGGCCAGCGTGGGCAGGCGCTTTTCCTCGAACTGGTATTCGTTCCAGCCGCCCACCACCTTGATCCACTGGCCTTCCGGCGTGCGGGCCGCCTGCTCCTTCAGCATTTCCAGCGCGCGTTTCAGCGACGTGACGCCATCCCAGCGCAGTTCGGCGTTGTAGTTCAGGCCTTCGCGGATGATGTGCAGGTGCGAGTCGTTCAGGCCCGGAATCACCGTGCGGCCGCCCGCGTCGATCACCTGGGTGTTCGCGGTTTTCTGCTTCAGCACCTGGGCATTCGTGCCCAGCGCCGAGATCTTGCCGTTGTCGATCGCCACGGCCTGGACGAACTGGCCGTCCTTCACCATCGTCGCCACCTTGGCATTGGTGACGATCAGGTCGGTTGCCATGGATGTGTTGGTCCCTGCCGCCGCGATCGCGGCAGCGAGCATCAGTCGCTTCATGCTTTTTTCCTTGGATAACTACTAAAAAACTGCCGGGCGACCGCTGCCCGCCGAGGGTCTTGCGGCCGCTTATTCCTTGATGGCTTCGACCGACATCGTCAGCGTGACGTCATCGCTCACGTTCGGCGCGTACTTGCCGGCGTTGAACTCGGAGCGCTTGATCGTGGCGGTGGCATTTGCGCCGCAGGCATCCTTCTTCGCCATCGGGTGCGGCTGGCACTTGAACGACGTGACCTTCAGGTTGACCGGCTTGGTGATGCCCTTGATGGTCAGGTTGCCGTCGACCGACGCCAGGCTGTCGCCGCTGAAGTTGAACTTCGTCGACTTGAACGTGATGGTCGGGAATTTCTCGACGTCGAAGAAGTCGGCGCCCTTGATATGGCTGTTGAACGTGTCATTGCCCGTGTTGACCGACTTCGTGTCGATCGTGATCTCGGTCGAACCGGTCTTGGCGGCGCGGTCGATGGTGATCTTGCCCTTGGTCTTGTCGAAGCGGCTTTCCTGCGTCGAGAAACCGAGGTGGGTGTAGGAGAAGCGCGCAAACGTGTGCGAGTCGTCGATCACATAGGTTTCCGGCGCGGCCAGCGCGGCGGTCGAGAAGCCGGCGGCCAGGACGAGGGCGATCAGTTTTTTCATGTTGTATTCTCCGGTGGTTAAAAATCAGTATCGGGCGACAGATTGTCGATGCGGCATTATGTCCGCGACCGGAGAGTAGTGTAAAACGGAAAATTTACCCTTGTGCTATCGAAATTATCGATAGTGCGGCGCCCGCCGGAATAGAACCATCATAGCCCGCGCGAGGCTGGCCTCGCATCTGCCAAAGGAGAAAGGCGCCGCTCCCCATGCAGGGGAACGGCGCCTTGCACGATCCGGACGAATCAGGCGCGGCTTGCCAGCAGCCGGTCCAGCAGCTTTTCCTCGATCGCGGCAAACGCCGGGTTGCCACGATGGCGCGGGCGCGGCAAATCCACGGCAAGGTCGACGGTGATACGGCCGTCTTCGATCAGCAGCACGCGGTCGGCCAGCGCCACCGCTTCCTGCACGTCGTGCGTCACCAGCACGGCCGTGAAACCGCGCTGGCGCCACAGCGATTCGATCAGTTGCTGCATCTCGATCCGCGTCAGCGCATCGAGCGCGCCGAGCGGTTCGTCGAGCAGCAGCAGCGACGGTTCATGCACCAGGGCGCGGGCCAGCGCCACCCTTTGCCGCTGGCCGCCGGACAACTGCGCCGGCCACGCATCGGCACGGTCCGCGAGCCCCACGGCGGCCAGCGCGCCGGCGGCCGCGTGCAATCCATTCCGCAATCCCAGCGCGACGTTTTCCAGCACCGTCTTCCACGGCAGCAGCCGCGCTTCCTGGAACATCATGCGCAGCGGCGCCTCCGTACCCGGTGCGCCTTGCCTGACGCCATTGCCCACGGCGACGCGGCCGCTGTCGACGGCGTCCAGCCCGGCGATCGTGCGCAGCAAGGTGCTCTTGCCGCAACCGCTGCGGCCGACGATGGCCACGAATTCGCCCGCCTTCAGTTCCAGCCCGATGCCGTCGAGCACGCGACGCTGGCCGAACGATTTCGTCAACCCTTCGAGGTGGACACCCACGCCCTGCCGCGCCAGCGGCCGCCTTGCGGGCGCGGCTTCCACCGGGTCGGGCGTGAAGGCAAACGGTTCGGTATCGATGGGTAACGTTGCATGCAGCATGGTGTTCTTTCAAATTCAGTGAAGGTTCAGCTGTAACTCGGATTCCAGCGCAGCAGCCTGCGCTCCAGCGCGCGGGCGACCAGGTCGGCAAGCTTGCCGAGGATCGCGTACAGCAGGATCCCCACCAGTACCACGTCCGTCTGCAGGAATTCGCGGGCATTCATCGTCATGTAGCCGATGCCGGCCTGCGCGGAAATCGTTTCCGCCACGATCAGCAGTACCCACACGAGGCCCAGCGAGAAGCGCACGCCCACCAGGATCGAGGGTAGCGCGCCCGGCAGGATCACGTCGCGGTACAGCGGCCAGCCCTTCAAGCCATAGGACTTCGCCATCTCGATCAGTCCCGCATCGGTGGCGCGGATGCCGTGGAACGTGTTCAGGTAGACCGGGAAGAACACGCCCACCGCCAGCAGGAACAGCTTGGCCGTTTCGTCGATACCGAACCACAGGATCACCAGCGGGATCAGCGCCAGGGCCGGGATGTTGCGCACCATTTGCAGCGTGGTGTCCAGCAGCGTTTCGGCGCGGCGGAAGCTGCCCGTCAGCAGGCCCAGGGCCAGCCCGAGGCCGGCGCCCACGGCAAAGCCGGACAGCGCGCGCCACAGGCTCGTGCGCAGGTGCTCCCACAGCTCGCCGGAGGCGGCCAGCGTCCAGAACGCCGTGGCCACGGCCAACGGCTCGGGCAGGATCCGGCTCGACAGCCAGCCGGTGCGGGCCGAGACTTCCCATGCCAGCAGCAGGAAGATCGGCAGCAGCCACGGGGCCAGCGCCGCCTGCACGCGCGGCCAGGCGCCGGGTCGTGCCGGAGCGGAGGCAATGACGGCGCTGCTCATCTCACGCCGCCTTCTTCGGCACGCGATTTGGCACAATGTCGGTGGCCATCACTTCGCCGAACGGCCCCGTGATCGACACCTCGCCCTGCTCTTTACCCTTGCCAAGCAGCGGGAATACCAGTTCCGCGAAGCGGTACGACTCTTCCAGGTGCGGATAGCCGGAGAAGATGAAGGTCTCGATGCCAAGGTCCTGGTATTCGCGGATGCGCGCGGCCACCGTTTCGGCGTCGCCCACCAGCGCCGTGCCGGCCCCGCCGCGCACCAGGCCCACGCCGGCCCACAGGTTCGGCGACACTTCCAGCTTGTCGCGCTGGCCGCCGTGCAGCGCGGCCATGCGGCGTTGGCCTTCCGAATCCATGCGGGCAAACGAAGCCTGTGCCTTGGCGATCACGTCATCGTCCAGGTGCGAGATCAGCTTGTCGGCCGCCTGCCATGCTTCTTCATTGGTTTCACGCACAATCACGTGCAGGCGGATGCCGAATTTCACCGTGCGGCCATGTTCGGAGGCGCGGCGGCGGATGTCGGCGATCTTCTCGGCCACCGCGGCAGGCGGCTCGCCCCACGTGAGGTACACGTCCATCTGCTCGGCCGCCAGCTCGTGCGCCGCTTCCGACGAACCGCCGAAGTACAGCGGCGGATAGGGTTTCTGCACGGCCGGGTACAGCGTTTTTGCGCCTTTCACCTGCAGGTGCTTGCCTTCGAAGTCGAAGCCGGCATCGCCGCCCTCGCCCGACAGCGCGCCGCGCCAGATGCGGATGAATTCATCCGAAATCTCATAGCGCTCGGCGTGATTGGCGGTCAGGCCATCGGCTGCCAGTTCGGTGGGGTCGCCACCGGTGACGACGTTGATCAGGAGGCGCCCGTTCGACAGCCGGTCGAACGTGGCGGCCATCCGCACCGCCAGCCCGGGCGTGGAGAGCCCGGGCCGGATGGCGACGAGGAACTTCAGGTTCTTCGTCGCGTGAATGAGCGAGGATGCGACTACCCAGGCATCCTCGCACGAGCGCCCGGTGGGCAGGAGCACGCCGTCGTAGCCCAGCGTGTCGGCCGCCACGGCCACCTGCCGGAGGTAGTCGGCATCGACGGCGCGCGCGCCTTTCGACGTGCCAAGGTAACGGCTGTCGCCGTGGGTGGGAATGAACCAGAACAAATTCAACGACATGAAAACTCCGTAAAGATGGTTACTTTGCCGATGCCAGCACGGCATCCTTGATGGCGATGGGTTTCGGGATCAGCTTCAGGCCGGCAAACGCATCGGCGATCTTCTGCTGCTCGCGCAGCACGTCGTCCGACACGGGCTTCACGCCATAGCTGTAGCGCGAGGCCGCCAGTTCGACCACGGCCGGATCGAGCCCGGTCTGCGCGGACAGGATCGCCGCCACTTCTTTCGCGTTGTCGCGGCCCCAGTCGTCGACCTTGGCGATTTCCTCCAGCAGCACCTTCTGCAGTGGCGCATTGCCGCGCGCCCAGTCGCGCGAAGCCAGGTAGAACTGGTGGTTGGCGACGAGGCCCTTGCCGTCGACGAGCACGCGGGCGCCGAGCTGCTTCTGCGCCGCGGCGAAGAACGGATCCCAGATCACCCACGCGTCCACCGAACCGCGCTCGAACGCGGCGCGCGCATCGGCCGGCGGCAGGTAGACCGGCTGGATATCCTTGTAGGCCACGCCCGCCTTTTCCAGCGCGCGCAGCAGCAGGTAGTGCACGTTGGAACCCTTGTTCAGCGCCACGCGCTTGCCTTTCAGCTGGGCCACGCTCTGCAGCTTCGAATCCTTCTGCACGATGATCGCCTCGCTGTGCGGCGCCGGCGGCTCGTTGCCCACGTAGACCAGCGCGGCGCCCGCGGCCTGCGCGAAGATCGGCGGCGCCTCGCCCACGGTGCCGAAGTCGATGCTGCCCACGTTCAGGCCCTCGAGCAGTTGCGGCCCGGCAGGGAATTCCGTCCACTGCACCGTCACGCCTTGCGGCGCCAGGCGTTTTTCCAGCGTGCCGCGCCCTTTCAGCAGCGTGAGCGTGCCGTATTTCTGGTAACCGATGCGCAGCACCTTTTTATCTTGTGCCTGGGCCAGCGGTGCGAAACCGGTCGCGGTGGCCGCGAAGGCCGCAGCAACGAGCAAGCCAAGGGTGCGGCGGCGGGCCGTGCGTTTCTGCAGTGCCGTCATCATGCGGCCTGCGACACGTAGGGGTGGTCCTGCAGCGAACGTGCCGGGGCGCGCGCCGCTTCCTCGGCCGCGGTGCGGTATCCGAGCGCCCGGTCCAGCGTGGCCACGCCGGCGGCCACCCGCACGGCGATCTCCGGCGCCAGCAGCACGCCTTCGTGCTCGCTCCATTGCACCTGCTGCGACGTGGCGTAGATGCTGGTCAGCACCTGGTCCGCTTCCAGCGCGTGCAACACGGGGCGCAGCGCGTAGTCCAGCGCCAGCAGGTGCGACTGGCTGCCGCCCGTCGCGACCGGCAGCACGATCTTGCCGGCCAGGCCATTCTGCGGCAGCAGGTCCAGGAAGGCTTTCAGCACCCCCGAATACGCCGCCTTGTAGACAGGCGTGGCAACGATCACCGCATGGGCATCGGCCACTTCGGCGAGCGCCGCGCGCACCACCGCGTCCGTGTTGTCCGCCGCCAGCAATGCCTGCGCCGGCAGGTCGCGCACATTGAGCCGCGTGGTGCGGTAGCCGTGGGCGGCCAGCTTGTCGCCGATATGGTGCAGCAGGCGGCTGGAGGTGGAAGGAACGGCCGGGCTGCCGGAAATCAGGAGGATGCTCATGTCTGTTCGCCTTGTTATGACAATTCAATGGTTGCAAGGCTACGGCACCATCCCGCATCGCAGAACGAATGCTTTCGCACTTCGATATGTGATTTTTTCAGCATGATTTTCCCGCATATGGAAGCGTGCTTTTCTTCGTGGACTGCACTTCGGCGCGGACGCGATACTGGCGCGTCTTCATTATTCCGACCACCATGAACGCACCCGAACCCGCCCTGCGGCAACCCGCCGCGATCGAGACCCGGCCCGAATCCCGGCTGGCCGATCCGCTCGCGGTCGCCACCGCGCTTGCCGCCGAACTGGCCGCGACGGCCGTCGAACGCGATGCCGCGGGCGGCCATGCGCGCCACGAGCGGCAGCTGATCCGTGCGTCCGGCCTGCTGACGCTGTCGATCCCCACCGACTTCGGCGGCCAGGGCGCCGGCTGGGATACCACCTTGCAGGCGGTGCGCATCCTGGCGCGCGCCGACAGCGCGCTGGCCCACGTGTTTGCGTTTCACCACCTGCAACTGGCTGGCATCGAGCTGTATGGCACGCCGCAGCAGCAGCGCCACCTGCTGCATGCCACCGTCGACGATGGCCTGTTCTGGGGCAATGCCCTGAACCCGCTGGACCGGCGGCTCGCGGCCACCGATACCAAGGGTGGTTTCCTGCTGAATGGCACGAAGAGCTTTGCTTCGGGCTCGGTGGGTTCCGACTGGCTGACGGTGTCGGCCTGGCACGAAGCCACGCAATCGACGCTGATCGGCGTGCTGCCGACGGGCGCCGAAGGCGTCGACGTGCGCGCCGACTGGGACGCGTTCGGCCAGAAGCAGACCGACAGCGGCACCGTGCAGTTCCACGGCACGCTGCTGCCCGTGGGGCTGGTGCTGCAACACCCCGGGCAGGCGGCCACGCCGCTGTCGACCGTGCGGTCGCAGGTCGCGCAACTGATCATGACGAACCTGTACCTGGGCATTGCCGAAGGCGCCTTCGCGGCGGCTCGCGACTACACTGCCAGCGAAGCGCGGCCCTGGTTTGCTTCCGGCGTGGCCAGGGCCGTGGACGACCCGTTCGTGCAGCACCGCTATGGCGAACTGTGGACGCTGCTGCGTCCCGCCGTGGTGCTGGCCGACCATGCGGGCCGCGAGCTGGAACGTGTATACCGGTTGGGGAACGATGTCGCGGCACGCGATCGGGGCGAACTCGCCATTGCCGGCGCCGAAGCCAAGGTGCTGGCGCACCGCGCCGCCATCGAGATCGGCAGCCAGCTGTTCGAGCTGACCGGCGCCCGCTCCACGTCCGCCCGCTACGGCTTCGACCGCTACTGGCGCAATGCGCGCGTGCATACGCTGCACGACCCGGTCGACTACAAATACCGCGACCTGGGCCGCTACGCGCTGTCCGGCACGCTGCCGGAACCGAGCCCCTATTCCTGAGTTGGCGCAAAGAGCGGACCACGAAACAATGAATGCCTTTTCCCACCTGCCGGCGGCGGCCCCGCTGATCCGGCTGCGCGGTGTATCGAAATCGTTCGGCAATGGCCGTGATCCCGGTGTCGCCGCCGTGCGTGACGTGTCGCTCGACATCGGCGCCGGCGAGATCTTCGGCATCGCCGGCCGCAGCGGCGCCGGCAAGTCCACCTTGCTGCGCCTGTTCAACCTGCTGGAACGGCCGGACACCGGCACCGTCACCGTCGACGGACAGGAACTCACTAGCCTGGACAAGCGCGCGCTGCGCGCCGCGCGCCAGAACATCGGCATGATCTTCCAGGGCTTCAACCTGCTGCAGAACGCCACGGTGGCGGACAACGTGGCGTTTCCGCTGAAGATCCATGGGAGCCGTCAGCGCGACGAGATCGCGCGGCGCGTGGCCGACTGCCTGGCGCTGGTGCACCTGGAAGACAAGGCACAGGCCTGGCCCGCCCAGCTTTCCGGCGGCCAGCGCCAGCGCGTGGCGATCGCCCGCGCGCTGGCCAGCGGGCCGGCCGTGCTGCTGTGCGACGAACCCACGTCGGCGCTCGATGCCGAAACCACCCGCAGTATCCTGGCCACGCTGGCCGACGTGAATGCGCGGCTGAACGTCACCATCGTGATCGTCAGCCACGAGCTCGACGTGCTGGCAGCCCTCTGCCACCGGGTTGCCGTCATCGGCGATGGCGCGGTGGCCGAAGTGGTCCGCCCCGGCACGTCGCATGCGGTGACCGCGCTGGGGCGCGAGCTGGTATCGCTGTTCGGTACCGCCACCCGGGAGGGCGCGCATGCCTGACACTTCCTGGCTCGACCTCCTGCCCGAGTTGTGGACCGCGCTGGGGCAGACGCTCACGATGCTGTCAATCGGCCTGTCCGCCGCCGTGCTGCTGGGCGGGCCGCTGGGCGTGCTGCTGTTCCTCGTCTCGAACGGCCAGCCGCTGCAGAACCGCTTCGCCGCCGCCGTGCTGGGCTGGTTCGTGAATACCGTGCGCTCGTTCCCCTTCATCATCCTGCTCGTGGCGCTCGTCCCGCTCACGCGCATCATCGCCGGCACGTCGATCGGACCACTCGCGGCCAGCGTGCCGCTATCGTGCGCGGCGATCCCTTATTTTGCCCGGCTCGTCGAACAGCAGCTGCGCGACGTGCCGCGCGGCGTGATCGAGGCGGCGCATGCGATGGGCGCCAGCGAGCTGCAGATCGTGCTGCGCGTGCTGCTCGTGGAAGCTCGCTCCGGCCTCGTGCTGGCCCTGACGGTGCTGGCGATCAGCTTCCTGTCCTACTCGGCGGTGGCGGGCGTGGTGGGCGGTGGCGGCATCGGCGACCTGGCCATCCGCTACGGCTATTACCGCTTCGAGACCGACATGATGATCGCCACTGTGGTGCTGCTGGTGTTCATCGTCCAACTGATCCAGTTCGCCGGCGCCCGCCTCGCGCGCCGGCTCGACAAACGCTAAGGAGTCTTATGTTCAACCCGCTGTTCAAGCCACGCCGCGCCATCCTGTTCGCCCTGCTGCTGTCGTCGCTGTCGGCCTACGCGAAGGATCCGAAGGAACTCGTGATCGGCACCAGTGCCGGCCCGTATGCCGACCAGGTGAAACTCGGCATCAAGCCGATCCTGGAACGCCAGGGCTACAAGGTGAAGCTCGTCGAATTCAACGACTACATCCAGCCGAACTTCGCGCTGGCCGAAGGCTCGCTCGATGCCAACGTGTTCCAGCACATCACCTACCTGAACAGGTTCGCCGCCGAGAAGAAGCTGGCCATCGTGCCGCTGGTGACGGTGCCGACCGCCCCGATCGCCATCTACAGCAGGAAGCACAAGTCGCTGGACGCCGTGAAGGAAGGCAGCACCGTGGCGCTGCCGAACGACCCGACGAACCAGGCGCGCGCCCTCGTGCTGCTCGATCAGCTGGGCTGGATCAGGCTGCGTCCGGGCGTGGACCCGGTGCGTGCCTCCGAACGCGACGTGGCGCAGAACGTGAAGAAGATCAAGCTCGTGCCGCTCGAAGCGGCGCAACTGCCCCGTTCCCTGCAGGACACGGACTACTCCTTCGTCAACGGCAATTACGCGCTGGCTTCCGGCCTGAAGCTGCGCGACGCCCTGAAGACGGAGAAGATTTCGCCGAACTACGTGAACCTGGTGGCCGTGAAGACGGCCGACAAGGACAAGCAGTTCGCCAGGGACATCGCCGCCGCTTACCGCTCGCGCGAATTCCTTGCCGTGACCAACAAGCATTTCGCCGACTACGCGAAGACCGACTACCAGCTGGCCCTCGAAGCGAACCAGCAGGCAAGCAAGTAACCATGCAGGCAAGCATTCCGGGCACCGGACGAACCACCTGAAGGAAATGAAAACCATGAAACGCCGTACCCTGTTGAAATCCGCGGCCGGTGCCGCCGCGGTACTGGCCGTCCCCTCGCTGGTGCGCGCCGCCGCGCCGCTGAAGGAACTGCGCCTCGACTATGCGTATTACTCGCCGTCGAGCCTCGTGCTGAAACGCTTCGGGTGGCTGGAGGAAGCCTTCAAGCCGGCCGGCACCGACATCAAGTGGGTGCTTTCCGCCGGCAGCAACCGCGCACTCGAATACCTGAACGGCAACAGCATCGACATCGGCTCGTCGGCTGGCCTGGCGGCGCTGCTGGCACGGGCGAACGGCAATCCGATCCGCACGCCGTACATCTACTCGCGCCCCGAATGGACGGCGCTCGTGGTGCGCAAGGATTCGCCGGTGCGCTCGGTCGCCGACCTGAAGGGCAAGAAGGTGGCGGCCACCAAGGGCACGGACCCCTACCTGTTCCTGCTGCGCTCACTGAAGCAGGCAGGCTTGAAGCGCGGCGACATCGAGCACGTGGCGCTGCAGCACGCCGATGGCCGCACGGCGCTGGAACAGGGCCGTGTCGACGCATGGGCAGGTCTGGACCCGCACATGGCCGCCAGCGAACTGGAAGGCGGGGCAAGGCTCGTCTACCGCAACGTGGCATTCAACACCTACGGCTTCCTGAACGTGCGCGAAGAGTTCCTGGCGCAGCGCCCGGAAGAGGTAACGCGCGTGCTGGCCGCCTACGAACGGGCCCGCAAGTGGATCATCGCCAACCCTTCGGAGGCGGCGCGCATCCTGGCCGAGGAAGCCAAAGTGTCGCTGCCGGTGGCGCTCCTGCAGGTCAAGCTGCGCACCGATTTCTCGCAACCGCAGCCGGGCGAAGAACACGTGGCGGCGCTGCGCCAGGCCGCGCCGATCCTGCAGCAGGAAGCGCTGGTGAAACCGGGCACGAACCTGGACAGGACGATCGCCGATCTCGTCGACACGCGCTTCGCCCGCGCCCTGACCGGCAAGGCCTGACCATGACGCCACCCGCGCTGCATTCGAGCATCGGGCTGGTGGGCGGCCACGCTGCCACGGATCACGTGCCGTCGACCGTGGCCCCTGCTCCCGCCGAGGCACCGGCACCGGCGCCGGTGCGCCGGTCACGTGGCAGGCGACTTCATCCGGCCTGGGGCCTGCTGCTGCCGGTGCTGGCGCTGGCGGCCGTCGAGGCGCTGGTGCGTGTCGGCACCGTACCGGCGCACCTGCTGCCGCCGCCTTCCGAGATCGCCGCCACGCTGGCGCAGCTGGCGCAAACCGACCTGCTGTGGCACGTGCTCGCCAGTTCATTGCGCGTGGCAGCCGGTTACGCGGCGGGCGCGCTGCTCGGCATCGTCATCGGCGCGGCCGTGGGGCTCGATGCGCGGATCGCCACGCTGCTCGACCCCACGTTCCAGGCGCTGCGCGCCGTGCCCTCGCTGGCATGGGTGCCGTTGCTGCTGCTGTGGCTGGGCATCGACGAAGCGCCGAAACTGGTGCTGATCGCGATCGGCGCCTTCTTCCCCGTGTACATGGGCGCCGCCTCGGGGATCGCCGGTGTCGACCGCAAGCTCGTCGAAGTGGGCCGGCTGTACCGGCTGAGCGGCGCCGCGCTGGCGTGGCGCGTGCTGCTGCCGGCCGCGCTGCCGTCGCTGCTGACGGGATTGCGCAACGGCCTGTCGCTGGCATGGATGTTCATGGTGGCGGCCGAGCTGATCGCCGCCAGCAAGGGGCTCGGCTACCTGCTCAGCGATGGCCGCGAAACGGGGCGGGCCGATATCGTGCTGGCAGCCATCCTGCTGCTGGCACTGCTGGGCAAGGCCAGCGACACGCTGATGCGGCGGCTGGAAATCCGGCTGCTGGCCTGGCGCGACGACCTGGCGAGGAGCGCATGAACGTGACGTTCCCTCCCCTGCTCGACATCCACGTTGCCCGTAAATCGTTCGGTGAGCGCACCGTGCTGTGCGACTTCCGCCTGCGCCTGGCCGCCGGCGAATGCGTGTCGCTGGTCGGCGCCAGCGGCAGCGGCAAGAGCAGCCTGCTGTCGATCGTGGCCGGCCTCGACCGCGACTGGCAGGGCCGCATCACGCTGGCGGGCCAGCCGCTGGACGGCGTATCGGCCGACATCGGCCTGATCTTCCAGGAACCCCGGCTGTTCCCCTGGCTGACCGTGGCGCAGAATGTCGCGTTCGGCGATGTCGCGTTCGGCGGCACGGCCGCCCCGGCACCGCTGCTGGCCGAAGTCGGCCTGGACGGCCTGGGCGATCGCCTGCCCCGCCAGCTTTCCGGCGGCCAGGCGCAGCGCGCCGCCATCGCCCGCGGCCTGTACAACCGGCCACGCGTGTTGCTGCTGGACGAGCCCTTCTCCGCCGTCGACGCTTTTACCCGCATCCGCCTGCAGGACCTGCTGCAAAAGGTGGCGCGCGAGCATGCGCTGACGATCCTGATGGTGACGCACGACCTGGACGAGGCGCTGTTCCTGGGCGACCGCATCGTGCTGCTCGACGGCAGCGGCCAGGGTACCGAATACGTGCGGCCACCGGGCCCGCGCCGGCGCGACGATCCGGCGCAGGCCGCCCTGAAGGGAACGATCCTCGACGCGCTGTACACCGCGCACGCTCTGTAGCGACCGATTTCCAGACGGTCGTTCATAATCGGTGGAAACAGGAGACGCCGATCATGGACTACACGAGCAACGCCATCAAGGAAGACATCAAGGATGACTACACGATCGCGGCACGCTGCCTCGATCCCACCGAGGCCCACGTGCTGCGTGGCTGCCTGCACGCGGCGGGCATCGCCGCCACCGTGGCCGACGACCACCATTCCCAGGTCGACCAGCTGATCTCGCCCGCGATGGGCGGCGCACGCGTGCTGGTGCACGAGCGCGACCTGGCCGCCGCGAAGGAAATACTGGCCGCCTACGAGCGTGGCGACCTGGCGCTGAAGGAGGGCGACGTGCCCGAGTAAGCGCCGCTTCAGTCGCTGCGCGTCTGCGCCTGCGACACGTTGCTGTTCGGCGGCACGCTCTGCGTCAGCCACACGTTGCCGCCGATGGTGGAACCGGCACCGATCGTGATGCGGCCCAGCACGGTGGCGCCGGCATAGATCACCACGTCGTCCTCGACGATCGGATGGCGCGGCGTGCCCTTGATCAGCATGCCCGAAGCATCGGTCGGGAAGCGTTTCGCGCCCAGCGTGACATGCTGGTAGAGCCGCACGCGTTCGCCCAGGATCGCCGTTTCGCCGATGACGACGCCGGTACCGTGGTCAATGAAGAAGCTCGCGCCGATCTGCGCGCCCGGGTGGATGTCGACCCCGGTCAGCGAATGGCTGATGTCGCAGATCATGCGGGCCAGGAACGGCGAGCCGAGCCGGTGCAGCCGGTGCGCCAGCCGGTAATACAGGATCGCGATTGTGCCCGGATAGCACAGCATGATCTCGGCGATGGACGTGGCTGCCGGGTCGCCCGCATACGCGGCCTGCACGTCCGACACCAGCAGGCCGCGGATCTCCGGCAGGCTGGCGGCAAAGGCGCGGGTGATGTCGTGCGCTTTCTGCGTGAGCGTTTCCTCGGTGAGGTCGGCATCGTCGGCAAACTGCAGGCCGCGCCGCACCTGTTCGGTCAGCCGGTTCAGCGTGGTATTGAGCGTATCGCCAACGAAATAATCGATGCTCTCGTCCGTCAGGTTGGGCCGCCCGTAATGGGTGGGGAACAGCACGGCCGACAGGCCGTTGACGATGGTGGTCAATGCCTCGCGCGAAGGCAGCTCGCGCACGCGGCGCTGGTGGCGGATGTTGTGCGTGGCCTCGCGCGAAACGCGCAGTGCCGCAACCACGGCATCCAGGTCCCAATGGGCAGGCTTCACGCCGGTGCCGTCGAAGGTATCGATAGTCATGTTCTTCATCTACTCATGTGGCGCGCAGGCTGCGCGCACGCGCATTCTACGAAAATCCGCGCCGCCCCGGTTATGCGATAAGTGCATATCGATATCACGGAACGCGCCCGTGGGCCGTGCCGGCCCGCCGCGAACGGCTGGCGTACAATACGCGCCCGAAAAACAATAACGATACTCTTTCCATGAATATCCTGCTGACGGTGCTGCTGGCCGGCCTGACCATGGTGGGGCCGCTGGCCATCGACACCTACCTGCCCTCGTTCCCGGCGATCGCCGCCGAGTTCGGCGCCACGCCGATCGCGATCCAGCAGACGCTGTCGCTGTTCCTGTTCTGCTTTGCGTTCATGATGCTGTTCTACGGCACCTTGTCGGACACGCTCGGCCGCCGCCCCATCATCCTGTGGTCGCTCGTCGCCTACGTCATCGCATCGGTGGGCGGCGCGCTGGCCGGTTCGCTGGGTTTCCTGCTTGTCTGCCGGGTCCTGCAGGGCCTGTCGTCCGGCGCCGGCTCGGTCGTCGGCCGGGCCATCGTGCAAGACCGGTTCGAGGGCGCGGAGGCGCAAAAGATCCTCGGCCACATCATGATGGTGTTCGGCCTGGCGCCGGCACTGGCCCCGATCCTCGGCGGCTGGCTGCAGGTATCGACGGGCTGGCGTTCGATCTTCTGGTTCCTGGCGTTGTTCGGCGTGGTGATGTTCGTGGCCGTGTGGCGCTGGCTGCCGGAAAGCCTGCCGCAGGAAAAGCGTCATCCGTTCGAGCTCAAGCTCATCGCGGCGAACTACCTGAAGGTCCTGCGCCACCGCCGCTTCCTGCTGCTGTCGGCTGCGCTGGGCGTGGCGTTCGGCGGCTTTGCGCTGTATATCGGCTCGGCCGCCTACTTCATCATGCACATCCTGCACCTGCCCGAAACGGCGTTCGGCTGGCTGTTCATTCCGCTCGTCGCGGGCATGGTGGTGGGATCGGGATTGTCGGGCAAACTGGCGCGCTCGCGCACACAGGCGCAGCTGATCTGGATCAGCTACGCGGGCATGGCGGCCGCCGCGCTGGCCAACGTGGCCTACACCTGGCTGTTCCCGGCCGAGGTGCCATGGGCCGTGCTGCCGCTGTTCTTCTACTCGCTGGCGCTGGCGCTGGCGATGCCGCCGCTGTCGCTGCTGGCAATGAACCTGTTCCCCGACAACAGCGGGCTGGCCGCCTCGATGCAATCGTTCATCCAGATGACGCTGTTCGCGCTGGTGTCGGGGCTGATCGCACCGCTGCTGTTCGACAGTGCGTTCAAGCTCGCCTGCGGTGTGCTGGGCTGCTTAGTAGTCAGCCTGCTGTGCTGGATTCCCGCACGGCGTGGGTGATCCGGCCCAGCACACCTGAGGTAGGAGTAGCAACGGCGGGGCTGTCTGCTGGTCAGCCTGCTGTGCTGGATTCCGGCACGGCGCGGGTAATCCGGCCCAGCACACTTGGGGTAGAGTTGCAACGGCGCGGCTGCCTGGTAGTCAGCCTGCTCTGCTGGATTCCCGCGCGGCGCGGGTAATCATTACGTGACCATCACGGCCATGGCGCCGGCGTCACATCGAGGTACTGCGGGCCGCCGTCCTCCGGTTCCGGCGCGGGTTGCGGCTCCTGCTTGAGCTTTTGCTCGGGCGGAAGGCCCAGGCCGAGGATTTCCTTGCGGCCTTCGACGAAATCGCTGGTCGACAGCGGATGCTCGCTGTCGGGCCAGTTGGCGATCGCCCAGTTCTGCACTTCCTCGTAGCGTTTCCAGACTTCCGCCACGAACTTGCGGCGTGCTTCATCTTCCAGTGGCATGGTGATCCTCCGTTGTGTTTTTGCTACTGTACACGACGGCGCGGATCCTGGGCGCAAGCGTCAGCGGTCCTCCTGCGACGCGATTACCACCTGCTTCATGAAGAATGCCAGTTCGCGCGTATCCACGTCCGACGGTGCCTTCGGCGCGGCATGTTTCAACGTGACTTCCAGCGTCCCGTGGTGCTCGACCGACTCCAGGCTGATCCGGTTCGGGCGATCGAGGTGCCATTTGCCCAGCGCCCGGCCATTGACGATCACCTCGGTGCTCAGGTTGCCCTGGCCATAGACCCCGTGGATCGACAGCGCATTCAGGCCCGTCTTCGGCACTTCCAGATAGAGCGTCGATTCCTTGCCGATCGACCAGATGCCGCTTTGCTCCTCGGTGCCGAATTCGAAGCGGCTCCAGCCACTACCGATCCGAGCGCCGGACGTGCGCGAAAATGCCTCGATTCCCAGCTTCCGGATGACCAGCGCTCGTGCGGAGCAGGTAACGGGGCCGTTCAGGTAGGTCCAGCCATCGTACGATGCACGTACCACGGAGCCGGCGGACGGCAAGCCCGTCGGGCACAATTGCGCGATGGCCCGGTAGGAACCATCGTAGTACAGCGTCTTGCGCTTTTCCCCGCTGCCGAAGCGATACACGGTGTCGTAGTCGACCATCGGCTCCCCATGGCTCGACCGGTCGATGAAGATTTCGGGCTCGGGATTGTAGAGCGCCGGCACATGCTCCAGGGCCCACAGCGCCAGCGGACTGAATGCCATGTGGGTGTACTTTGTCGCGTGGACCGTGAACGGAAGCTGGACTGCCAGGAACAGGATCGGCAACCAGGCCGGCAACGTCGTCAGCTGCCGGATGGCCAGCAGCAGCAGGAACAGGAAGG
The DNA here is from genome assembly GCF_004209755.1 of Pseudoduganella lutea. Lineage (NCBI taxonomy): Bacteria > Pseudomonadati > Pseudomonadota > Betaproteobacteria > Burkholderiales > Oxalobacteraceae > Pseudoduganella > Pseudoduganella lutea. The sequence goes on along the minus strand of NZ_CP035913.1, from coordinate 5,521,444 downwards.
GCACGGCCCCCCACACGACATAGCGCATCATGCCCGCCGCGCCGGAATTCCAGTTCTGCGTGCTCAGCGAAGGCACCGCGAGCACGAGCGAGCAGGCGGCGATCGGCACGAGCATCAGCGCGACGCGGCGATACCTGGCGGCCAGCAGTGCGACCAGTAGCAGCACGCCCGGGATGGCGATGATCAGGCCCTGGTTGAGATCGAAGTAATACGAATGCAGGCGCAGCAGGCTGACCAGGCGGGAATCGGTCGCGCCTTTCGCGATCACATTCCACGTGCCGAAATACTTGAAACTGAAATAAACCGGCGACAGACCGATAGCCAGTCCCAGCAGCGTTCCAGCCGCCATTTTCCCGCCAATGAAATCCTTGATGACACCGAGGATATTGCGCGACGGCTGTTCAAATCGCGCGTCGGCGATCATGAATAATGGGCCGAAAAACAGCAGGGACAGCAATGGCGGGTTCTGCATGCCGGCAAGGCCGATCGCCAGCCCGGCCAGCACAGACCGTGACCGCGCAATCAGGAGCAGTGCCGACAAGGCCAGGCTAGCTGAATACAGTTCCGGACTTCCCCAGTTCCAGTATGAGCAACCGACCGTGGTGACCATGAGGGCTACGGGAATGAAGGCTTTTGCGGCCGACCGGAAAAACCCATACGCCGAATAGACCAGCAACAATAATGCTAGGCTGTCCACCCAGAGAAAACACTTGGCGGGATTGGCGCCGATCATGCTGGCGAGTTTCATCGGCACGACAGCCGCCGCCGAATAGCCGAAGGAATGGATCGCATGTACCTTGCCATCCTCTCCCCGCAGGAACCCCGGCGGCAGCGGCGTTCCCCTGGAGAGATGGTCGGCAATGGCCGCCTGGTGCCAGGCGAACCATGGGAACACTGCGCCCGCGTCATGGGCATCCGCTGCCGTGATGTCCGGCGTGCCGTGGTTCGCGAGCGCCACCGTCATCAGCGTATATTCGGAAGCGTCACCATGGAACTGGGGCCGGGTAACGCTGATCAGGATGGCGATTGCGATCAGGAAGAATACCGAGATCCGCAGCAGCGGATCTCGCAGCAAAGGCCAGGTTTTATCGGAGTGTAACGGAGGGTTATCGGGAAAACGTGCTGTATCGAAAGTCATGGATGAATACTGGAATAACTCGGGGGGCTGTTACATTGCGTCGGAAAATAAATCCCTATTATTTCCGAATGGAATTGTAACGCGAACAACATGCCCTCGGGGCATTTCGCCGATTATTCAGTTACTACGATTTTGATAGTAAAGATATTTACCACATCGCCCGCGCGATATTACCGGCGAATATCGCCGGGGATGGTGGACCATAGGCGGGGAATGTCGCCCGTGCGGTTTCGTATGAAACAAACCCCGGGGCGAAGTGATTGAGTGGGTGAATGAATGAGTGCGCGCGTTGCGAAGCGGCCGCTGCCGGGCAGCCCTGGCAGGTCGACGACGCCCGCATTCAGGCAGGAACGATGCGGTACGCGCAGCGCCGCGCGCCGGCGAGCTGGTGTTCGGTGCGCTCGACGGTGCAGCGGGGGCCCAGCACGCGCTGGAAGACGTCGAGCTCGGAGCGGCAGAATTGCTGGCAGCTGCGGGCGGCGGCGCAGATCGGACAGTGGTTTTCCACCAGCAGCAGGCTGCCGTCCGGCTGCGTTTCCACCTCGGCCATGTAGCCTTCCACGTCGCGCGCGTGGGCCAGCGCCGCCACCCGCTCGGCCATCGCGGTGGCGGTGCCGATCGTATCGCGGTAGAACGCTTCGCTGGCGGCTTCGCGGGAAACGATCAGCTTGTCCATCGCCTCGTCGCCGAACAGCGTGCGCACCTGGTCGATCAGCGCCACCGTGAGGTCGGCATGGCGGTCCGGGAAGCGCGCGTGGCCGGCGTCGGTCAGCAGCCAGCGCCGCGACGGGCGCCCGACTTTCTCGGCCACGTCCTCGAAGGCCACGAGCCCTTTTTCCTCGGCCGCCTCGAGCTGGCGCCGCGCGCCCATCGACGTGAGCTCGAGCAGGTCGGCCAGCTGCTGCGCTGTTTTCGGCCCGCGCGTCTTCAGCAGGAACAGGATGCGCTCGGACGTGTTCATCAAAGAATTCCTTTCAACGAATGGTGCCCAGGGCCGGTGCCAGCTCGCGGCGCCAGCCGTGCAGGCGCCAGCCGGCCCACAGGCTCGCTGCGGCGCCTACCGCCAGCACCAGGCGGGTATCGATGAGGACCAGCACGGCGCCGACCAGCGCCATCAGGATCGTGGCCAGGCAGAACGTCGTCGACATCAGGCCCATCACCGCGCCCTGCCCGTGTTCGGCGAAACGCTCCGCGGCCCACGGCTGCACGGTCGCGTTGAAAAACGCGTTCGGGATGCCGAACAGCGTGATCGCCGCCAGCCCCAGCCACAGATTGCCGACCGCCACGCAAGCGACCGCCAGCGCAATGCCCCAGGCGAACCATCCGGCCATGCGCAGCGACTCCCCACCCGTGCACTGGCCCATCATGCGCCCGGCCACCACGGATGCGGCGGTCATGATGCCGCACATCGCCATGTTGATCAGCGCGATGCGGGCCGCATCGTACTGGCCCTCCTCGACCAGCCAGAGCGGATAGAACTCATAGAACGCGGCCACGCCGCAAAACCCGGCCAGCTGGATGAAGAACAGCGTGCGCGGCTCGCCATGGCGCAGCAGGTTCAGTGCATGGCGGTGCCGCGCCACCTGCCACAGTGACGAGGTTTCCAGGGACGCCGGCTCGCGCGGCAATGCCAGCGCCGCCAGCACGCCGGCCAGCACCAGCGCGACGATGGCGGCCGCGAACGGCACCACGATGCCGAAGCCGAGCGTGAGCCCGGCCAGCATGGGGCCGACGAGCCAGCCCAGGTGGAAGGCGCCGTTCACCAGCGACAGGCCGCGGGTACGCTCCGCGCCGGTGAATTTCTCCGCGATCAGCGCGCGGCAGATCGAGCCGTTGCCTTCCAGCAGGCCGGTGGCGAAGCGCGCCACGATGAACAGCGGGTAGGATTCCTGCACCAGCGCAAATGCCGTCAGCGCGTGGCCGGCGGCGGCGCCGAATGCGGTACCGAGCAACAGGGGCCGGCGGCCATAGCGGTCCGACAGTGGCCCCAGCAAGGTGGCGCCGATCAGCAGTCCGACGGGATTGATGGCCAGCGCGATGCCAAACAGCAGTTTCGGCGGCAGGTCCATGAACGCGTTCAGGCCATTCGCGGCACCCGAGGCGAACAGCGGCGGCAGGATCGGGTACGGCAGCGAAGCGCCAACGGTGGACAGCAGCGCCAGCAGGCAAGCCGCCGTGAGCAGGAGGAGATGGTTCATGCGCCGACTATACGGCCAACCCGGCAATAAGTAAACTTTTTGATTTACTAATCTGCATTATTTGCATCATTGGCGGGTCTTCAGCGCAGATGCTGCTGCACCCAGGCCAGGATACCGTTCGTGTCCATCGCGCCCGGCTGGCGCGCCACTTCGCGCCCGCCGTGGAACAACGCGAGCGTGGGGATGCTGCGGATGCCGAAGCGCGCGCCGATGTCCTGGTTTGCTTCCGTGTCCACCTTCGCCACCCGCACCCGGGGCTCCAGCTGCCGGGCGGCCTGCGCATAGAACGGCGCCATGCTGCGGCACGGGCCGCACCACGGCGCCCAGAAGTCCACCAGCACGGGAAGGTCGCTGCGCTCGATGTGTTTCAGGAACCTTGCGCCGGACAGGTCGACCGGCTGCCCCGTAAACAGCGAAGCCTGGCACTTGCCGCACGTGGGCGCCTCGCCGAGCCGCTCCGGCGGCATGCGGTTGACGGCATCGCAGTGGGGACAAACGGTGTGCAAGGGCGTGGTCATGACGATTCCTGTGCGTTGCGGTTCTTGACGATGCCACGGATATTCGTGACGGCAAGGCAGCAGTTTAACGCGATCAATGCCCAGGCATCGTCATGCACGCCCCAGGCGATCCACATGGCGTTACTGACCAGGAAAACAATGAAGCCGGCAAGGCGCCGGCCCGGCCGCTGCGACGCGACCAGCCACGCCGCCAGCAGCGATGCGGCCATGGCCGGCCACTGCAACAGATCAATCCAGTCCCCCATCCCACGCTCCAAAGCTCATCCATCGAACGGCGAGTGTAGCCGCCGTTCGACGATGGTGTCGCATGGATGCGGTGCGCCCGCAGGGCCGAACCGGACGGGCCGGGTGTCATGGCGGCGTGGCGCGCCGCTTGGGGCGGCGCCACGACGAGTTGCCGTCAGGACGGCTGCCCCTCCTTGCGCTGCGGCTGGCCGGCGGCGCTGCGTGTCGCGGCCTGGGCGGCCTGGGCCGCCTGGTTGGCCAGGTCCAGGCCATTGCCCATCGCGGCACGGGCCTGGCGGGTGGCGCTGTCGACCATGCTGTCCAGCGGATTGGCCAGCTGGCGCATCGTATCGTGCTGCTGGCGCAGCGTGCGCTCGGTTTCCTCGGACGTGACGCGCGTGACTTCATCCGTGAACTCGCGCGCGGCACGTGCCGTTTCATCGGCGTGCTCACCGGCTACCTGGATCAGCCTGGTCTGGCCTTCCGCGGCGATCTTCGACAGCTTCTGCTGGTAGGCCCTGAACCGGTCCGCCGCCGGCTGTGCGCGCGCCGCCGTGACCGAGAAGACTTCGGTGGGCTTGCCCGCCGTGATCACGGCCTGGCTGGTGGAGGCCAGGTCCTCCAGCCAGGACTGGGCCAGTTGCAGGTTCACTTCGTTGATCTGCTGGGCCAACTGGAACACCGAACGGGAAAAGTCATTGAAGAACGAAACCTGGGCCTGGACATGGTTCTTGGCGGCTGGTGTGATGCTCTGGGAAAAAGGGAACATGGTTGCCTCTTTATAGTAGATGAGCAAAAAAATGAACGGAAAAAAATACAGGTTGATCAGGGAATCGACGCCACCTCATGTGGCGCGAGTGACAAGGCTACGTGTGCTGGAACGACCAGGCATGATCTCGATCAAACGTGCACGGCTGGACAACGCGATTGGGCGCTATCGTGCGCCGACCGTTCGTGATCGCCGCTATGTTCGATCGCATGCGACCCAGCCGGTATGAGCCCCCCTTCCCGGCGAATGCGGCGCTTCGGCGACAGGCTGCTTGCGGCATCATGTTGCGATATCACTCGCAAGCCGCGTCATGCCGGAACAATCCGGGGCACCGGGGAGTTATCGCAATGAATGCCACCCTGCTGATCCAGCTCGCGGGACCGCTGCGCATGGGCGTGATCCTGGCGATCGCGCTGCACGTGCTCGCCCTCGTGCCACAATTTCGCGCCCGCCATTTCCAGCCCCGTTTCGTCAACACGACCCTGTATGGACTGGTACTCGCCGTGGCGCATGGCGCCTTGCTGGCGCTGGCCGGCGCCGAACTGGCCGCAAGCGATGCGCAGCGCCGCGCCGATGCGGTGGCCTGGTGCCTCGCCGGCGCCGTGCTGTTGAACCTCGCGGTGGCGGCCCAGAACCTGCTGGCCGTGGTGGCGCTGGTGCGGCTGCACCATGCCAGCGCCGTGCTGGCGCACAGCATCCGCGGCGCTGTGAAGCCGATGATCTGGGCCAGCGCGGCGCTGGCCGTGGCCGCCTACGCGGCTGCTCACGGCTGGTTGTGACGCCCCTTCAAGAACCGTTTTAGGTAAGGCGCGGTGCGGCTCTCCGCCGCCGCGGCCACCTTCGATGGCGGGCCGGCGGCGACGATGCGGCCGCCTTCCTCGCCGGCACCCGGGCCGATGTCGATGACCCAGTCGCTGGCCGCCACCACGCGCATGTCGTGCTCGACGGCGATCACCGTGTTGCCGGCATCGACGAGCTTCTGCAGTTGCGCCACCAGCCGCTCCACATCCGCCGGGTGCAGCCCCGTGGTCGGCTCGTCGAGGATGTACAGCATGCTGCCGCGGCTCGCGCGCTGCAACTCGGTGGCCAGCTTGATGCGCTGCGCCTCGCCGCCCGACAGTTCGGTGGCGGGCTGGCCCAGCCGCAGGTAGCCGAGGCCCACGTCGCGCAAGACGTCCAGCGCCCGGCGCAGCGCCGGTTCCTCGGCAAAGAATTCCCACGCCGCGTCCACCGTCATGGCCAGCACCTCGGCCACATTGCGGTCGCGGTACGTCACTTCGAGCGTCTTCGCGTTGTAGCGCGCGCCGCCGCACACCGGGCAAGGCGCATAAACGCTGGGCAGGAACAGCAGCTCCACCATCACGAAGCCTTCGCCTTCGCAATTGTCGCAGCGGCCCTTGGCCACGTTGAAGGAGAAGCGGCCGGCATCGTAGCGGCGCGATTTCGCTGTCTTTGTTTCGGCGAACAGCTTGCGCACGTGGTCGAACAGACCCGTGTAGGTGGCAAGGTTGGAGCGCGGCGTGCGGCCGATCGGCTTCTGGTCGACGCGCACCAGGCGCCGGATCGTTTCCAGGCCGGCCGTGATCCTGCCTTCGAGGGCGGCCGGGGCCTGCTGTTCCAGCTCGTCGCCCTCTTCCGGTTCCACTTCCGGTTCATGGCCCAGCGCGCGCGTCACCAGGTCGACCAGCACCTGGCTGACGAGGCTCGACTTGCCCGAACCGGAAATGCCCGTCACGGTGCTGAACACGCCCAGCGGGAAATCGCACGACAGCCGGTGCAGGTTGTTGCGCGTGACACCGGCCAGCTTCAGCCAGCCCTGCGGCGCGCGCGGTTCACGCGCCGGCGGCGCGGATGCGGGGAACAGGTAGCGCCTCGTCTGCGATGCGTCGATGGCTTGCAGGCCGGCGGGGTCGCCGCTGTAGAGCACGTGGCCGCCGCCCTCGCCGGCCGCCGGGCCCACGTCCACGAGCCAGTCGGCATGGCGGATCACGTCCAGCGAGTGCTCGACGACGAACAGCGAATTGCCGCCCGCCTTTAGCCGGTCCATCGCGCGCAGCAGCGCCACCGTGTCGGCCGGATGCAGGCCGGCCGATGGCTCGTCGAGCACGTAGACCACGCCGAACAGGTTCGAGCGCACCTGCGTGGCCAGCCGCAGGCGCTGCAGCTCGCCGGGCGACAGCGTGGGCGTGCCGCGGTCCAGCGCCAGATAGCCCAGGCCCAGGTCCAGCAGCACCTCCAGCCGGGCCATCACGTCCTGCGCGATGCGCTGCGTGACGATCAGCTTTTCGGGATGTTCCGCCCGCTGCTTCGCGCCCACCTTCGCGGTGCCGTCGGCATACGACGCCATGGTGCTCGCCAGCCTTTGCAGCGGCAGTCGGGCCAGCTCCGTGATGTCGTGCCCGGCGAACGTGATGGACAGCGCTTCGGGGCGCAGCCGCCGGCCCCGGCACGCCGGGCATTCGGTGCTGACCATGTAGCGCGCCACGTGTTTTTTCATCGACGCGCTTTCCGTGTTGGCGAAGGTCTGCAACACGTACTTGCGCGCGCCCGTAAACGTTCCCTGGTAGCTCGGCGTTTCCTTGCGCTTCAGCGCGCGCTTCGTTTCTTCCGGCGTCAGGCCGGCGTAGACCGGCACGGTGGGCTGCTCGTCGGTGAACAGGATCCAGTCGCGCGTTTTCTTCGGCAAGTCGCGCCACGGCGTGTCGACGTCGTAGCCCATCGTGACGAGGATGTCGCGCAGGTTCTGGCCATGCCACGCCGTGGGCCACGCGGCGACGGCGCGCTCGCGGATCGTCAGCGTATCGTCGGGCACCATGGAAGCTTCGGTGGCTTCGTACACCCGGCCCAGGCCATGGCATTGCGGGCAGGCGCCTTCCGGCGTATTAGGAGAGAACGATTCGGCGTACAGCAGTTCCTGGCCGGGCGGGTAGTCGCCGGCGCGCGAATACAGCATGCGCAGGGAGTTCGAAAGCGTGGTCACGCTGCCGACCGAGGAGCGCGTGGTGGGCGTGCCGCGCTGCTGCTGCAGGGCCACGGCGGGCGGCAACCCTTCGATCTCGTCGACCTGGGGCACCGGCATCTGGTGGAACAGCCGCCTTGCATACGGCGACACGGATTCGAGGTAACGCCGCTGCGCCTCCGCATACAGGGTGCCGAACGCCAGCGACGACTTGCCCGACCCGGACACGCCCGTGAACACGACGAGCGCGTCGCGCGGGACCTCCAGGTCGACGTTCTTGAGATTGTGTTCGCGCGCGCCGCGCACCGTGACGTATCCCGCCTTTGCCTTGCCGCTCATGCGTCGCCCTCGCCGTCCAGGGATTCCGGCAGCGGCTCGGCCAGGTGCTCGCCATCGCGTCCGGCGTAATTGACCTCGGTGCTGACCCGGTACCACTCGAACGCCCCGGGCCCGAGCGCCATCTGCCGCGCCAGCATCTCGGCCTGTTCGCGCGGCAGGTCCGGATCCAGCCACGTGGCCGCATCGGCCGCGTTCAGCACGACGGGGCGCCGGTCATGCACGTCGACCATGCCGCCCTCGGCATCGGCCGTCACCAGCACGAAGCCGGATTCGGCCTTGTTCTCCGGGTTGCCGTCGCGCAGCGGGCGGAAGTCGGCCAGCGCCAGCATGAACAGCGGCTCGCGGTCCTTGCGGTGGATGTGCCACGGCTGGCGCTTGCCCTTCGCGCCCGTCCATTCATACCAGCCGCTCGCGGGCACGACGGCGCGGCCGCCTTTCATCAGACGGCTCCAGTAGCTGCTGGTCAGTTTCTCGAGGCGCGCGTTCACGCTGATGGGCAGCTTCTCCGCCGCCCACGAGGCGCGGTAGCCCCAGTGAAGGTCGTCCACATGCAGCTTGCCGTCGACGAGATGCAGGACCGGCCGGTACGTGCCGGGTGCCGCGTTGAAGGTCGGGCGGGCTTCGCTGTCATAGACGGCGTCTGCCCAGCCGAAGGCGGCAACATAGCGCCGCGCGATGTCGTTTTGATCGAAGCGTCCACACATGTTGCCATGGTAGCAGCATGGCATTCAGCCGCTGCGCACGACTGCCAGCACCAACGGCCCGGCTCGTGTCCGAAAACGGGCCTGGCCCCATGGTGGACACGAACCCGGCTGTGGACTCAGTCGGTGCGGCCCGTCATCGTGTCCTTCGGCTGCTCGGTCACTTCGCCCCACACCACGTAGTCATCCACCGAGTACAGCTTGCAGGGTTCGCGGCTGGCGGCCTGGCAGGCGGCCAGGGCGCGTTCGTTCGGCATTTCGCCCTCCTCGGCCCAGCCCCACGCGCCGGACGACGACACGGCGAACGCGCGCGGCGTCTGCTTGGTCAGGAAGGCCTTGTACTGCAGGCGCCCCTTCTCGGGCAGGAACGGCACGGCCGCCACGTCGTCGAGCAATGCGTAGTTGGTGCGCGGCCGCGGTGCCGGCTCGGCCACGGCATACACCTGCTCAGTCGGCATGCCCAGCTGGCGCAGGAAGCGTTCCACTTCGGGCAACCACACCTGCTGGCCGTCGCGGCTGCCCAGCATCGTGTGCGCATCGTGCTTGAACGGGCCGTAGGCCACCAGCTGCACCTTGCCGCCGTTGGCGGAAAACGCGTCGTACATGCGGTTCACGAGGGCGGGGCCGAAATAACTGTCGTTGGCGCCATACATCCACAATGTTTCAATGCGGTTCTTGCGGCCGAACTCGGCGAAGGCGCCCACCAGCGACTGCTGCCAGTCGCAGCTGCCGCCGTGCACCTTCAGGCCGCCGGCGAAATTCATGATGCCGCGCACGCCCGGCAAGTCCTGCGTGGACAGCGCAACGCTGGCCAGTCCGCCGTACGACTGCCCGGCGATGACGATGCGGTTCGGATCGACATAGGCCTGCTCGCGCGCATAGGCCACCACGTCGGCGATATCGCCGGCCTGCTGGTAGCCGTTGGCCTTCATGTTGCAGCCGAAGTCCGAATACGTGCCGCCCGAATGCGCGAAGCCGGTACGCATCGGCACCATCACCGCATAGCCACGGCGTACGAACTGCGTGGCCATGTAGACGAAGCGGTCGCGCGGCTGTGCGCGCGGATCGCCCGGCGATTTGCCGTGATTGATGACCAACAGGGGGAACGGGCCGGGGCCGGCGGGCTTGTACAGCGTGGTCTCGAGCTTCACGTTCATCCGCGGCCCGGCCGGTACCATCACGATCTGCTCGTTCAGGCGCGTATCGAGGGGGATCTGCTGCGCACCCGCGGACGGTGCCAGCATGGCGCACGACAGCACGGTGCTCGACAGGACGGCGGCAAACTGGCGAAGGCGGGACGATACGGACACGGCAAACTCTCGGGAAAATTGGCGTAAGGCAATAACCCAATTCTGGTGTCAATCCCCATCTATTGCAATCCAAAAAGATTAATCTGAGTAACTTTTGCGCGTTCGCAACATCCATTTCGTTGCTTTATGGAACTCCGGATTGTCAGTCACGCACATCTTGCATCTTCCCGGCGGCGCAGCCGCCATGGCATTCAGCCAACTCGTTGCCGAGGTATCCACGGCTTTCCCGTGGATTTCTCCTATTTACGACACCCTTGCCGCGCCCGACTGGATCAACCGGGCCACCACGGCGTGGTTCCAGTAAACTGGTGGCTCTTCTTGAGGGAAAAACTTCGTGGCGATTTCGGCATTGGGCATCGGCTTGACGGGACTGCAAGCCAATGTCAACGCGTTGGGCGTGCAGGCGCATAACACCGCCAACATGAACACCGATCATTTCGTTCCCCAGTCGGCCAGCTTCAACGAAGCGCGGCCGGCCGGCACCGGCGTCACGCTGTCGATCGCGGCGCGCGACCTGTCGGCCGCCGATCGTGTCGGCGGCGCGCCGTCCGGCACCGACCCGGCCGCGTCGTTTGCCTCGTCGCTCACCAATTCCCTCATGTACAAGGCGGGCTTCGACCTGTCCGCCAAGCTGATCCAGGCCGCCGACGAACGTCTCGGCACGCTGATCGACATCCGCGCCTGAGCGCCGCCCTCCTATCCGGGAGATCCGTTACGCCTGTTCAATTCGCGCCGTTATGGCATGATCGTCCGGTCACTTTTCAGACGGACCGGGCATGACGCTTATCGAACCACGCAGCGACGCACTCACCGACACCCTCGGCGGACGATACACCCACCTGATTTCCGATTGCGACGGCGTGCTGATCGACAGCGAAGCCGTGGCCCTGCAGGCGCTCGTCGATTTCCTGGCGCCGCTGCATGCCGACCGCGCGGCGCTTGCCGCCTTGATCCGGCCCCGCCTCGGCCTGAAGCTGGAAGCGCTCGTGCTCGGCGTGTGCGCCGAACTTGGCCTGCCCGAACCCACCGTGCCGGACCTGGCCGTGATGCGCTCCGTGGTGGAAGGCGAATGCGACCGCAAGGCACAGCCGATACCGGGCGTACGCGATGCCTATGCGGCGATTGCGCTGGTGAAGGCCGTGGCCAGCAACAGCCGCCACGTGCGCGTGCAGGGATTACTGGGGCGCACCGGCCTGGCGCCGCTGTTCGAAGGCGGCATCTACACGGCCGACATCGCCGGCCGCCCGAAGCCCGATCCCGCCGTTTACCTGGCCGCCGCGGCCGGCATGGGCACCGCCCCGGCACGCTGCATCGTCATCGAGGACAGCGTGACCGGCGTGCATGCCGCCGTGGCCGCGGGCGCCACCGTGCTGGGCTTCGGTGGCGGCGAGCACAGCCCGCCGGGCCAGGCGCAGCTGCTGCGCGACGCGGGCGCCGCTCACGTGTTCGGCGCGATGGCGGAATTGCCGGCGCTGGTCGGCCGACTGCTGGCCGGGTAAGCCCGCGATGGCGCGGCTGCGCGCCACCCGACATTTCAGCCCGGCCCACCCATCGTCGGTTCGCCGACACCCTGCAGCAGGCCCGCGATCGCATGCCCCTGCACGATCGGCTCGAGCCGGTCGACGACGCGGCATGCCAGGTGGCGGCGCACGTCTTCCGGCAGGCTGTCCCAATAGCCGCGCGTGACCTGCAGGTCGTGCTTGTCGGCATTCGTGCCGTCCGGCGCATCCACGCCGAGCACGAAGACGGGCCGCGACTTGTCCGAGCGGTTGGCGGTACCGCGGTGGATGGTCAGCGCCGAGCGCGCCGAAATGTCGCCCATCTGCGCCAGCTTGCGCTGCGCGCGCGCCTCGTAGCGCGGCCACAGGTCCTGGGCCGGGAACATGTGGTGGCCGCCGGCCAGGTCGTCCCATTGCGTGCCGGGCGCGATCTCGAACGGCCCCATGTCCTCGGTGACGTCGACCGTGGTGATATTGAATGCCAGCGAGTTCAGCCGGCGCCCCACGAGCGTGGCTTCCGGGCTCGCGAAATCGCGGTGCCATGGCTGGTGCAGCGCGCCGGGACCGGGCACGTCGAAGCCCGCTTCGACGATCCGGTAGTCCGGCCCGAGGATGGCCTCGCATACCGCCACCACCCATGGGTGCGTGATGATGTCGGCGAAGCCGCGCAGGCGCTCCGGGTGGATCTCGACATAGAAGCGGCTGGGCCCGCGGGGCAGCGCGCCGCCGGGCTGGCGCTGCGCTTCCGCGAACAGCGTGTCGATGTCCTCGCGCAGGCATTGCACCCAGTCGCGCGAAAACGCCCCCTTCAGCGCCGTGAAGCCATCGCCGTACAGCGCGCCCATGATCTGGGCCACTTCGTAGCCGCCACTGCGAATGCCGCTCACGTCTGCCTTCTCACTGCGGGTCTCGCTCCTGATTGCACTGCGGCTTTCGCTGCGATGCTCGTTCCGGTTCTCTTCCATGGTGTCCTCCGTTGCCGACATTGTAGGCAAAACCGTTGGCGGGCGCGGCACGGCTGGCCGTGGCGGATATGTGCGCGCGCGAACAGCGAAGCGCCCCCGCGGCCCTTACGATGAGCCGCAAACCCATTGAAAAAACAACGGCTCGGGAGGAGCAACCATGACGATCGGACGGCAGAAGGATGACGCCAGCGTACCGACCGAACAACAGGCCGACGGCAAGGTCATCGGCAAACTGGCGTGCGGCGAACTGGAAGGCAACGCGGTATCGACGCTGGGCAATCCGGGCGTACGGCACTGGCAGGCCACTTACCTCGACAACGCCGACCTGGCTGACCGTGGCAACATCTTCTTTGCCGCCGTCGAGATGACGCGGATGCCGATGCTGATCACCGACCCGAACCAGCCGGACGATCCGATCGTATTCGTCAACGGCGCCCTGCTCGACCTGACCCAGTACCAGGAATCGGAGCTGCTGGGCCGCAATTGTCGCATGCTCCAGGGGCCGGACACCGATCCGCGCACCGTTGCCGAGGTCCGCGAGGCGTTGCGCGAACAGCGCGCCGTGGCGGTCGACATCCTGAACTACAAGGCCGACGGCACGCCGTTCTGGAACGCGCTGTTCATCGGCCCCATCTTCGACAAGGCCGGCAAGCTGCGGTATTACTTCGCCTCGCAGATGGACATCACGCAGCGGCGCATCCATGAACAATCCTACCTGCAGGCGCAGAAGATGGAAGCGATCGGCCAGTTGACGGCCGGGCTGGCGCATGACTTCAACAACCTGCTGCAGGTCGTGAACGGCAACCTGGAGCTGGCCCAGCGCATGATCGATGCCAAGCCCCAGGCGCTGCAGGCCATCGGCCGTGCCCAGCGTGCCGCGATGAAGGGTGGCGCGCTCACGCAGCAATTGCTGACCTTCGCCCGCAAGCAGCGGCTGGAACCGCGCCGCATCAACCTCAATGCCCTCGTGCTCGAGTTTTCCGAAATGCTCGTGCGCACATTGGGACAGGAAGTGCAGCTCAAGCTCGACCTGCGGCCCGGCCTGCCGCCTTGCGTGCTCGATCCCACCCACCTCGAGATGGCGCTCCTGAATGTGCTGATCAATGCGCGCGATGCGTTGGGCGGCCATGGCGAAGTCACGGTCGGCACTTCGGTGCTGACCGATGCGCGGCGCCTGGCCATCCACCACCTGCCGCCGGGGCAGTACGTGGTGATCTGCGTGGTCGACAAGGGCGCCGGCATGACGCCGGAAGTGCTGCGCCGGGCCACCGAACCGTTCTTCACCACGAAAGGCCCGGGCACGGGCCTGGGCCTGGCGATGGTGCACGGCTTCGTGCAGCAGTCGCATGGTCGCCTCGACATCGAAAGCGCTCCCGGCACCGGCACGACGGTGCGCATGATCTTCCCCGTGGCCGACCAGGGCCAGGCCGGCGCCGCGCCGGAATCGGCGGACCAGGCCGGCAGGACCAACGGCAAGGTGAAGGACACCATCCTCCTCGTCGAGGACAACGAGGACGTGCGCCAGCTGGGGCAGACGATGCTCGAAGCGCGCGGCTATGCGATCGTGACGGCGGCGAGCGGCGAGGAAGCCCTGCAATTGCTGGAAGAGCACGAGGTCGGCCTGCTGTTTTCCGACGTGATCATGCCGGGCGGGATGACGGGCCTGCAGCTGGCCGAGGAAGTGCGCCGGCGCCGGCCGGACCTGCCGATCCTGCTGGCCACGGGCTATATGGAACAACTGCCGGATGCGCGCAGCCCGGCCTTCCCGGTGCTGCCGAAACCCTACAAGGAGAGCGAGCTGCTCGAGCGCATCGCCGGCGCGCTGGCCGGCCAGGATACGCGGCCGCATCCGGCCAGCGTGTAGCGGCTTGTGTAGCGTCTTGTGTAGCGGCCCGGTCGCCGATCGCCTGGCCTGAATGACTCAGGGCACCAGCGTGGGCCGGATGCCGAGGCAGTCGGTATCGACCACCCACATCGGCCGCCCGCCGTGCGAGGCGCGCGGCGTGCGCAGCACATAGTCGAAGCAGCGGTGCCGGTCCAGCAGGCCGATCGCCGGTGGCAGCAGGGCCAGCACGCGCATGCGCGCACAGCCGGGAATCGTGCGCAACGCCCGGGCCAGCTGGAATCCGTCGAGATAGCGCAGGTCCAGGCCCAGTACCGCGGCGGTCGGAAAGAAGGCACGCGCCTTGTCGAGCGCGGCCACGCCATCGAATGCGATCCGCACGGAGAACCCGGCCGTGCCGAACGTGCGGCCCAGTGCTTCGGCCAGTGCATGGTCGGCGCTGGCGACGAGCACACGGTCGCCTGGCCGGAACGGTGTGATCAGCGATGCAGTCGTCATTCTTTTCCCCCTTCTCAGAGCTGATTCTGGCATGGGTGGCTATTCCGGCTGTAGGCACACGCCTCGTACCGGCGTCAGATCAGACCGAATGCCTGCGGCGCGCGCACCTTCGGCGGATCGCGCTATGCTAGGCGGATACTGACCTCCGCGAGGCCGTGACATGAACAATTCACACCGGGACGACACCCACCGATTGTTCGAACGGCAGGCTGGAGCGCCGTTCGAAGCCTGCGGCCCGTATGGTCCGCATGGTCCGCATGGGCCGCATGGGCCGCATGTACCTTACGGGCCGTGCGCCGTTGAGGCCAGGCTGCCGTTCCGCGACCGGGCCCAGGCAGCAGAACTGCTGGGCGAGCGCCTGCTGCGCTGGCGCGGCAGCAAACCCCTCGTGCTGGCGATCCCGCGCGGCGCCGTGCCGATGGGCCGCATCGTTGCCGACCGCATCGAAGGCGAACTTGATGTCGTCATGGTGCGCAAGATTCCTTCCGCGATCGACGAGGAGCTGGCCGTGGGTGCCGTGGACGAGCATGGCACCGTGGAACTGGCGCCCTACTTCCACCGCACGCGCACCGGCATGGAATGGGTCACGGCGCAGGTGCGCCAGCAGGTGGCGCTGATGCAGCGCCGCCGCGCAGCCTATGGGCCGTCGGCGGACGTGCGCGGCCGTATCGTGATCGTCATCGACGATGGCCTGGCCACCGGCTCGACGATGGCCGCCGCGCTGAGGGTACTGCGCGCCCGCCAGCCGCGCTGGCTGGTCGCCTGCGTGCCCGTGGCTTCGAGCGAAGCCGTCGACCTGATCACGCCATTGTGCGACGACGTGACCGTGCTGGCCACGCCGCACAACTTCGTTTCCGTCAGCCGGCATTTCGAGGTGTTCCCGCAAGTCGAGGAAGCGGAAGTCATCCGGTTGCTGGACCGGGTTGCGTGAGCGCGCGGGCGTATTGACGCCCCGCCGTTTACGCCAGCGCCGTGTCGAGCACCATCATCAGGATGAAGCCGGCCACCACGGAGCACGAGGCACTTTTTGCATGCCCGTGGCGGTGCGCTTCGGGAATCACGTCGTGGCTGATCACGAACAGCATCGCGCCGGCCGCCAGTGCCAGGCCCCACGGCAGCATCCACCGCGCATACTCGATCAGCACGGCGCCGCCCACGGCCGCGACCGGTTCGATCAGGCCGGACGCAATGCCCAGCGCACAGGAAAACAGCCGGCCGTAACCGACCGTGCGCAGCGCCAGCGCCACCACGAGTCCTTCTGGCACGTCCTGGATCGAGATGCCGGTCGCCAGGCTGTGCGCCTTCGTCACATCCACGCCGGCATAGGCGACGCCGATCGCCAGCCCTTCCGGCAGGTTGTGGATGGCCACGGCGGCCACGAACAGCCATGCCCGCTTGAGCGAGTCGCGCCGTAACGCCCCATCCTTGGTGGCATCGACGCCTTCGAGGAAATTCTGTTCGCGCACCAGGTGATCCAGCAGCAATACCAGGCCCATGCCCAGCAGGATGCCGCCGCCAACGATCGAACTGGCTTCGAGCGCACCCGCACCTTCGCTCCTGGCCGCCGCGATCCCGGGGATCACGAGCGAGAACGCGGTGGCGGCCAGCATGACGCCGGCGCCGAAGCCCAGGAAACCATCATAGGTGCGTTGCGAGAAATTCTGCGACAGCAGCACCGGCAAGGTGCCGAGTGCCGTTGCCAGGGCGGCGGTGGCGCCGCCCATCAGTGCACCATGCACGCTGGCGTCGAACGCCTGCACGCCGCTGACGATCTGATGCAGCAACGCCAGCGCTCCACCGAGGCAGATCGCGGCGCCGAGCGCATAGCGCCAGACGGGGAAGACGCGCGCCAGCGGCATGTCAGGCTCCGGTCTTGGGTGCGGAGCCGTCCGGCGTCGACGGCACCGAGCCGCCCGTCGCCGAAGCGGAATCGATCTGGCCCGGATCGGCCATCATGCCCAGTTCGGCACCGGTCAGCGGATCGACACCCGGGTCGGACATCGTGCGCGCGGCCATCGCGTTGAGCAGCTCGGCGTCGCCTGCATCGAGCGTCACCGTGGCATCGCCGCCACCCCCGTCCACGTCCATCTGCTGGTCGCGGTCGGAAACGACCTGCCATTTCTCGCCGCTGTTCCACGGGCCGTTCAGTTCCGGACCACCCTGCGACATGTTGTAGTACACGCTGGCGAATTCCGGCCGGCCGGCCGTTTTCCCTGGCGGGAAGTTCGGCTGGATCGCATACAGCGCCTTCTCGAACGATTTCTGGTGGGCGATCTCGCGCGTCATCAGGAAGCCCAGCGCTTCGCGCACGCCCGGGTCAGGGGTCAGCGCGATCAGGCGCTCGTAGACGATCTTGGCGCGCGCCTCGGCGGCGATGTTCGAGCGCAGGTCGGCGGTCGGTTCGCTGATCGAGTCGATGTAGGCGGCGGTCCATGGCACGCCGGCCGAATTGGTCAGCGGCGCTCCTGCGCCATACAGCACCTGCGTGATGTGGCTGTCGTTGCCGGCGCCGGTGATGCGGCGGTACATCTCGCCTTCTTCATCGACGGCTTCGGACAGGCGGCCCTTGGCGCCCTTGTTCAGCATACAGACGATGTTACCGATCACTTCGAGGTGGCTGAGCTCTTCGGTCGCGATATCGAACAGCATGTCCTTGCGGCCCGGATCGTCCTCGGCAACGGCTTGCGTGAAGTAGCGCATCGCCGCCGCGAGTTCGCCTTGCGGGCCGCCGAATTGCTCCAGCATCAGGTTTGCCAGGCCAGGATTCGGTTCGCTGACCCGTACGGTGTATTGCAAACGCTTGTTGTGTGCAAACATTACTCCCTCCTAATCGGTTCATGGATGCCGGCGTGTACTGCCACGGCGTTAAAGCCGAGGCCGCGTAACGCCGGCATGCACATCATGAACGTTTAGAAAAAGTGCAAGTATAGGAACGCGGCGGCAGGGGCTGTAGGACAACGCCCGACCGATTTGCAACACCTGCCGGCCATCTTCGATTGCTTCACTGCTGCGGGCATCATCCGACACGGTCGGGCTGCGCAGCATGGCGCGCCTGCCCGTGGGTCATCAGCACGCGCCGCAATACTTCGCCGTCGCGCTGCGCCCGCCCAGCTCCTTCCAGGTACTCGGCGGCGGTTTGCGCATAGCCGGCCGCGATCGCGCTGTCGGCCATCTGGCGCAGCAGCTTTTCCTTTTCCTGCAGCGCCCGCATGGCCGACCACAGCGCCTCCTCGACGGCCGTGCCCTGCTGCTCGCACAGGTGCCGTTCGGTGAACGCATGGCCCGTGTGGCAGCGGAAGCGCTTCGGCACCACGCCGTGCATTTCCCACAGCGAGCCATGGCATTCCGGGCAGGTGAACGTGGATGGCGACGCGATCCGTGACAATGCCTCCATGCTGCTGTCCTCCAGCACAAAACGGTTTTCCAGCCGCACCCATTCCGGTACCTCGCGCGGCACGGTGCGGTCGGCGGCCAGGCTCTCGTCGACCATCTGCTCCAGCACATGGCCGATGTCGGCCAGGCGCAGCACGCGGTCCACGTCGACGTTGCGGATCGCGCTATCCGGCATGTCCGGCGCGAGCGCCTCCTCGGGCAATTGCACGATGGCCCTGCCGCCGCAGGCCTTGATCGCCTGCAGGCCGGCGGTGCCGTCGTCGAGCATGCCGGTCAGGACCACGCCGATCGCGCGCGGCCCGAAGGCCGCAGCGGCCGAGCGGAACAGCGGGTCGATGGCCGGCCGGGTGTGATTCTCCCGCGCGCCGCGCGACAGTACCGCGCGGCACAGGCGCCCGCCGTTGGCCTTGTCGCGCGTGATCATCAGGTGAACATCGGGCGGCGCGACGAGGATCCGGCCCGGCTCGATCACGTCGCCGTCGCGCGCATGGCGCACCGGCAGCCGCGTGGAGCCGGCCAGCAGCGAGGGCAGGATACTGTCGCGATCCCCCACGTGCATGACGACGAGGACGGCCGCCGCGAAGTTTTTCGGCAGGCCGGCGACAAGCGTGCGCAATGCTTCGACACCGCCGGTGGAGGTTCCGATCACGACCGCGTCATGGGCGGCAAAAATGGGAGATTGGCTCATCGTACCAGCATGCCCGCAGGCGCTTTCCCAGTCAGTACGCTAGGACACACAGCGTGCTTTTCCTTGTCCTCTTACGTGCGCGGCAACAGCCGGTCGACACGCTCGCTCAGCAGCTCCAGCGTGACCGGCTTCGTCATGAAGTCGGAGAACCCCGCCTCGCGCGCGCGCTGCACGTCCTGCTCGCGGGCCAGGCCGCTCAGCGCGATCGACGGCAGGTGCCGCAAGGCAGGCTCGGCGCGCACCGCGCGCATGAACTCGAAGCCATCCATGTCGGGCATCGACAGGTCGGAAATCACCAGGTCGACCTGGCGCTCGCGCAACAGGTCCAGCGCATGGCGGGCGCGCGTTGCCACCAGCACCTCGGCGCCCTCCAGTTCCAGCAGCGCCTGGAAGGTTTCCGCCGTTTCCTCCGTGTCGTCCAGGATCAGCACGCGGCGGCCGGCCAGCGCGCCATCGCTGCCGGCCGCACCGCCCGTTTCCTCCGGATGCAGTTCCGAGACCAGCGGCAGGCGCACCGTGAAGCGGCTGCCCTTGCCTGGCCCGTCGGACGCGGCTTCCACGCTGCCGCCGTGCAGTTCCACGAGCTGGCGCACCAGGGCCAGGCCGATGCCCAGGCCGGCCTTGTTGCGCACGGCCTGCGCGCCGCCCTGGCGGTACATGCGGAACATGTCGGGCAGGTGCGCCGGGTCGATGCCGGCGCCGTTGTCTTCCACGTCCACGCGCGCCATGCCGTCCTCGCGCGTCAATCGCAGTGCCACGATGCCGCCGGCCGGCGTGAATTTCACGGCGTTGCTGAGCAGGTTCAGCAGCACCTGTTCGATGCGCACCGGGTCCACCGACACCATCAGCGGCTGCTCATGGGGTTCGAAGCGCAGCGTGAGGCTCTCCACCACGGGATCGGCGCGCATCACGTCGATGAGGTGCGCGGCGATGTCGGCCATGTCGACGTCGCGGCAGGCCAGCGCCAGCTTGCCCGTGGACACGCGCGACATGTCCATCAGGTCTTCGATGATCTTGGCCTGGCTGGCGACGGAATTGCGGATGATGGACGCGGCCCGCAGCGCCGGCGGCGACTGCCGCACGGCGGGCAGCCGCGACAGCAGTTCCACGTTGATGTAGATGAGGTTCAGCGGATGGCGCAGCTCGTGCGACATCACGGCCAGGAATTCATCCTTCATGGCGCTGATGCTCTCGGCCTGCGTGCGGCCGGCCTGCTCGGTCGTAAGCGCGGCCTCGCGCCGGTGTTCCTGCTGCACGCGGGAAGTCTGGTCGCGCGCGATCTTGGCAAAGCCGTGGAAATTGCCGCGCTGCAGTGGCGTGGTGACGCCGGCGCAGAAGAAGCGCGAGCCGTCCTTGCGCAGGTGCCAGCGCTCGTCCTCGGCGCGTCCTTCCTCGGCGGCGCGGCGGCGTTCATCTTCCGGCGCGCCTTCGGCCCGGTCTTCCGGGGTGAAGATGACGTCCAGGCTCTTGCCCAGCATTTCCTGCTCGGTCCAGCCGAAATTGCGCTCGGCGCCCTTGTTCCAGCCCGTGACGAAGCCGTCGTCATCCAGGGCGATGATGGCGAAATCGTTGGTGGTTTCCGCCACCAGGCGCATCCACATCTCGCCGCTGCGCACCTGCTCCTCGGCCTCGCGGCGGCCGGTGATGTCGAAGAACGTCATCACGGCGCCCTCGATCTTGTCCTCGGTGGTGCGGTAGGGCAGCAGGCGCACGATGTAGTAGCGGCCTTCGTTGCTGCGCACCTCGCGCTCGACGGGGCGCAGCGTTTCAAAGGTGGACGACACGTCGCCGGCCAGCTGGTCGTAGTCGAGGCGGTGCGTGATGTCGAGCAGCGAACGGCCGATGTCGGTGGGGATGATCGAGAAGATGTCGGCCGCGCGCGGCGTGAAGCGCTTGATGCGCATGGCCCGGTCGACGAAGATGGTGGCGATGTCGGTGGAGGCGATCAGGTTGTTCAGGTCGTCGTTGGCCTTGCCCGTTTCCTCGACCTTCACTTTCAGCTCGTAGTTGACGGTGATGAGTTCCTCGTTGACCGACTGCAGCTCTTCCTTCGAGGTTTCCAGTTCCTCGGTGGCCGAGCGCAGTTCCTCGTTAATGGCCTGCAATTCCTCGTTCGATGCGCGCAGTTCCTCGTTGGACACCTCGGCATGCTCGATGGTTTCCTGCAGCTTTTCCTTGCTGCGCTGCAGTTCGGCCTCGAGCTGGTTCAGCACCAGGTCCTTGTGCTGGGCGAACACCTCGTGCGTTTCGCCGTTGACCGACTGGGCGGTTTCCTCGAACTGCACGAGGGCGAATTCCATGTTGGCCAGCTCGTCGTTGAACGGCCGCACGATGATGTTCACGAACCAGGCCTTGTCGTCGCGCTTGACGAGCACGCGCTGGGCCTCGACGCTGGTGCCGGCCTGCTGCGCCTGGAACAGCGCCGTGCGCAGTTCCAGGCGCAGCTCCGGCAGCACCAGTGCCAGCGCGTTGCGCGAGGGCTCGCCGCCCACATGGCGCAGGAACCGGCCGGCGGAATCGGACATGTGCACGATGTTCGATTCGCGGTCCACCACCAGGCTGGGCGGGGCGAACCGCGACAGCGCGCGCTGGTGCACTTCCGAGTACGAGAACTGGCGGCGCACGGCACCGCCGACATGGACGTGCTCCGGCACGCGGTTGATGGGCGCGCTCGACAGCGCCGGCACGTAGCGCGCCGCGCGCGACAGCGGGCGGGCCCGGTAGATGCGGTTCTTCTTGTCGAATGGGACGAAGAACTCGGCGGCCGCGTCGGCCGATTCGGACGAGCCGAGGAACAGGAAGCCATCGGGCTTGAGCGCCGAGTGGAACATTTCCATCACGCGCAACTGCACGTCGCGGTTCAGGTAGATCAGCAGGTTGCGGCACGAGATCATGTCCAGCTTCGAGAATGGCGGATCGCGCAGCAGGTTGTGCGAGGCGAACAGGATGCGGTCGCGGATCGTCTTGCGGATGCGGAAGCGATCGTCTTCCTTCGTGAAGAACTGGCGCAGCCGCGTGGGCGGCACGTCCATCACGATCGATGCCGGATAGAGGCCGGCCCGCGCCGTGCTGATCGCATGCTCGTCGATGTCCGACGCGAACACCTGGATTTCCGGCGGCCGGTCCAGCTGCGAGGCCTGGTCGGCCAGCAGCATGGTGACCGAATACGCTTCCTGGCCGGTCGCGCAGGCCGCCACCCAGACACGCACCTGCTCGCCGCGCACCTTGTCGCGGAACAGTTCCGGAATCACGTTGCGCTCGAGTTCCTCGAACGCCTCGCGGTCGCGGAAGAAGTTCGTCACGCCGATGAGCATGTCGTTCAGCAGCGCCTTGTATTCGCCGGGCTCGCGTTCGAGCAGCTGGGCGTAATCGGGCAGCGTCGACACGCTTTTCACCTGCAGCCGGCGCTCGATGCGGCGCAGCACGGTGGCGCGCTTGTAATGGCGGAAGTCGTGGCCCGTGTGCGCGCACAACATCGTGATGACGCTCTGCAGCGCTTCCTCGTCGTCGACCTTTTCTTCTTCCTCCACCGGGCCGATCGCACCGTCGCCATCGCCGGGCGGCGGCAAGTGGATGTGGCGGGCGTTTTCCCACAGTTCGACCAGCTTGCTCCCGATCTCGGCGGCAGGCAGCACGAAGTCGATCATGCCGGTATTGATGGCCGCCTGCGGCATGCCTTCGTGCTCGGCATCGGACGGCTCCTGCGCCAGCGTGATGCCGCCCTGCTCCTTGACGCGCTCGATGCCGACGGCACCATCGGAGCCGGTGCCGGACAGCACGATGGCAAAGGCCCGCTCGCGGTGCGCCGCCGCCAGCGTGCGAAAGAACACGTCGATTGCGATATGGAAGCCGGGGCTGCGCTGCAGTTCCGAAACGCTGAGGCTGCCGTCATCCATCGACAGCTGCTGGTTCGGCGCGATCACGTACACATGGTCGGGCTTGAGCGCCGTGCGTTCGACAACCTGGAGGACCGGCATCTGCGTGGCCCGCTGCAGCACGTTGTCCGCCGAGCTCTGGTGCTTGGGCGACAGGTGCAGGATCACCACGAAGGCCATGCCGCTGTCGGGCGGCAGGTGTTCGAAGAACCGCAGCAGCGCCGGGAGCCCGCCCGCCGAAGCGCCCAGCCCGACGACGGGAAAACGCAGGTGGCTGAGAGCGACGTTCGGGTCGGCGTTTTCCGCCTCGGACTTACCGGATTGCGACATGTGGAGTGGGCGTGGTCTAGAGAGCACTGAAGTCTACTCCAATCATGTAACAAAAATAAGCCCGCAACGGTTACGAACGGCCCAAATCTGCTTTTGACTACGACATCGATAGAAGGTTCCGGGAATTTGCGCCGTGTTGACGGCGGTTTGGGAGGATATGTACAGGACAACCGCTCCGGCGCACGCGCTTCGGAAAACTGTGTACCAGCGTCGTGATCGCGATGCGCCGTCGAGGATATTGCCGTGCAAGTCCCTCGATCGGCGCATGGGGCGCGTCGTTGGCTGGCAGGCAGATCCGTTGCCCGTTGTGCATGCGGAGGCAGAAGCCACGGCGGCCAGGCCGACAAGGCATGTGTTGCGCAGATGAAGTCCAGCCGGGTAAACCATTTCGCACATCCGTGCGTTGACTGTCACTGGAGACAAGCTGGACAACTGGCAGTCACGGCGCGGGCGTTGGCCCGACGGGTGGAACAAACCGTGAAACATATTTCTAAAATGAATTCAAGCCACGCACACGAAGGAGATGCGCAAGCCATGAGCAGCACCGTGAAATCCAACGGCAAGACGCCGGACAGCGCGCCGACGCCGCACCTGGAGGCGCTGCAGAAGCTGCGCATCGTGATCCGCGCGGCGCAGCGCCATTCCCTGTGGATCGAAAAACAGTGCGGCGTGAACGGCGCGCAGCTGTGGATCATGCAGGAACTGGCCGACGTGCCCGGACTGCGCGTGGGCCAGGTCACGGCGCGCCTGGCGATCGCGCAGACCACCACCAGCAACCTGCTCGATGGCCTGGTAAGGAAGGGCTACGTCGTCAAGACGCGCGACCTCGAAGATGCGCGTGTGGTAAAACTGGCATTGTCCGATACCGGCCGGGCATTGCTGGATGCCGCGCCGAAACCGGCGCGCGGCCTGCTGCCGGAAGCGCTGGCAAAGCTGGACGGTGCCGAACTGGCCAAGCTGAACAAGGGCCTGCAGGGCCTGCTGGAATCGATCGAGGACCTGGACGAAGGGTTCGGCCTGCAGCCGCTGCCCTTCACGATGTGAACACGCATATAGCCACTCATAAAGGAATGGAATGAACGACGAGCAGCGCGGCTCCGACCGCGAACACTCGCGAAGGAAGGACGATACCCCGCGTTACGTCGACCCCGGCGATTCGGTGTTTTCCCTGTGGGGCCGGGTAATCCGCGCGCGCTACCAGCGCATCGCCGCGTCGCTGACGCGCCATGTGATGCAGCGCCCGCTGCGCATCGGCATCTCGGCGCGCATCTTTCATCCCGAAGCCGGCTCCACGGGCCTGCGCAGCAAGAACCTGCAATACCTGGAAGAGTCGATCGCGCACTGGGTAATGTCGCGCGACGTGCTCGTATTCATGATCCCTACCGTGAATACGAGCGGGCTGCTGCACCCGTCCAACATCCGCCTGCGCGATTATGCGCGCCACCTGGACGGCCTCGTGCTGCAGGGCGGCGCCGACGTGTCGCCGCACACGTACTCCGAAGCGCCCACGCGCCCCGAATGGAGCGGCGACCGCGCGCGCGACATGTATGAACTGGAACTGCTGCATGAATTCGTGGAGGCCGGCAAGCCGGTGATGGGCATCTGC
The DNA here is from genome assembly GCF_004209755.1 of Pseudoduganella lutea. Classification (NCBI taxonomy): domain Bacteria; kingdom Pseudomonadati; phylum Pseudomonadota; class Betaproteobacteria; order Burkholderiales; family Oxalobacteraceae; genus Pseudoduganella; species Pseudoduganella lutea. Next base: position 5,496,590 of record NZ_CP035913.1, on the reverse strand, counting down.
CGCGGCTGCCAGCTGATCAACGTGGCATTCGGCGGCACGCTGTACCAGGACATCGCCACCGACGTGCCCACCGCGATGCCGCACGTGCACGACGACTACGACCGCCACCGCCACGAGATCGCCTTCCCGCCGGGCTCCTCGCTGGCCAAGCTGTTCAAGGAAACCAAGGGCGGTGTCGTCAACTCGATCCACCACCAGGCCGTGAAGACGCTGGGGCGCGACATGGATGTCGAAGCACTGTCGGTGCCCGACCAAATGATCGAGGCCATCCGCTACCGCAAGGCGCCGTTCGTGATGGGCCTGCAGTGGCACCCCGAATTCCACCGCGCCGGCGGCCAGGAACTGCTCGACTGCACGGGCATCCTCGACAACTTCCTGCGCGTGGCCCGCGAAACGCGGTTCTAGGCCAGCGGCCTTCGCGATACCTGGTGTCTGACACTATTTCCGGGCGACTCATCCGGAAATAGTGTCAGACACCGGTTTTCCGCAGATGCATCGGGGGACAACCGGTGTCGGACACCTTTTCCAAAAAGCCGGAAAAAGTGTCCGACACCAGGCCCTAAATGTTGCCCTAAAAATGGGGACGTACCCCATTTTTAGAGCAACTATTACCGCCGGCCGCGGAAGCGCTGCACGGCGGCGTCCACAATCCCTTCCACGCTGCCGCTGGCGGCGAACTGGTCGCGCAGGTATTGCGCGTCGCTGCCCATGTGCGTGACCTGCATCAGGTGATTCAGCGCAGCACTGCCGCCGAGCTTTTCGGCGTAAGGGTCCATGCGCCGCAGCGTGGTGAGGATGTCTTCGCGCAACGACAGGCTTTCGTAGGTTTTCGGGTGCACCACGGTGCCATCGAGGCCGAAGCGGCAGGCCTGGAAACGGTTGTAGTTGTAGACGAGGTAATCGTCCTCGGCCGGCGCTTCCTCTTTCCGGTCCAACAGGTAGGCGCACAGCGCCTGCAGGTACGAGGCCAGCGCGGCCGCCCGCTCCACCGTCAGCGGCGTGTCGCACACGCGCAGCTCGATGGTGCCGTATTCGGGCTTCGGCCGCAGGTCCCAGTAAAAGTCCTTCATGCTCTTGATGACGCCCGTGTGCTCCATCTTGGCGAAGTAGCCGTTGGCGAATTCATCCCATGACAGCGTGAACGGCGCACGGCCGCTCATCGGGAATGCGAACACGGAATTGAGGCGCGCCGAATTGAACAGCGTGTCGCCGCCCTGCACGAACGGCGACGAGGCCGACAGCGCGATGAAATGCGGCAGGTAGCGCGACAGCGAATGCAGCAGGAACAGCGCGTTGTCGCCATTGCCGGTGCCGATGTGCACGTGCTGGCCGAACACGGTGAACTGCTTGGCCAGGTAGCCGTACAGCGACGATACTTCCTTGAAGCGGGGCTTCTCGAAGATGCGGCGGTCGACCCACTTCTGGAACGGGTGCGTGCCGCCGCCGCAGATGCCGATGTTGAGCTTCTCGCCGGCCTGCACGAGCGTGTCGCGCACCTCGTGCAACTGCGCCAGCAGCTCGCTGTGGCGGGTGTGCACGTCGCTGTTAATCTCGATCATGCTTTCCGTGATCTCCGGCGTCACGTGGCCGGGGAACGGCTTTTGCGCCAGCAGGTGCAGCAGGTCCGGGCTCGATGCGGTCAGGTCGTAATCGGAAAAACTGACGAGCTGCAGCTCGAGCTCCACGCCCATCGTCAGCGGCGTCGATTCCTTGAACGGTTCCAGTGCCATGCTTACTCCTCTTTCGTCGTTTCACGCGCCCAGATCAGGGAACGCTGGGTGATGATGGGGCCGAGCACCTCCATGAACACGGTCATCGCCGCCACGGCCGCCAGCTCGTCGATGAACACGACGCCGGAATTCTTGGTCTGCTCGAGCAGCAGCACGACAAACACCGACATCGGCGCCAGCGCCATGCCGGTGGCCACGCCCTTGCGCCACGGGATGCCGGACAGCTGCGAGAACGCGGCCACGCCGGCCGTCTTCACGGCGAAGCGGGCGATCAGCAGCACGAAGGCCAGCATGCCGCCGTTGACGACATTGTTCCAGTCCAGCGTGGACACGGCAAACACGAACAGCAGGATCATCAGCAGTTCGCCGATGGCGCCGAAATTGCGCTGCGTGCGCGTGAAGGCCACGCGGCGGTGGCGCGCCGTCAGGCCGAAGGCCAGCGTGGCCAGCACGGGGGACAGGTCGTACGCATGCGTGATCGCCACCAGAATCACCACCACCAGCGCGAAGGCCAGCGTGCCTTCGCGCGCCAGGTTGCCCAGGCGGCGCAGCACGGCCGGCACGAGCATGCCGCACACGGCGCCCAGCAGGGCCGACGACACCAGTTCGATGGCCGACAGCGAGATCGCCTGCGTCAGGCTGCCCGACGTGTTGAATACCCAGAAGCCGACGATGACCTTGAACGTCAGCACGGCCAGCACGCAGTTCAGCGCAACCAGGTGCAGCAACCGTTCGGTGGCCTGGCCGGAGCTGCGCTGCTCGTTGATGACCCGCAGCACGCCGGCCGGCGACGTGGACATGGCCAGCGATGCCAGCAGCAGTGACGGCATGGTATCCATGCCCCACAGACTGGCGATCAGGTAGACGATGCCGAACGTGGCGAAGCTTTCCGCAAGGCCGCTGACGGCCACCCACGGATTCACGCGCAGCCAGTTCAGGTTGACCCGGTAACCCAGCTCGAACAGGATCAGGCCGAACGCGACGTTGGCCATCACGGCGACGGGACTGCCCGCTTCGGTGGCGAACAGGTCGGGAAACGCCTGGGCACACACGAAACCGACCAGGCCGTACACGCTGATGCGGGGAAGACGGGTGTAGCGGTGAATGAATTCGCCGGCAAGCCAGGCGAGCAGTACAGCGAGCGGCCACGCGAGATCGGCCGAGATGACCAGGAAATCTGGCATTAGGGTTCCTCCTATTGTTGGGTACTTGGGCCGGGCAGGATCGGCGGAAACTACATTTGCGCGAATGTAGTTGATAATGACCGGTGTTGCAAGGGAAACTCATCCGTAAGATGACTATATAGCAAGATCCGGCGCGGCGTCGCACAGCTCGCTGCTACAATGCGGACACTTATCGATATACCAAGAGGATCACCATGCTGGAACTGGTCAGCGAGCATGCCTGCCACGGCGGCGTGCAACGCTTCTACAAGCACGACTCGCAGGCGATCGGGTTGCCGATGCGCTTTTCCGTCTTCATTCCGCCGCACGCGGCGGCATCGCCCCTGCCGGCGCTGTTCTTCCTGGCGGGGCTGACCTGCACCGAAGAGACGTTCATGGCCAAGGCCGGCGCCCAGCGCGTGGCGGCCGAACTGGCTCTGGTGCTGGTGGCGCCGGACACGAGTCCGCGCGGCGCCGGCGTGCCCGGCGAAACGGATGCATGGGATTTCGGCGCGGGTGCCGGCTTCTATCTCGACGCCACGCAGGCGCCGTGGGCGCGGCACTACCGGATGGAAAGCTACCTCCACGAACTGCGCGAGCTCGTGGTGCGCGAACTGCCGGTCGACGGCACGCGGATCGGCATCTTCGGCCATTCGATGGGCGGCCACGGCGCGCTGACGCTGGCGCTGCGCCGGCCAGACCTGTTCAAGTCCGTTTCGGCATTCGCACCGATCGCCGCGCCGAGCCAGTGCCCGTGGGGCCGCAAGGCGTTCACGGGCTACCTGGGCTCGGACGAATTCACCTGGGCGGAGCACGATGCCACGGCGCTGATGGCGCACCGCTGCACACCGTTCCCGAACGGGATCCTCGTTGACCAGGGCCTGGCCGACAAGTTCCTGCACGAGCAACTGAAACCCGAGCTGTTCGAGACCGCCTGCGCGAAAGCGGGCCAGCCGCTGACACTGCGGCGGCACGCGGGCTACGACCACGGGTATTACTTCATCGCCACGTTCATCGAAGACCACCTGCGCTGGCATGCGCCGCAGCTGTAGTTCCTAAGCTTTGCGATTTACGGCCTGACGCATCACAGCTTTTTGCATCACAGCTTTACGCGTCACAGCTTTACGCGTCACAGCTTTATCTCTGTGCCCAGCTTTTGCAAGAACTGCGCGATCCATTGCGGATGCGCGGGCCATGCCGGCGCGGTGACGAACTGGCCGTCGGTGACGGCGGCATCGACGGCGATGTCGGCGAATTCGGCGCCGGCCAGTTTCACTTCCGGCGCGCAGGCCGGATAGCAGGAGATTTTCCGGCCGCGGATCACGTCCGCCGCCGCCAGCACTTGCGCGCCGTGGCACACGGCGGCGATCGGCTTGCCGCTGTCGGCGAACTGCTTGACGATCTCGATCACGCGCGGATTCAGGCGCAGGTACTCGGGCGCACGGCCACCGGCGATCGCCAGCGCATCGTAGTTCGCAACGTCGACATCGTCGAATGCGGCGTTCAGCGTGAACTGGTGGCCGGGCTTCTCCGTGTAGGTCTGGTCGCCCTCGAAATCATGGATGGCCGTCTTGATCTTGTCGCCGGCGCCCTTGCCGGGGCAGACGGCGTGCACCGTGTGCCCCACGGCCTGCAGTGCCTGGAACGGCACCATCGTTTCATAGTCCTCGGCAAAGTCGCCGGTCAGGAACAGAATGGTTTTTGCTGCCATGCTAGCCTCCCTTCGTTGAACGAAAGGCAATCATAACACCAAGAAAAACTGGGGACGTACCCCTGTTTTCAGGCAATAACCCACCCCGGATCGCACGAAAACGGGGACGAAAAAAATGGGGACGTACCCCTGTTTAGCGGCAATCTATTGCCTCTAAACCAGGGTACGTCCCCAGTTTGTTTGCGTGGAAAGCCTACGCTTCCTTCTTGTGCAGCACGCTCTTGATGGTGGCGGCCAGGTCTTCGGCCACGAACTTGGCCACGTAGGCGTCGGCGCCCACGCCCTTCACGTGATCCTCGTTGGTCTTGCCGGACAGCGAGGAATGGATCACCACCGGGATCTTCGAGAAGCGCGGGTCCTGCTTGATCTTGCGGGTCAGCGTGAAGCCATCCATTTCCGGCATTTCCAGGTCGGTCAGCACGAGTGCCACGCGGTCGGCCACGTCGATGCCTTCGGCCTTGCAGCCGACGGCGATGCTGTTGAGCTTGTCCCACGCTTCCTTGCCGGATTTCGTCATCACGAACGGCGCATGCATCGCCTGCAGGCCCTGTTCGATCAGGTTGCGTGCCACCACCGAGTCGTCCGCGGCCAGGATGAAGGAGCCCTGCTTCAGCGCGATGGTCGGTATCGATTCCGGGTCCACTTCCTTGCCTTCGGCCGGCACCATGCGGCGCAAGATCGTTTCCACGTCCAGCACCTGCGCCAGGCGCGTGCCGGACGTGTCGCCATCGAGGCGGGCGATCGACGTCACCATGCCGGTCGCGTTGCTGCCTTCGGCCGTCAGCACCTGGCTCCAGTCCATGCGCACGATCTCTTCCACCGACTCCACGGCGAAAGCCTGCGTGGTGCGGGCGAATTCCGTCACCAGCATGATGTTCAGGCCGGTCTTGGGCTTGACGCCGACGATCGCCGGCAAGTCCATCACGGGAATGATCTGGCCGCGCAGGTTCACCACGCCCAGCATGTGCGGCTGCGCGCCGGCCACCGCCGTCACCGGCGGCATCGCCACGATTTCGCGGATCTTAAACACATTGATGCCATACAACTCGGAACGGTCGCCATTCTCGTCGCCACCCAGGCGGAACAGCAGCAGTTCGAATTTGTTCGTGTTGGTGAGGTTGGTGCGTTCGTCGATTTCCTGTTGTACGCTTTTCATCAATGTTCCCCGATCGTCATAGCTGGCCGCCAAGCGGCGCGAATGAAAGTGAGTATAGGCGAGAAAACTTCGCGCACAGTCGTTCCTGTACATTAAGCTAATGCAGAATAGTGCCGAGAAACAACAGTTTGTGGCGCCGGCAAAACAGCCTTGCGCGGCAGGGAAGTGAAATGACGCCAGGAAGCGGATTGGCCCCGAGATTGGGACAACACCTGGAACGAAACCCGGGGTGAAAAAAGGCGAACACCGGGGTGAAGGCCGCAATGAAAAACGGCAGCCCGAAGGCTGCCGTTTTTCTGAATCCTGGAGCGGGAGAAGAGTCTCGAACTCTCGACCTCAACCTTGGCAAGGTTGCGCTCTACCAACTGAGCTACTCCCGCAGAAGAGGCATGATTATGCCAGACCGTTTTGATAATTACCAGAGTCGCTTGCATGGATTTCCTCGTACTGGCGACCATGGGAGCGTCGGCAATCTTTGCACTTTGCGCCGCAAGGCGGTCTCGTCACCGCCAAGTGATTGAAATCGCAATACAAATTTCCCTGGCACTATTAATGCTCTAGAGACAGCTAGCCCGGCCTGCGCCGGGTCACGCCAACCAGCCAACTCTAGGGGCAACCATGATACGACCCAGTAAAGCATTGCTCGTGGGGGCTGCGGCCGCCACGTTGGGCATGCAGTCCGCCAGCGCCAGCACATTCGCCTCGGCGATCCTGGACATGAACAACTTCAGGATCTCGCACGCCAACGGCACCGTGTACCGGAACACGGATTTCTCCAAGCTCATCGGGGTGAACGATGCCCATGCGATGGCTTCGCTGAACACTGTCCAGGTGAGCAGATCGGCCTTCGGCGCCACGCCCGACGTGGCACGCCAGTGCGTGGGCACGCCCTGCCCGGCCTTCGGCGAAAACAACTTCACGCCCTACCATGCGCTGCTGCCGATGAGCGGCAACTTCGGCTACGCGGACCAGAACTTCACGGGTTCCGGCATTTCCGTGAATGGCGCCGCGGCCGGCGCGCGCTCGCAAACGCGGGCCGACGTGGCCACGTCGCAGAACATGCAATTTGCAAACAGCAATTCGTCGGTCGGCAGTTCGAACACCATGGCGTTCCGCCTCGGGGCCACCGATTCGATGACGATCTCGTTCGACGCCATGGCCTATGCCATGGCCTACGCGTCGCCCGACGGCCGGCCCACCACGACCGCGAACGCACGCATTTCCTGGAGCGCGAACATCGTCGACCTCGTGACCGGTACCACCGTGTTCCACTTCGCGCCGGAACAACTCAACAGCATGGCCATCGTCAGCCGCACGCATGGCGCCAATGGCACGTCGCTGTACACGCTGCCCGGCGGCTCGCTCCACTTCAACGCGACGTCGCCGCTGCTGCTGGCCAATCGCGACTACCAGATCACGGTGCAGCACAACACCCTCGTCAGCGCGCTGCAGCACGAAATACCGGAGCCGGCCTCGCTGGCGATCCTCGGCACCGGCCTGTGCGCGATGGTGGCCACCCGCCGCCGCGCCGGTCGCCGTAGCTTGCCGCGCGCCTGATCATTTTTTCCTGTTCGCCCGCGGCGCCCGCCGCGGGCTTTTTTTTCGGGCGCCCTCCGGCATGCCCGCCCCGTTCCCCACCCGCCGCGCCCCACTCTCCTATAATTGCAATGGTTCACTATCATTGGCTTTGAAAACAGGGGGCAACTCGCAACGATGGATTCGATCGAAATCGTACTGGCCATGCTGCTGGCCGTGGTGGCCAGCGCCTATCTCGTTCGCGTCCTGCCGGTCTCGCTCCCTCTGCCGCTCGTGCAGATCGGCCTGGGTGCCGCGATCGCGGGCTACACCGGCCACGGCGTGCAACTCGATCCCGGGCTGTTCTTCCTGCTGTTCCTGCCGCCGCTGCTGTTCCTCGATGGCTGGCGGATTCCCAAGAGCGGCCTGTTCCGCGACAAGGGCATCATCCTCGAACTGGCGTTCGGCCTCGTCGTCTTCACCGTCGTCGGTGCCGGCTTCCTGATCCACTGGCTGATCCCGGCGATGCCGCTGCCGGTGGCGTTCGCGCTGGCGGCCATCGTGTCGCCGACCGATCCGGTGGCCGTTGGCTCGATCGCCTCGCGCGCGCCGATCCCGAAACGGCTGATGCATATCCTGGAAGGCGAATCGCTGCTGAACGATGCCAGCGGCCTTGTCTGCTTCCGCTTCGCCGTCGCCGCCGCGATGACGGGCACGTTCTCGCTGACCCAGGCCTCGCTGACATTCGTCTGGCTGGTGGGTGGCGGCATCGCCGCCGGCGTCGGCGTCACGCTGCTCGTCACATGGGCGCAGCGCTGGCTGTTCCGGCACTTTGGCGAACCATCCGGCTCGCCGATCCTCGTCAACCTGCTGATCCCGTTCGGCGCCTACCTGGCGGCCGAACACACGCATGCCTCGGGCATCCTGGCCGCCGTCTCGGCCGGGGTCACGATGAGCTACGTGGAACTGTCCGGCCAGGTCATGGCGGCCACGCGCATCCAGCGCTCGGCCGTGTGGGATACCGTGCAGTTCGCGCTGAACGGCGTGATGTTCGTGCTGCTGGGCGAACAGTTGCCGGACATCCTGCATGGCGCCCGCGTCTCGCTGGACCAGAGTGGCCACCTGAACCCGTGGTGGCTGGTGCTGTACGCCTTTTCCATCTCGTTCGGCCTGCTGGCACTGCGCTTCATCTGGGTGTGGACGACGCTGCGCATCACGCTGTACCGCAAGGACCGCCGTGGCGAAGCGGCGCCGCGCCCGCCGCTGCGGCTGCTGCTGGCCACGTCGCTGGCCGGCGTGCGCGGCGCGATCACGCTGGCCGGCGTGATGACGCTGCCGCTGGCGCTGCCCTCGGGCGCGCCGTTCCCCGCGCGCGACCTGACGATCTTCCTGGCCTCCACCGTCATCCTGATCTCGCTGGTGCTGGCCAGCGTGGCGCTGCCGCGGCTGCTCGCCGGCATGGAATTCCCGGAAGAGCCGGCGGAACAGCTGGAAGAAGACCTGGCGCGGCGCGAGGCGGCCAGCGCGGCGATCGCCGCCGTCGAACGGGCACAGATGGAGCAGTTGCAAGGTGGCCTGGACGCCGACATGTATCCGGAAGCGGCGGCACGAGTGATCGCGCTGTACCAGCACCGCCTCGACAGCACGGCTGCCATCGACGACGAGGACGTGGCCCGCTTCCGCAAGCTCGCCGCGGCCGAGCGCGTGCTGCGCCTCGCCGCGCTGCAGGCCGAACGCCGCACCATCTTCAACCTGGCGCGGCACGAACACATCTCCGACGAGATCTCCCGCAAGCTGGTGCGCGAGATCGATCTCGTCGAGGCGCGGCACAAGCACTGATGGACGCGCTGCAGCGGCGCGTGCGCCTCGTCATCGCCGTGGCCTGGATCCTGTTCTGGGTCCTGATGATCGTGACGGCCGTGCAGGACTTCCTGCGCAACGACGATGGCCCGCTGTGGAAGCCCCTGCTGTGGGAAGGCTCGTCGGCCGTCACCGGCACGATCCTGCTGCTGTTGCAGCGCCGCTTCACGCGCCACCACGATGCCCTCGTAGTGCGACCGCGCGCCTGGTTCGCCCGGCAAGCCCCGTGGCTGCTGGTGTACTGGCTCGCCTTCGTGCCGATCGCGTTCGGTATCCGTCATGCCGTCTACGCGATGGTGGGCGACGTGTATCCGCACGCATCCTGGCCGCGCGTGTTCGTCTACGAGAACATCAAGATGACGATCTTCTTCGCCATCTTCGTCGTCATCATGTTCGGCGTGCTGTCCTGGCAGGTGATGCAGGGCGAGCGCCTGCGCGCCGAGCGCATGGCCACGCAGCTGCGCACGGCGCAGCTGCAGCAGCTGACGCGGCAGGTGCAGCCGCACTTCCTGTTCAACGCGCTGAACACGATCGCCGCGGTGATGCACGAGGACGTCGAGCGCGCCGATGCGCTGCTGGTGCGCCTGGCCGACCTGCTGCGCGCCGCGCTGGGCACCGGCGCGCAGCAGGTGCCGCTGGCAGACGAATTGCAGCTGCTGCGCGGCTACGCGGACCTGATGGCCGAACGCTTCGCCGACCGCGTCACCATCGCCTGGCACGTCGAACCCGGCATCGGCAGCCTGCTGGTACCGGCCATGAGCCTGCAGCCGCTGCTGGAAAACGTGTTCCGCCATACGGTCGAACGGCGCTCCGGCCACGTCGGCGTGACCGTCACGGCGCGGCGCGACGGCACGCGCTTGCTGCTCGCCGTCGAGGATGACGCCGGCATGCTCGACGCCGCGCCGGCGCCCGGCGGCACCGGCAGCGCGCTGGCAAACCTGCGCGCCCGCCTCGCCGCGCTGCATGGCGACCACGCCGGGCTGACGCTGGCGCCGCGGCTTCCTGCCGGCGTGCGCGCCGAGCTGGCACTGCCCTGTGTGGAGGCGCCGTGCGCATCCTGATCGTGGACGATGAACGGCCCGCCCGCGACCGCCTGCGCCGGCTGCTGGCGGGCCAGGCAGGCATCGCCGCCGTCGACGAAGCCCGTGACGGCATGGAGGCACTGGCGAAAGTGGCGTCATTCCAGCCGGACGCCCTGCTGCTCGACATCAGCATGCCGGGCCTGTCCGGCCTCGAAGTGGCGGCCTCCCTGCCCTCGCCGGCGCCGCTGGTGGTGTTCGTCACGGCCCACGACGACTACGCACTGCAAGCCTTCGACGCCAACGCGATCGACTACCTGCTCAAGCCTTGCGACCCGGCCCGGCTGGCGCGCGCGCTAGGACGGCTGCATGAGCGGCTGCATGAGCGGCTGGACAAACGCCTCGCCGGCCGCGCGGTGGCGCCGGCGCCCGCCACCGGGCTGCCGCTGCGCCAGTTGCTCGTCACCGAGCGGGGCGTCACGCGCATCGTGCGCATCGCCGACATCCGCTGGCTGGAAACGGCCGACAACTACGTCGTGCTGCATGACGGCGCCGGCGCACCGCTGCTGCGGCAAACGCTGGCCGGCCTGCTGGCCGCCGTCGGCCCGGCCTTCGTCCGCTGCCACCGCCGCGCCGCCATCCACCTGCCCTGGGTGGCGCGCATCGTCGCCAACGACAAAGGCGACGGCCGGATCGAGCTGGCCGACGGCGGCACCGTCCCGCTGAGCCGGCAATACCGGTCCGCCGTGCTGGCCGCCCTCGCCGCGCAGCCGGCCGACGGCTGATCCCGGCTCGCCACGCGCCGCTCCGGGTCGCCACAAGGTGCTGGCGCACCGCTGCCCGCCGGACCAGACTGGCGTCATCCTCCCCACGACGACCGCGCCATGCACAACGAACAACGCCTGTATTTCCTCGACTGGCTCCGCATCCTCGCCTTCATCCTGCTGCTTTTGTACCACACGGGCATGTACTACGTGACGTGGGACTGGCACGTGAAAAGCCCGCACGCGGGCACGGCGATCGAGCCGCTGATGCTGCTGTCGTCGCCATGGCGGATGTCGCTGCTGTTCCTCGTCTCGGGCGCGGCGGCCGGTTTCCTGCTGAGAAAGATGGCGGCCGCGGCATTCGTGCGCGAGCGCAGCGCGCGGCTGCTCGTGCCGCTGCTGTTCGGCATGCTCGTGATCGTCCCGCCGCAGCCGTATTTCGAGGTCGTCGAGAAAGTGGGGTATGCCGGCAGCTACGCCGATTTCATGGGACTTTATCTGCGCGCCTACGGCGGCTTCTGCAAGGATGGCGACTGCCTGTTGCTGCCGACGTGGAACCACCTGTGGTACTTGCCGTATGTGTGGGCCTATGCCCTCGTGCTGGCGGCGCTGGCCGGCACGCTCGGCCCCGCATGGCTCGGTCGCGCCGGTGCCCGGCTGGCCACGCTGCTGGCCGGGTGGCGGGCCCTCGTCCTGCCGGCAGCCCTGCTGGCGCTGGTGCGCATCGCGCTCAAGCCCCACTTCGAGGAAACCCATGCGCTGGTCGACGACTGGTTCAACCACGCCACGTACCTGCCGCTGTTCCTGGCCGGCTCCGTACTCGGCGGCCAGGCGGCTTTCTGGCGCGAACTGGAGCGGCTGCGCTGGCCCGCGCTCGGCATCGCGCTGGCCAGCTGGGCGGCGCTGGTGGCCTACCACTGGCAGCCGGAAGCGTTGCAGGTATGGCCGGTGACGGCCCGCATCGGATGGGCCACGTGTCAGTGGTGCGCGATCGTGGCCGCGTGCGGCTTTGCGCGCCGCCACCTGTCCGGCGACGGCCCAGCGCGGCAATACCTGACGCAGGCCGTGTTTCCCGTCTACATCCTGCACCAGACACTGATCGTGTGCTTCTCCCGGCTGTTGCGCGGGAGTGCGCTGCCGCCGGCCACGGAAGGGCTCGTACTGCTGGTGCTGACCGTCACGGCCAGCTTCGGCATCTTCGAGATCGCGCGCCGCATGCCGCTGCTGCGGCCCCTGTTCGGCTTGAAGGACGTGAACCGGATCGCCGTGGCGACGGCGACCCGGCAGGTCGGGTAAAGCTCAGTTCAACACTCAGTTCAAAACCTTACGGCTCTGCTTGGCCCGCCCCATCTCGGCGTCCGCCATCGCGAACGTTTCCTCGAGGTCGTAGCCGGGCTTGCGCAGCGCCATGCCCAGCGCCGCCCGCACGTCGGCCGCGGCCAGCGCCTCCTGCACCCGCAGCAGCAGCGCCTGCGCATCGAAATAATCGCATTCGACCATCAGCATCGCGAACTCGTCGCCGCCGAGGCGGGCCACGGTATCGGTGCCGCGCGTCACGCTTTCCAGCGCCCGCGCGGTACGGATCAGCAGGCTGTCGCCGGCCGCCGTGCCCTGCGTGTCGTTGGTGAACTGCAGGTCGTCGACGTCGAGCGATACCACGCAGGCCGAGTGGCCGTAGCGGCTGCAGCGTTCTTCCTCGCGCTCCACCAGCAACTCCCAGCCACGGCGGTTGACGAGGCCCGTCAGCGGGTCGCGCGTGGCATCGGCGTCCACGCGGTCGGCACGGCGCGACTCGGCACCGGCATCGAGTTCCGCGCCCAGGATCTTGCTGAGCAGTTCGCCCATCAGGTTCAGCGTATCGAGCTCGTCGCGCAGCGCGTCGGGCTGCGCGCGCGGGTCGATCCCGCACAGCGTGCCGAACAGCGAGCCGTCCGAGCGGCGCAGGGGCACGCCCACATAGGCGCCCGTCGGCAGCTTGTCCGCCATGGGCACGTGCGCATAAGCGGGAACGTCAGCGGTGGCGGGCGCGACGCCGGGGCCATGGCCCAGCACCATGCGCGAACAGAAGGTATCCGTCCACGGTAGCGACAGGCCCGGCTTGACGCCATAGCCGCCATGTTCCTTGCCTTGCGCCCCGTCCGCCTCGTCCACATGCAGCACGATCCAGTCGTCCCCTTCGGTTCGTGTCACCATCCACAACTGCAAGCCAAGCCGACGCCGCAGATGGGCCATCGTGGCCTGCGCCGCCGCAGCGAAATCGTTGATCATGCACGCCTCTTCGGTTGTCATTACGCTGCCACATTATGCACCCAAACAACGGCCATATCACGGGGCAAAGGCTAACGTGTGCTCCACCTGCCCCGGCAGCAGCGGCGTCGCCCGACCGCGCACCCAGTCGGCATGGCCGGCCAGGAAATACGGCGACAGCGGGTGGCCGCTCTGCCCGCCCGGCATGTTGAAGATGCCGCCCTCTTCCTTGCCGGGCGAAACGGTGAAGCGCTCGGACTGGCCGAACGTGGGCCCGGCCACGCGGGGCAAGTTGCTGTCGCCCGGCAGCTGGTCGGCCGGCACGCTCAGCCATTGGCGCAGCGCGGGCACGGCCCCGGCGATCGGGTGCGCGATCGCCGCCGTATTGAAGGCGCCCCAGGTCGCGTCGCGCAGCGGCTTGCCGTCCGGCGTGAGGTCGGCGATCGTGCGGTCGAGCGCGGCGAGCTGCAGGTCACGCCAGCTGGCGTACTGGCGCGGCAGCCACCCGGGCGGCTGCTCGTCGAGGAGGCGCTCGATCACATCCGGCCAGCGCTTGCCGGCCAGCGCCGCGTTGCCGTTCCATTCCTTCAGCGGCATGTTGGCGCCCCCGTAGAGCAGGTCGTAAAGGTTCCACATGAAGCCGCGCGCGATCCGGTAGCCGCTCGCCTCCACGCTGGCGCGGCCCGTCCAGCCCGAGCGCAGCAGGCGCGCGGCTTCGGCACGTTGCGGATTGCCCCGCACGGCGGCGCCGTCCAGCAGCGCCAGCGCACGCGCACGCCATGGCGCCAGGAACAGCGCGCGGTCGTCCAGCATCACCCCGTACACGGCCTTCTCGTCCGTCCGCGCGCCCAGCGCCGCGAGCGCATCGCGCGCCTGGCGGGTGCGCGCACCCAGGTCGTAGCCGCCATCGCCCAGCAGCGCGGCGCCCGGTCCGGCCAGCTGGCGGCTGTTCGCCGTCACGAGCTGCCCCGCGGCCGGGTTCACCACGCGTGGGTACTCGGCGCCCTGCAGCCAGCCCTGCCAGCCGGCGTCGCCATCGGCCAGCGGATACGTGGCGTCGGCAGTCCCGGCGCGGCGCGGCAGCGGCCCGGCGATGGTCCAGCCGATATTGCCGGCCGCGTCGCCGGCGATGAAATTCTGCGCCGGCATGCCGGCGGCGTTGGCCACTGCCAGCGCCTCGTCCAGCGTGTCGACGGCTTCCAGGCGCCGCAGGTTCACGTTCAGGAGCGTGCTCTGGTGGGCGATCCAGTGCAGCGCATAGGTGCGGCCGGCGCTGTCGAACAGCGGCCCGCGCGACGTTTCGCGCACCGTCAGCGTCTCGGCCGGCGCACCTTTCACGAGGATCGTTTCGCGGTGCAGCGCCGGCGTTTCCCACTTGCCGTTCAGCCGCACCTGGCCGGGCCGCGCAGGGTCGGCGGTGGCCGGCACCAGGTCCTGGAAGTCGCCGTAGCTGTTGGTGAAGCCCCAGGCCACGTGGCCGTTGCTGCCGACCACGACGAACGGCGTGCCGGGCAGCGTGACGCCGACGATGCGGCGCGTGCTGCCGTTGCTGTCCGGGACCTGCAGCAGCGCGCGGTACCACGTGTTGGGCAGCTTGATCCCCAGGTGCATGTCATCGGCCACGATGGCGCCGCCGGTCGCGCTGCGCGTACCGGCAACGGCCCAGTTATTGCTGCCCACATTGCTTTCCATCGTGTCGAGCGTTTCCGCCGCCAGCAATGCAGCGTCGCGCGTGCCCGGCTGGCCCCACCACGACGGTGCCGTGGCGGGAATCGGCGCCGGCGCCAGCGCAATGTCGGCGGCATCGACCGGCGCATCCCAGCGCGAGGCCGGCGGCAGCAGGAATGCCAGCTGTTCCGGCGTCGAATTGTCGCGCAGCCAGCCGCGCGACAGCTCGCGCCGCGCGCCGGCGCCCTGCAGGTCGAAGTACATCGCCCAGATCACCAGCAGCGTGTCGTGCGCCGACCAGGCCCGCGGTGCCTGGGCCAGCAGGCCATATTCGAACGGCCGTGTGCCCAGCGCGTTCAGGCCGTCGTTGACGCCGGCCGCGTAGCGCTCGATCAGTTGCCGGTCGGGTTCGGGAAGGTGGCGGTAGGCTTCGGCGGCGCGGGCCCGGAAGCGGTGCAGCCGGTGTTCGCGGTCCGTCGGCAAGGCCTTCGGCCCGAACAGTTCGGCCAGCTCGCCGGCCGCCACGCGGCGCAGCAGGTCCATCTGGAAGAAGCGGTCCTGGGCGTGCACGAAACCGGTCGCATAGGCCACGTCGAGCCGGTCGCCGCCGGAGATCGATGGAATGCCCAGCGCATCGCGGTGCACGGTCACGGCGCCATGCAGGCCGGGCGCGGCGCGCTTGCCGTCGAGCTGGGCCAGGCTGCCGCGCAGGAAGAACCACACCGTCATCACCACGACGACCGCCAGGGCCAGCAGGCCCCACCCGATGCGCCGGACCCAGCGGCCCCTGCGTCCTGCTGCCATGCATCGCCTCCGCGAAGTTTCTCTGCGGCGCATCTTGCCAGAAATCCAACGCGAACGGGAGCAAAAAAGTGTAAGCGGGGAATAGTGGCATGGTAGAGTGGAAACGCCCGTGTTTTACTGTTAAATCATGTTCGCACCGCCCAAACCCGATAACGAAGCGGCCCGCATCGCCGCGCTGTATGCCCTGCTGATGCTGGACACGCCGCCGGAGGCGCGGTTTGACCGGATCGTCGAGTTCGCGGCAGCGGAATTCGACGTGCCGATCGCCCTCATCACCCTGCTCGACGACGATCGCCAGTGGTTCAAGGCGGCGATCGGCATGGGCATCACGTGCCAGACCAGCCGCGATATCTCGTTCTGCGGCCACGCGATCCTCAAGAGCGAGATCATGGTCATCGAGGATGCGCTGCGCGATCCGCGCTTCGCCGACAACCCGCTGGTGACGGGCCCGCCCCATATCCGCTTCTATGCCGGCGCGCCGCTCGTGCTGCCGTCCGGCTATGCGATGGGCACCCTGTGCGTGATCGACACGCGCCCGCGCCAGCTCGACGGCATGGAGCTGGCCATCCTGTCCACGCTGCGCCATCTGGTGGTGCAGCAGTTGATGGGTGAAGAAGAGGATAAGGCACGCGAGGCCGCCGATGCCTGAACGGCGCATGCTGCTGGTCGAACCGGCGGACATGCTGCGCCGCACGGTATCGCTGACGGCGCGATCGCTCGGCATGGACGCGATCGACGAAGCGGCCACCTTGCCGCAGGCGCAAAGGCTGCTGCGCGAGCGCCGCTATGCCGGTGCCGTGATCGCCGTTGACAGCGGCAGCGCGCTCGACCTCACGCTGCTGGACCTGGTGCGCCAGGGGCAGACGGCGAGCGACGCGGCGATACCGATCGCCGTGCTGGCTGCGCAGGCGGACCAGGATTTCGTCGAGGCGCTGCGCGGGCGCGACGTGCGCCGCGTGATCCTGAAGCCGTTCCGGGCAAAGGTGCTGCTGGAAACGTTCGTGGCGATGGGCGCGGGGGCGGTGGCGCCGTCCTGATGACGGACCCGGCGGCCCGCCGCCCTGGTCAACCCTGCGGCGCGGCGCACCCTTCCAGTCGCGCGCATTCTTCCAGCGCATACGGCAGCCGCAGTGTAAACACGCTGCCTTCCCCGGGCTGGCTGCGCACGGCGATGCGGGCGCCGATCAGCCCCGCCAGCCGCTCCGACAGGTGCAGCCCCAGGCCCGTGCCTTCGAACTGCCGCGTGGTGCCCTGGTCGATCTGCGTGAAGGGCTTGAATAGCAGGCCGAGCTTGTCGGGCGCGATGCCGATGCCCGTGTCGATCACGTCGATCAGCACCGCCCGTTCGGTCGGGTCTTCATCGATATCCACCTCCACCCGCACCTCGCCCCGCTCGGTGAACTTGATCGCGTTGTTCATCAGGTTGATGACGATCTGCTGCACCGCGCGCCGGTCGGTGCAGACGGTGACGTTGCGCTCCGCCTGCTTCACGTGCAGCGCCAGGCCCTTTTCATACGCCAGCGGCGCGAACATCGCCGTCACATCCTGCACGAGCCGGCGGCAGTCGAACGGCTCCCTGTTCAGCTGCACCTTGCCGGAGGCGATCTTGGTGATGTCGAGGATATCGTTGATCAGCGAGAGCAGGTGCCGCGCGCTGGACTGGATCGTGCGCAGCTGCCGCTCCTGCTCCACGTTGACGGGGCCGGGCAACTGCATCAGCAGCGTGCCGGTGAAGCCGATGATGGCGTTCAGCGGCGTGCGCAGCTCGTGCGACATCGACGACAGGAAGCGGTCCTTCGCCAGGCTCGCGTCGGCCAGCTCGGCATTCTTTTCCTGCAGCGCGTGCTCGATGCGCTTGCGTTCGCTGATGTCGCGGATCGCGCTCATCACGAGCGTGCCCTCTTCCGTCGGCAAGGGCGACAGGCTGATCTCGACGGGGAATTCCTCGCCGTTACGGCGCAGGCCATACAGTTCGCGGCCGATGCCCATCGGCCGCTGCGTGGGCGCCAGCGAATACGCCACGCGCTGGCCCACGTGTTCGCGCCGGTAGCGCTGCGGGATCAGCACTTCGAGCAGCTGGCCGCGCAGCTCGCCCTCCGGGTAGCCGAACAGTTCATCGGCCTGGCGGTTGGCCAGCACGATGCGGCCGGCCGCATTGGCCATGATGATCGCGTCGGGCATCGATGCCAGCAGCGTGCCGAAACGGGCACCGACGAGCGCCGCGTCGCGCATCACGCGCAACGGCGTCACGTCCTTCTTCGTCCACAGGATGCAGTCGGGCCGGCCCGAGGCATGCCGGACCGCCTTGCTCGAGCTGTCGATATAGATGAGCGAGCCATCCTTGGCGCGGCGCATGGATTCGTAGTTGGCCGAGCCGTTGGCCAGCGTGTCGAACAGGATGGTGCGCTCGGTATGGAGCAGTTCGGGCGGCACGATCAACTCGCCCAGCGTGTGGCCGAGCGCTTCCTGCGCCGTGTAGCCGAACACGGATTCGGCGCCCCTTGTCCAGTACAGCACCACGCCGTCCGTGGTCGTGACGATCACCGCGTCGGGCGTCTCGTCCAGAATCAGCCTGCCAAAATCGATGTCGTCCATGTTGTCTGCAGCCCTTCAGCGCAAGCTTACCGGCTTTCCTGAAAGTGCCGAGCACGGCTCATGGCGGTGGCACGGCTCATGGCCGAAGCATGGTCATGGAGGGAGGACTTCGAACAGCAGCAGCTGCGTGACCTGGCGCTTGCTGAAATTGTCGTCCGTGACGAAGACCAGCGTGGCATGCCCGTTCGGCAGCGGCGGGCCGAAGGCGAAGCCCTCGACATTGTCGAGCATCGGCAGGCCGAGTGCGGCAAAATCCAGCACCAGGCGCTTGGCAGCGGGCGCAAACGTGGCCCCGGCCAGCGCCGGCACGCCGCGAATGTCGCTCGCCTGGCGCAGGTCCGCCTCGTACAGGCGGATATGGTTGCGATAGCGGCCTTCGTCGCCCTGCACCGCCGAGCGCTCCAGCACCAGCAGCGTGCGCGGGCCGGTGGCGAGGATCTCGGAAATGCCCGTGTCGGCAGCCATGCCATTGCCCGGCCGTGCCGGAATGGCGCCGATCGGGTAGGCATACTGGGCCAGCACCTTGCCGGCGCGATCGAGGTGCGTGATGCGGGCCGGCGCCCCATGGTCCAGCGTCGGCGGCAGGCCATCCTCCACCAGCGGCGCCTCGAGCGCCAGCCACAGGCTCGCGCCGTCCGGCGCGAACGACAGGCCCTCCAGGTTGAGGTTGTTGCGCACCCCTCGTTCGTGGCCGGGCCACTCGCGCAGCGACGCCGGCAGCGGCAGCTCCGCGCGCAGCAGGCCGGCGGCGTCGGCCTGGCGCAGGAACGGATCGAGGCCAAGGCGGCCATCGCCCTCGCTCGTGTACCAGATCGTGCCGTCACGGGGATCGATGCGCGCCGATTCGATATCGGCCACCACCCCGCCGGCCTGCGCGCGCTCGTGCTCCACCGGATACGTGCTGCCGTCGCCCTGGCGGAAATAACGCACGGCGGTCAGTTCCACCGCATCGAACGACGATGGCGTGAAGCGCAGCGTGGCACGGTAGAAGCGCGCGGGATTGGTGGCGGAACGGTCGTCGCTGGCCAGGATCCAGCTGCCGTTCGCCGCATCGTAGTCGATGCCGGACAGGCCGCCGATCGTGGTCCCCTGGAACTGCGCCTTCCACGCGATGCGCTGCTCGCCGATGAAGCGCAGCGCCGCCACATCCCGCCCGGCAGGCACCACCTCCCCCGCCGCACACCCGGCCAGGCACAGCACCACCGCCCACATCGTCAAACGCTCCATGGCATCCCGCATGTCCAGTCAACGCCGCATTATCGCAGAGGCTCGCAAACGTGGCATACCAACAACAGCACATTCGGGGTCAGACCCCAATCCCAGGAAATCTTTCCAAAAATCGGGGTCTGACCCCGGTTTTTGGCAACTTTTCGGCAGCGAATCAGGCGTGGTGGCTGCGGTGCAGGCGCTTGTGCATATTGCGCAGCGTGAGCCAGACGGCGCCGGCGACCAGCGGGACGGCGATGCCGATCAGCGCGTCGGGGTTCGGCACGAGGCCGAGTCCCTTGGCGCCCTTGATGGAATAGCCGAGCAAGCCGACGACATAGTACGAGATCGCCGCCACCGACAGGCCTTCGACCGCCTGCTGCAGCCGCAGCTGCTGGGCGGCGCGGGCGTTCAGCGATTGCAGGATCTGCCGGTTCTGCGTTTCCTGCACGATGCCCACGCGGGTGCGCAGCAGGTCGTTGCTGTTGCCGATCCGGCGTGCCAGCGCTTCCTGGCGGGCGGCGACAGCCTCGCACGTGCTCATGGCCGGGGCGAGCCGCCGTTCCATGAATTCGGCGACGGTGGGCACGCCTTCGATCCGCGTCTCGCGCAGCTCGTCGATGCGTGTGTTGACCAGCTTGAAGTAAGCCTTCGACGCGGCGAAACGGTAGCTGTTATCGAGCGACAGCTTTTCGATTCGTGCGGCCAGGTGCGTGATCTTCTGCAGCAGCGTCTGTTCGGTGGTACCGTCGGACTGCAGCAGCGCCTCGGTCGCCTCCGCCAGTTCCTTTTCGACGGCATTCAGCTCAGGCACGGCGCGCTGCGCGGCCGGCAGGCCATACAGCGCCATCATCCGGTAGGTTTCGATTTCCAGCACGCGCTGCACTAGGCGCCCGGCCTGCTGTTCGCGCATGCGCACGTCGTTGACGACGAAGCGCGAGAAGCCGTCGGCCTGGATCGCGAAATCCGAGCACACTTCGCCGCCCTGCATCACGTTGCTGGCGGCCAGCGACACGCCCTCGAACAGATCCTGCACCGGCGCATGGTCGCCGGCGCTGCCCTTGCGCAGGATGACGTGCGCCGCCACCAGGATCCTGCCCTTCAGCGACAGCAGCCACTCCTGAGGCACGTGCTCGATCGGCATGCGCTCGAAGTCTTCCGCATCGTCCGTGCGCTCGGCGAACGTGTACGTGGCGAACTCGGAATGCAGTTCCCACTTGAGGCGGAAGCGGCCGAAGTCATGGTAGAAGAAGCCGCCGTCGCGGGCCGGCGCGGTTACGCCGAAGTGCGCGCACAGCGACGCCAGCAGCTCGTGCTGGGCCTGCGCATTGTTGTTGCGGCCATGGCCGAACACGGCGATGTGCGACACGCGTTCCGGCGCGCGCAGCTTCAGGAACGGCCGCGAGTGCAGTTCCGCCGCCAGTGGCACCCGCTGCGGGTGGTTCAGGCTCGAGAACACGAACGACATCAGTACACCTCCTTGGCAGCGCTGCGCACGGCGGTGAGCAGCAGGTTGGCACCGGGTGACAGCAGGTGGTCCTGCTGCTGGACGATGCCGAATGCATCCATCTTGAACGGCAGCTCGATCGGCAGGATCGTCAGCACGTTCAGCGATTCGTAATAGCGCGCCACGTCCACCGGCATCACGTGCAGCGTGTCGGTCTGCTGCAGCAGCGCCGTGATCAGCAGCAGCGCCGTGGTATCGACCGTGTTGGCGGGCGGCTCCAGGCCGGCGCGGCGGAACATCATGTCCACGCGGTGGCGCAGGATGCTGCCCTGCGGCGGCAGCACCCACGGGTAGCTGGCGATGTCCTTCAGCGTCAGGTTCGGGAACTGGCCAGCGGATGGCCGATGCGCGCCACGGCGCACGCGGGTTCCTCGGTCAGTTCCTCGTAGGTGAGCCGCGAATGGGTGTCGTGTTCGAGGATGCGGCCGATCATGAAGTCCAGCGAGCCGCGCTCCAGCATCGACAGCAGCGTGTTCGACGGCTCCATGTGCACGCCGATGCGCAGCAGGGGCGCCTGCAGCTTGACCTTGGCGATCGCCTTCGGCAGCAGCGACATGGCCGGCGTCATGATGACGCCCACCTCGACCTGGCCGACCAGCCCGGATTTCAGGGCCAGCACGTCGTCATGCGCCAGCGACAGGCTGGTGAGGGCCATGCGCGCATGGCGGATCATCGTTTCGCCGAACAGCGTGGGCTCCATGCCGCGCGGCAGGCGCTCGAAGAGCTTCACGTCCAGCATCTCTTCGAGATCCTTGATCTGCTTCGAGGCTGCCGGTTGCGTCATGTGCAGCGTTTCCGCGGCGCGGTGGATGTTGCGTTGTTCGTCCAGCGCGATCAGCAGCAACAGCTGCCGCGTTTTCAGGCGCGCGCGCAAAAACCAGTTGGGATTGAGTGTATCCATCGGCGAATCATATCATTGCCGAGTTTCACTGCGGCATCGGGTGAGCCACGAAGGCCGCGCCGCAACCCGCTTTCGCGGGTCTCGGCAGTCCTTACCAAACGGCGTATTTACTTGCAGCTTGCCGTCGGGTTGGCGGCAGGGCCTTCCGCGGTTTGCGGAATGAAAGGAATGGTGCCGTCGGCGTTGTACTTGAATTCCTCGACCGCCACCGAGCGGCGGTGCTCTCCGCCTGCCGGCAGGTCGGCGTTGTGGTACACCACATACGACTTGCCGTTGAACTCCGCGAACGCGTGGTGCACCGTCTTGGTCTTCCTGTTCGCATCCATGATCTTGCCGCGGTAGCGCCACGGCCCCGTCGCCTTGTCGCTCGTCGCGTACACCGTGTATTCGGGCCAGTCGCGCGAGTACGACAGGTAGTAGATGCCCTTGCGCTTGTGCAGGTAAGGCGCCTCGGTGAACTGCGGCAGCCCTTCCGTGACGATCGGCCCATCGAGCTCCGTCATGTTGCGCTTCAGTTTTGCATACTTCAGCACTTGGTTACCCCAATACATGTAAGGCGTGCCATCGTCGTCGATGAAGATCGTCGGATCGATGTCGTCCCAGCCGATGTCGGTCTGCAGCGTCTGCGCGTTGGTGATGAGCGGCTTGCCGATGGCATCGCGGAAGGGGCCCGTGGGGCTGTCCGCCACGGCCACGCCGATTGCCTTGGCGTTGGCAGCCCCCTCGGTCACGGTGGCGAAGAACCAGTACTTGCCGTCGTGCTTGATGATGTCGCTGGCCCAGGCGGAATCCTTGGCCCACTTGAACGTGTCGTAGCGCAGCGCCGTGCCGTGCTCCTTCCAGTTCTTCATGTCGCAGCTGGACAGGACCAGCCACTCGTTCATCACATAGCCCTTGTCGTCCGGCGATTCGTCGCGGCCCGCGTACACGTACGCGCGGCCGCCATCGACCAGCACGGCCGGATCGGCGGTGAACTTGTCCTTCACGAGGGGGTTGCCGGCCAGCGCCGTGGCGGTGCACAGCATGGCTGCTGCGGTAAAGATGGCACGCTCGAGTAGGGTAGGCTTGAACAAGGTGTCTCCAGTCCAGGAATGTCGTTGCAAAGGAAAAGCCCCGCGAACGGGGGCTGCGCGGCTGCTTACTTCTTGCAGGCCGCCGTCGGATTCGCGGCCGGGCCTTCGGTCGTCTGTGGAATGAACGGAATCGTGCCATCCGCGTTGTACTTGAACTCTTCCACGGCCACCGAGCGGCGGAACTCGTCGCCGGTCGGCAGGTCCGCATTGTGGTAAAAGATGTAGGACTTGCCGTTGAATTCGGCGAACGCCTGGTGGATCGTCGGCGTCTTCTTGTTCTGGTCCATGATCTTGCCGCGGTAGTGCCACGGGCCCGTCACCTTCTTCGCCGTCGCGTACACCGTGTGCTCGGGGAATTCGCGCGAGTACGACAGGTAGTAGATGCCGTTGCGCTTGTGGACGTACGGCGCTTCCGTGTAGTGCGGCAGGCTGGTGGTCTGGATGTCGCCATCCATGGCGATCATGTTCTTCTTGAGCTTCACGAACTTGAGTGTCTGGTTGCCCCAGAACAGCCACGGCGTGCCGTCGTCGTCGATGAAGATGCCCGGATCGATGTCGTCCCAGGCGATATCGGTTTCCATCGTCATGTCGTTCGTGATCAGCGCCTTGCCGATGGCGTCGCGGAACGGGCCCGTCGGGCTGTCCGCCACCGCCACGCCGATGCCCTTGGCATTGGTGCTGTTGTCATGCACGGTCGCATAGAAATAATACTTGTTGCCGACCTTCGTGATGTCGCTGGCCCAGGCCGAGCCGCCGGACCACTTGAACACGTCGTAGCGCAGCGCGGTGCCGTGCGCCGTCCAGTTCTTCATGTCGCAGGTCGAGTACACGAGCCATTCGTTCAGCACGAAATCCTTGTCCTGCGGCTTGGGGCGCGCTTCGTCGTGGCCGGTGTACAGGTAGACGCGGCCCTTGTCGACCAGCACGGCGGGATCGGCCGTGAACTTGTCGGCGAACAGGGGATTGCCCGCGCTGTCCGTGGCGCACGCGCAGGCGGCCGCCACCGCGAGCGCCAGGGCGCCGAGGCTTTGCTTCTTCATCTAAAACTCCTCAGGATTGTTGCGAGCGGACGGACAGCAGCCGTTGCACCACGCAGAACAGGAACAGCAGGCCGCCGATGACGATCTTCGTCCACCAGGAACTCAGCGTGCCGTCGAAGGCGATCAGGGTCTGGATCGTTCCGAGCACCAGCACGCCGGACAGCGCACCGGCCACGTAGCCGTAGCCGCCGGTCAGCAGCGTGCCGCCGATGACGACCGCGGCGATCGCATCGAGCTCGGTGCCCTGCGCATGCTGGCCATAGCCGGACAACATGTAGAACGCGAACAGCACGCCGCCCAGCGCGGCGCAGAAGCCGGAGAACGCATACACGCCGATCTTGGTGCGCGCCACGTCCAGGCCCATCATCAGTGCCGACTGCTCGTTGCCGCCGATGGCGTACACGCCCCGGCCGAAGGCGGTGCGGCGCGATGCCCAGATGGCAATCGCCAGCACGATCAATGCGATCGCCGCGCTTGGCGAGATAAACCCGCCAATGAACGGAATCTGCGTCTGCGACGCGGCCACGAAGAGCGGGTCTTCGATCGTGATCGATTCGATGCTGATCAGGTAGCACAGGCCGCGCGCCAGGAACATGCCGGCCAGCGTGACGATGAACGGCTGCAGCTGGAAGTAGTGGATCAGCGCGCCCTGGAAGGCACCGAACACGGCGCCGAAGGCCAGCACGATGGCGATCACCGCCAGCGGATTCCAGCCCGCGTTCAGCAGCCAGGCCGCGATCATCGTCGTCAGCGCCAGCACGGAACCGACCGACAGGTCGATGCCGCCGGCCAGGATCACGTAACCCATGCCCACGGCGATCACCAGCAGGTGCGCATTGTCGATCAGCAGGTTCAGCATCACCTGCCCGGACAGGAAGCCCTCGTAGGCGGCGCCGCCGGCGCCCAGCAGCACGGCCAGCAGGATCACGGTGACCAGCGACGTGAACCATGGTGCGCTCGTGATGCTCGGGTCCACCCTGCCGGCGCCGTTGTTGGTCATGACAGCGGTATTCATTTACGGCCCTTCCACAGCTTCTGGAAACCCGTCGACTGCGACAGGCACACGATGAAGACGACAATCGCCTTGACGACCATGTTCACTTCCGGCGGCACGCCCAGCGAGTAGATCGTCCACGTCAGCGTCTGGATGATCAGCGCGCCGATCATGCTGCCCACGAGGCTGAACTTGCCGCCGGCCAGCGACGTGCCGCCCAGCGTGACGGCCAGGATGGCGTCCAGTTCGAGCAGCATCCCCGCATTGTTCGCATCGGCGCTCTTGATGTTCGAGCTGATCATCAGGCCGGCCATGCCCGCGCACAGGGAGCAGAACACGTAGGTGAAAAAGATCAGCGTGGCGGTGCGGATGCCGGCCAGCCGCGCGGCCACCGGGTTGATGCCGACCGACTGGATGAACAGGCCCAGCGCCGTTTTCTTCAGCAGCAGCCCCACGACCAGCAGCACGGCGGCCACCACCCACAGCGAGAACGGCAAGCCAAGCAGGTAACCGCTGCCCAGGAAGAAGAACGGTTCGTAGTACACGGTCACGATCTGGCCATCCGTGAACAGCTGCGCCAGGCCGCGGCCGGCCACCATCAGGATCAGCGTGGCCACGATCGGCTGCAGTTTGAGGCCGGCGACCAGCACGCCGTTCCACGCGCCGCACAGGATCGCGATGCCCAGCGCGGCGGCCAGCGCCACCGGCATCGGCGTGTTCGCCACGTATTCCGGCTGGCCGTTGTTGATGACCATCGTGCCGCCGATCAGCATGGCGGCCACGGTGCCGGAGAGCGCTACCACCGCTCCCACGGAAATATCGATGCCGCGCGTGGCGATCACCAGTGTCATGCCCAGCGCCGCCAGCATCAGCGGCGCCGCGCGGTTCAGGATGTCGATCAGCGGGCCATACAGGTGGCCATCCTTGATTTCCAGGCTCAGGAAGCCGGGAATGAAGACGATGTCCAGCACCAGCAACGCGGCCAGCGCCAGGATCGGCTTGGCCAGCGAGTGCGACAACAGGGAAGCCTTTTCCGGCCTGGCCTTGGCCACCGTGGCGGCCGGCGCCGGCGGCGCCATGTTCAACTGCGTCATGCGCGTGTTCCTTCCAGTTCTTCTCCCGCGATCACCTGCAGCACGGTCTGGTCGTCCAGGTCGCCCCGCACGTACTCGCCGCATTTTTCGCGGTCGCGCAGCACCACCATGCGGTCGCTGCAGCGCAGCACCTCGGGCAGTTCGGACGAGATGAACAGCACCGACATGCCGGTCTTGCACAGCGTGGTCACGTAATCCATGATTTCGCCCTTGGCGCGCACGTCGATGCCGCGCGTGGGTTCATCCAGGATCATCAGCTTCGGGTCCGTGGCCAGCCAGCGCGCCAGCAGCACCTTTTGCTGGTTACCGCCGGACAGCGTGCCGATCGGCGTTTCGATGCTGGCCGTCTTGATGCCCAGCCATTTCACGTAGTTTTCCGCGATCTCCTGCTGCAGCTTCATCGGGATCGCGCGCATCACGCCGGCACGCGCCTGCATCGCCAGGATCAGGTTCTCGCGCACCGACAGCGACAGGATCGCGCCTTCATGCTTGCGGTCTTCCGAGCAGAAGCCGATGCCGGCGGCGATCGCGTCGCGCGGCGTATCGAACCGGCCCGTCTTGCCGCCGATCGTGATACTGCCCATGTCGGCCTTGTCCGCGCCGAACAGCAGGCGCGCCAGTTCCGTGCGGCCCGAGCCCAGCAGGCCGACGAGGCCCAGCACTTCGCCCTGCTTCACTTCGGCATCGACGGGTTTCAGCGCGCCCCGGCGGCCCAGGCCCTCGATGGTCATCAGCGTGCCGCCGGCATGGTGGGCTTCCTGCGCCTTTGGCGCGGTATCCTCGGCCTGCTGGGCCGGCGCGCCGATCATCTTGTTGACCAGCGCGAGGCGGGACAGCTCGCTGGCCGGGTATTCGCCTTCGCGCTCGCCGTTGCGCATCACCGTGATGCGGTCGGAAATCGCGTAGGTCTGATCAAGGAAGTGCGTGACGAACAGGATCGCCATGCCTTCCTGGCGCAGGCGGCGCAGCACGCGGAACAGCAGCTGCACTTCCGCCTCGTCCAGGCTGGACGTCGGCTCGTCGAGGATCAGCACTTTCGCCGACGTGTTCAGCGCCCGCGAAATCGCCACCATCTGCTGGATCGCCAGCGAATAGCGCGCCAGCGGCTGCGTCACGTCGATATCGACTTCCAGCTGGCGCAGCAACGTGGCGGCCTGCTCGCGCATCGATTTCCAGTCCACGCCGAACCACGTGCGCGGATAGCGGCCGATGAAGATGTTTTCCGCTACCGACAGGTTCGGGCACAGGTTGACTTCCTGGTACACCGTGGAAATGCCCAGCTCCTGGGCCTCGAGCGTGGAATCGGGCTGGATCGGCCGGCCGTCGAGCACCATGGTGCCTTCGTCGGGCGTGTACACACCCGTCAGCACCTTGATCAGCGTGGACTTGCCCGCGCCGTTCTGGCCCATCAGCGTATGCACTTCGCCCGGATACAGGCGGAGGCCCGCATTGGACAGCGCCTTCACGCCGGGGAAGCTTTTATGGATGCCGGTGAGCTCCAGGACCGGCTGCGTGGCGCCCATGCTCAGTACTTACGGTTCGGGAATTCTTTCAGCGCGACCTCGGCCGGGAACACGCGCTCCTCGACGACGAGGCGCTTCGGCACCTGCTTGCCGGCCTTGACGTCCTTGGCCGTCTGCATCAGCAATGGGCCGAGCAGCGGATTGCATTCCACGGAGACGTTCAGCTTGCCCTGGATCATGGCTTCGAACGCGCCGCGCACGCCATCGATCGACACGATGACGATGTCCTTGCCCGGTTTCAGGCCCGCTTCCTCGATGGCCTGGATGGCGCCGATGGCCATGTCGTCGTTGTGCGCGAACAGCACGTTGATGGTCTTGCCGTGCGCCTTCAGGAACGCTTCCATCACCTCTTTACCCTTGGCGCGGGTGAATTCGGCGGTCTGCGTGCGCAGCAGCTTCAGTTGCGCATTGCCCTTGGTGACTTCGTCGAAACCGGCCTTGCGGTCGATCGCCGGCGCCGAACCCACGGTGCCCTGCAGTTCCACGACGTTGAACGTCTTGCCCGGCTGCTTCTTCACGAACTCGTTGAGCCAGCGGCCGGCGCGGCGGCCTTCTTCGACGAAATCGGAACCGATCAGCGTCACGTACAGCGACTTGTCGGCCACGTTCACGTCGCGGTCGGTCAGGATCACGGGGATGTTGGCGGCCTTGGCCTCGCGCAGCACCGTGTCCCAGCCCGATTCCACGACGGGCGAGAACGCGATCACGTCCACTTTCTGGGCGATGAACGAGCGGATCGCCTTGACCTGGTTTTCCTGGCGCTGCTGCGCATCGGCGAATTTCAGGTTGACGCCGGCCTTCTTGGCCGCATCCTTGACGGACACGGTGTTCGCGGTGCGCCATTCGGACTCCGCGCCGACTTGCGAGAAGCCCATCACGAGGGGTTTGGCCGCCAGGGCGGGGAAGGTGGTACCGGCCAATGCCAATGCCGCTGCGGCGATGAAAGTCCTGCGCTGTACAGTCATGCGTGTCTCCGTGCTGTGGATGGTGCGATTGCGGAAGCAGACGATCCATGCAATATGGGCGAATGCCATTATTCTTTTGCGGCTATGGTAGAAGAAATTGCCATGCCGAACCAATATATTTTTATCAGTCTGCCATATCTTTTTTGCTATCGCAGCAGGCGCAGCCCATACAGGCCGCCGGCGATCGAGCCTTCTTTCGCGACGAATTTCACTTCGATCTTCTTACCCAGGCCTTCGGGCAGCGTGACATCGCGCGTGTAGAAGGCCTCGCCCTCTTCCTTCAGCGTCATCGACTGCAACGGCTTGCCATCGACGAGGATGTCGAACTTGCGGCCAGCATCGCCGGAGGCGAACGTGAGGCGCAGCACCTTGGCCTCGCCCTTCGGGTTGTTCAGCACGTAGCTGAACCAGCCGGTCGCGTGGCGCCAGTGGCGGCCGGCGTTAACGCCGGCATCGGCGCCCTCCCCCTTGAACGCATGGTCGGACTCGGGCTGCTGCTCGCCCGGCGCCACCTGGTCGATCGTGCGGGCATTCAGGGCCAGGCGCTCCTGTTCCTCCTGCGCGGTCTGCTGCTGCAGGGCCGCATAGCCGGATGGCGTGGAACGCTGCCAGTACATCGTGTAACGCGCGTCGTGCAGGCGGAAGAACGGGATCAGTTGCAGGTTCTTCGCGTTGCCCGGGCCGCGGATCAGGTCCGGCGCCGTGAACGTCAGCGGCTGGCCTTTTACGGGCCGGATCCTGCTCGTGAAGTCCTTCGCGTCGGACACGAACATGGGCGCCGCGCCCAGCGGGCAGATTTCGCCCTTGGCGATGTGACCCATGCGCGAATCGTCGGCCAGTACGTTCAGCTTCTCGTCCTTGAAAGGTGTCGTCTTCGCGGCCAGCACGATCGGGCCGTGCATCACCGCATACCAGTTCGATTTGTCGGGCATCTGTTCCAGGTGCGTCTTCATCGGCAGCTTCAGCTCGACCGTGTCGCCATCGCGCCATGCCCGGTCGATGCTGACGTAGCCATCGTCGCCGGCGGTGGCTTTCACCGCCTTGCCGTTGACCTTCACCGCCAGCGCGCCTTTCGCCACCCAGGCCGGATGGCGCAGCTTCATTGCGAACTTGCCCGTGCCATGGACGGTGACGCGGGTGGTGTCCTCGTCCGGGAACGCCGTGGCCTGCGTGATGCGCACGTTCTTTTCCGCCCACGCCAGTTCGGACGGGATGAACAGGTTGACGAACAGCACATCCTTCTCTTTCGCGTAGATGAACTGGCCGTACTTCGCATGGCTCTCGATGCCCGAGCCCACGCAGCACCACATGCCCTCCTCCACCTGCGAATACACGCGGTAGTGGTTCGGGCGCATCGGCGTGAAGTACACGAAACCGCCCGTTTCGGGGCGCTGCGACGACAGGATGTGGTTGTACAGCGCGCGCTCGTAGTAGTCGCCGTAGCGGGACTGCGGCTTGTCGGCGAACAGCAGCTCGGTGAGCTTGAGCATGTTGTACGTGTTGCAGGTTTCCGGGCCTTCCACGTCGTCGATCATCGGGCCGAAGTCCTTGTGGTCGTGGAAGTGCTCGCGCACGCTGTTGCCGCCGATGGCCACGCTGCGGTTTTCGACGACCGTCTGCCAGAAGAAACGCGCCGCCGCGCGCATCTTCGGATCGTTCGCCAGCGTGCCCACGCGCTCGAAGCCGATCACTTTTGGAATCTGCGTGTTGGCGTGCAGGCCGGTCAGCTGATCCTTGCCCTGCTCCAGCGGATCGAGCACGGCGCGATGGGAAAAACGCTGCGCCAGCTTCAGGTATTTGTCGTCACCCGTCATCTCGGCCACGTCGGCCAGCACTTCGTTCATGCCGCCATGCTCGGCGCGCAGCATGGCCTGCATCTGCGTGTCGGTCAGCTTCGACGTGAGGGCGAGAGCCCAGTCCGAGTACCTGATGAGCATTGCCTTCGCCTCGGCATTGCCGCCGATCTTGTACGCATCGCGCAGGCCGGCAAAGGTCTTGTGCAGGTTGTACCACGGCACCCACTTGCCGTTGACGCTGAAATTATCCGCCTGCAGCTCGCCCCGGGCGATCTTGTCCAGCGCCTCCCTTCCGCCCGGTACGCCGCCGAGATAGCCGTCGCCGCCGGCGTCCTGGCAGCGTTTCAGCTCCCGCACGAAGTAGTCGAGGCGGTCCTTGACTTGCTGGTCCCCGGTCGCCGCGTGCATCAGCGCCAGCGCCGACAGGTAATGCCCGCCCATGTGGCCATCCAGGCCCGACGACTCCCAGTTGCCATACGACTGCTTCACCGCCGGCAGCCCCGCCTCGCGGCGGAACGGTGCCAGCAGGCGATCCGGATCGAGCGCCATCAGGTAGCGCAGGTCGGTTTGCTGAGCTTGCAGGAAGGGGCTGGCCGTCAGGCGCACGTCGCGCAGCGGGAACAGGTCGGCCGCATAGGCGGAATTTGCCGCGCAGAGGGCGGCGGCGAGGGCGAAGTGGCGGAGAGTGGGCATGTTCAATTCCCTAAAGTTCAGCCCGTGTCCACCTTGGGGTCAACCCCAAAATCGGACACGGGCTCATCAATTGCCGCCACGGTTTTACGCAGAGCAGCAACGGTTCAGGCTGTGTCCACCTCGGGGTCAGGCACGAAAGTGGACACGAGCTTATCCTTGGTGACAGTTCAGTTCGTGTCCGATTTGAGGCCTGACCCCATGGTGGACACGGGCTCGGCAGTCGCTTACTTGCCGCCGGCCGGCAGCAGCACGCTCTGGTAGCTGTTCAGTTGCTCGGGGTCGACGACCGGCCAGCCGGCGCCATCCCACTTCATGTCGAGCACCTTCAGCTTCTGGCGGTAGTCATCGGCGGTTTCGTACGCATGCAGCACGAGCACGTCGCGGCCGTCGAACGTATAGGCGCTGTTGTGGCCCAGGCCCACCCACTCGCGGTTGCCCTTGATGACGAGCGAGCCGCCGCCCTTGGCCATGTCCTTGCCGTCCTTGTCCAGGTAGGGCCCGGTGATGGCCTTTGACCGGCCGACGACCACGTGATAGGTGCTCTGCTCCTTCTTGCAGCACAGGCCCCACGAAGCGAACAGGTAGTAGTAGCCGTTCTTGCGGAAGATGAACGGTGCCTCGATCTCCGCAGGCGCGGCCGATTCGTCCGGTTCGAACGCGGGGCGCTCGCGCCGCGCGATCGTGTGCCATTCCTGCGGCTCGGCCGGTTTCGTCCAGTCGGCGTTCAGCTTGAACAACTTCAGTCCCGTCCAGAACGAACCGAACGACATCCAGCCATTGCCCTGTTCATCGGCGATGACGGCCGGGTCGATCGCATTCCACAGGTCGCGGCCCGGCACGGACTGGATCACCATGCCCTGGTCTTCCCACTTGTAGTCAGGCGAACGCGGGTCCAGCGTCTTGTTGACCGTCACGCCCATGCCGGACGTGTTCTTGCCGAAGCCCGACACCGAGTAGTACAGATAGTACTTGCCGTTGCGGTGCACGATGTCCGGCGCCCAGATATGGCCGTCGAACGACGGTGCCGCCGTCTTCGCCCACACCGGGTCCTGCGCGAACACGCGGCCTTCAGAGCGCCAGTTCTTCATGTCCTTCGAGCTGTAGAACGTGATGCCCGGGCCGGTGGAGAACACGTAATACGTCTTGCCATCCTTCGCCATCACCGGGTCGTGCACGCCGACCTGCGTGGCCTGGGCACTGGCGGTGCCCGCCAGCAGCGCGGCCGCCAATACAAAACTGCGATACTTCATTGCATATCTCCTTCTATTACTCTTGCCGCACTTGCTCGTGCGCTGGGAACGCATACATGACACCCAGCCGCGAACTGCTGGGGTCAGACCCGGCGGGGTGAAGCGGGGGTTTCGGGAAGCATGCTTCGCGCCCGCGGAACGGTGCTGGCATGCATGCCAGCACTCCTCCCTGACCCCAGCCTCACGCTCTTGGAGTAAATGCATGCGGACCGGGGAAACCCCTGCGCACGGCATTCGCTTCAGTTAACTGCTTCGCTAACGCTGCCTCAGTTGCCCGTCCTGGCACCCCACAGCGACACCCCGTCCGCATTCTGCGCGGAGAACGTCACCGTGAACGCATTCGCGTTGGCATTGTATTGACGCGACAGCACGCCGCTGTAGGCGGCCGCCGTGCCATCAATGGCCAGCGCGATGCGGTTGCTGCCCTTGTGCGTCCACGTGCCCGATACCGCTCCCGACACCTTGCCGTCGGCCGACAGCGTAATGGACTGCGACTGCTTGATGGCTGCCGAAATGTCCTTGCCGTGGTTGACCAGCTTGTACGAACCGGCGACATCGGCGGCGGCGACCGTTGCCGATGGCGCACCGGCCGCCTGGCCCAGCGGCACGTAGCGGAACGGCGCCACCACCGGCCAGCCATCCTCGTTGATGAACATCTCGTGCGTGCGCACTTCATGGAATTCCCCGGTACCAGGGAAGCGGGCGTGGAAAATGATGAAGTACTGCTTCGTGGCCGGATCGTAGTACGTGCTGTTGTGGCCAGGCGAAACATAGCCGGCGGCCGTGCCGGTTTCACCGGCGGCCAGCGCGAACTGGTGGTTGCCCATCAGCTTCTGGCCGTGCGGCGCGATGCTGGCGTCGTCGAACAGCGGCTTCGATGGATCCGATTTCACGGTCGACATGTCGGTGCCCTTCGCATCCACGTAGGGGCCGTTGGCATTGCGTGAACGGGCCACGCGCACGTTGTAGGCACCATTCGCATCGAGCCCGCCGAACGACGTGAACAGGTAGTAGTAGCCGCTCTCGGGGCTGTACTGCACGTACGCGCCTTCGATGCGCGCATGGTTCCCGCCCAGCAGGTGCTTGCCGTAGCCCTGGCCCGGCAGCGGCTTGCCGGTGGCCGGGTCCATCGCCAGGATGAAGATGCCGCCCGAGTAGGATCCGTAGATCATCCACAGCTTGTTGTCCTTGTCGCGGAAGACCTGCGGGTCGACCACGTTCGGGTGTTTCACCGCGTCGTAGATCGTGCCGTCGGCACCGGCCTCGCCCCACATGCCGGACTTCAGGATGATGCCCTTGTCCACGTACGGGCCTTCGATCCTGTCGGCCACCGCCACGCCCAGCGCTGAACGGGGCGAATCGCCCTTGCAGGCGTTGTAGTAGAAATAGAACTTGCCATCGTCGAGCCGGATCACGTCCGGCGCCCACAGCGTATTCGATTGCGCCCAGGCGAATGTCTCCGCCAGCGCCTTCGTCACGTCCGCGAACAGCGGATTGGTGGCGGTGGCGCCGTCGGCGATCTTCGTCCAGTTCATCAGGTCCGTGGACTTTGCCGCGGCAAGGTGCGAACCGAAGATGTAGAACGTGCCGTCGACACGCACGACGGAAGGGTCGTGCACGCCGACATTGGCGAACGTGACCGGCGTCTGCACGGGGGCCGTCGGCGTGGTGGGCGTGGTCGGCGTCGTGGGCGTGGTCACGACGGGTGGTGTCACGGTGGGTGAATTCGTGGCGGGCGAGTCGCTGCCGCCCCACCGCCACAGGCGGTGAGGGTCAGCAGGCCCGCCGCGGCCAGCGAGGCCGCAAGCGTTCCTGTCTTCATGCGCTTACTCGACCGAGCCGACGACCACGGATTTCGCCGGCAGCTGGATGGTCAGCTTGCCGCCCGCGGCCTGCGCGGCATACGCCGCCGGCTTCACGGCGTTCGGCGCTTCAAACGTGTTGTGCGCGTCCATCTTCGCCGAAGTCAGCACCTGTCCCGCGAACTTGCCTGCAGCGGCGCCGCCCACGTTGACGGTGACTTCGGTCGCCTTGTTCGGGTCCGTGTTCACCAGTGCCAGGTACACCTTGCCATCCTTGGCGCGCGCGGCCGAGGCGCTCACCTGCGGCACCGACTGGCTGCCGGCGCTGTACGTGGTGTTGTTCTCCAGCGAGACCGGCAGCGACGTCGCATCCTGGAACGGCACGTACATCTTGTAGGCGTGGTAGGTCGGCGTGAGCACCATGCGCGTCTTGTCG
The DNA here is from genome assembly GCF_004209755.1 of Pseudoduganella lutea. Taxonomy (NCBI): domain Bacteria; kingdom Pseudomonadati; phylum Pseudomonadota; class Betaproteobacteria; order Burkholderiales; family Oxalobacteraceae; genus Pseudoduganella; species Pseudoduganella lutea. Next base: position 5,462,078 of record NZ_CP035913.1, on the reverse strand, counting down.
GTCAGGATCATCGCCTGCAGCACGTTGACCATCTGCGCGATGTTCGTCATGCGCACACGGTCGGCGTGTTCATGGAAGATGTTGAAGTTCAGCGCGGCAACGACGGCATCGCGCAGGCTGTTCTGCTGGTACAGGAAGCCGGCGTTGGTGCCCGGTTCCACGTCATACCAGGTGCCCCATTCGTCGACGAACAGGCCCACTTTCTTCTCCGGATCGTTCTTGTCCATCGCGACCTTGTTGTCACGGATGAACTTGTCCATCTTCAGCGTGTTCTGCATCGTGCTGAACCACTGGGATTCCGGGAAACCGGTGGCGGCGCCCTTCACTTCCCACTTGCCCGTGGGGATCGTGTAGTAGTGGAAGCTCACGCCGGCCATGTCGTTCTTGACTTCGCGCGTCAGCACGTCAGACCATTTCACGTCGTCGGTGTGGCTGCCGCTTGCGATGAATTGCGGCTTGTATTCCTTCGGCGCGCGCAGGAACGTGGTGGCGTTCTTGTACAGGTTTGTATAGTGCTCGACATTCATGTTGCCGCCGCAGCCCCACATCTCGTTACCGACGGCGAAGAAGTCCACTTTCCACGGCTTGTCGCGGCCGTTCTTGCGGCGCATCTCGGCCAGCGTCGACTTGCTCGGCGACGTCATGTACTCGATCCACTCGCTCATTTCCTGCACGGAGCCGGTGCCCAGGTTGCCGTTGATGTACACCTGGGACCCCAGCAGTTCGGCCAGGTCGAAGAATTCATGCGTGCCGACGGCGTTGTCCTCGGTGACGTTGCCCCAGTTGGTATTGACCTTCACCGGGCGCTTGCTGCGCGGGCCGATGCCGTCTTTCCAGTGGTACTCGTCGGCGAAGCAGCCACCCGGCCAGCGCACTAGCGGCACGCGCAGTTCCTTCAGCGCGCCCACCACGTCGTTGCGCCAGCCCTTGGTGTTCGGGATCTTCGATCCCGGGCCCACCCACATGCCTTCATAGATGCCGGTGCCGAGGTGTTCGGCGAACTGGCCGTACACGTTCTTGTCGATGACGGGGCCCGGCTTGGCCGTGTCGATCGTGACGGCGACCTGCGCGAAGGCGCTGCCGCAGACAGCCAATGAGAGGGCGAGGATGGTACGCTTGATCATGAGATCTCCTGATATGGTTTTTATTCGAAGACGGCGACGAAGCCGCCCCGTGCTTTCAGCTTGATGCTGGTCTTTTTCGATGCGGCGACATTGGCCTGCGTGAACGCGCGGTCGGTCGCGCCGTCCGTAATGAGCTTGCCCATGGCGAGCTTGCCGGACTCGCGGATGAAGGCCAGGTCCAGCACGACGGTGCAATCCTGCCCGGCGCCGTTGAAACCGGCCACGTACCATTTGCCGCCGGCCTGGCGGGCGATCACGGCGAACTTGCCCGGCTCGCCGGCGACGAAGCGGCTGTCGTCCCACTGCGCCGGCAGCGTGCGCAGGAAGTCCTTCACGTAATCGGGCACGGTGGCCATGCCCTGCGGGACTTCGGCGAAGTGCTGGATGCCGGACACGAACAGCACCGATTCGGCCAGTTCAAAGCCGTTCCGTGTGGCGCGCTTGATCTTGGGAATGTCGCCGAACACCATCGGCGTGAAGTCCATCGGGTCGAACAGGTTGCGCGTGAATGGCAGCATGGCCGCGTGGCTTGCGATCGGCTCCTGGTCCTTCTGCTCGAACGTGCCGAACTCGAAGCCGCGCACGGCTTCCGCGGTGACCAGGTTCGGCCACGTGCGCGACCAGCCGCGTGGCAGCGTGGCGCCGTGGAAGTTCACGAGCAGCTGCGCATCGTACGCATCGCGCAGGATGCCCACGTAGTAGTCGATCATCGACTGGCCGTCGCCGCCGAAGAAATCGACCTTGATGCCTTTTACACCCATCGTGCGCAGCTTCGCGAATTCGGCGCGGCGGTCGGCGGAAGTGAGCAGCTTGCCGCGCGGGCTCATGTCGGTATCGTTCCATGCGCCGGCCGAGTTGTACCAGACGAGGATGCCCACGTTCTTCGGCTTCGCGTGCTCCACCAGCTCTTTTACTTTGTCGTAGCCGATCTTCTGGTCCCAGTAGGCATCGATCAGCGTGTAGTCCCAGCCCATGTCGGCCGCGTAGTCGATGAACTGCTTCTGCGTGCCGAACGTGGTGAAGTCATCCTTCAGGATCGCCCAGCTCCAGGACGAATGGCCCGGCTTGACCCAGGCCGGAATCGGCCCCTGCGCCGGCGCGGCCAGGTCGGTGCCCAGCGTGGAATCGACGACGGTGGCCAGGCTGCCGATGGCCAGCACGCGCCACGGCGTCGTCATCTGGCCTTGCGCCGTGGGCAGCAACGCGCCATCGGTGAATGTTTCCTGCGGTGCCGGGCCGGCGATGCGGTACACGCCGCCCTTCGACTGCGCGGCCAGGCGCGAGGCGTGGAACGTGCCGTCGAGGTTCGCTTCGGTCAGCGCAACCCAGGTGTCGCCGGTGCGGAACAGCGCGGGGAAGACCCAGCCTGCCGCCAGCGGCGACGGCGTGCCCACGGGGATGTCCACGCGATAGTGCTCTTCGTACGACGGGTTGGTGCGCGCGAAGCCCGTCTTGGCCACCGACATCGGCTGCAGCCATGCGCGCGCCTGCGGCGCGAACGCGAATGTCGTCGCCTCTTCCGTGAACTTCAGCTGCGGCGCGCGGGCCGTGTAGCGGAAGGCCACGCCGTCGTTCGACACGCGGAACGTGATCTCCAGCGGCTGCCTTGCCGCGTTCAGGTAGCGCCACGTGCGTTCGTTGGCGGCATACGTGACGTTGCGGCGCTTGCCGGAAACGAGCTCGTACTGCTCATTGACCGTGCGCTCGGCCGATACGTCCTGCGCGGCGAGCTTCTTCGTGAAATCGGCGCCGTCGAACGACAGGCCCAGCGCCGACTCGCGCAGCACCGGCTTGCCGGCACGCGCGATCTTGTAGGTGACAGCGCCCTCTTTCGTCTGCGCGACGGTGACGGCCAGCTTGCCGTCGGGGCTCGTGAGGGTTTGTGCTGCAGGCTGGGAAGGTGGTGCTGCAAATGCGGCGGCAGGCGCGGCAAGGGCCGACACCGCCAGTATCCGGAACAAGGCAGGTTTCATGTGGCGAACGATGAAAAGCGCTGCCGTGGCAGCGTGCTGCGATCGGAACTACAGTCGGAACAGCAAACTGGCATAGCCGAGCCCGTGTCCGATTTCGGGGTCAGGCCTCAAAGTGGACACGAGCCCGGCAAGGCGTGTTTATACCCAGCCCGCGTCGACGATGAATTCCTGGCCCGTGCACATGGCGCTGTCGTCGGCGCCCAGGAACAGGATCATCGCGGCCACGTGTTCCGGCATCAGCTTGCCCGGCAGGCACTGGGCACGCTTGATTTCCGCTTCGCCGGCGTCGTCCAGCCACAGGTCGATCTGGCGCTGGGTCATCACCCAGCCCGGCGTCACGGTGTTGACGCGGATGTTGTGCGGGCCGAAATCGCGCGCCAGGCAGCGCGTGAGACCGATCACGGCCGCCTTCGTGGTGCCGTAGACGGGGTAGCCCGGGTTCTTGGCATGCCACGACATGGAGCTGATGTTGATGATCGAGCCGCCGCCCTTCTTCTTCATGCCTTCCAGCACGGACTGGCACGTGAAGAACATGGGGCGCTGGTTGATCGCGATGCGCTCGTTCCAATACTCCAGCGTCACTTCTTCCGGCTTGTGGCGCTGGTCGTTGGCGGCGTTGTTGACGAGCACGTCGAAGTCGCCGATCTCGGCGGCCAGCTCGGCGATCGTGTTCTGCAGCGCGGGAATGTCGGTGATGTCGCAGTAGCGGTACAGGGGCGCCGTGTGGCCGGCGGCCTTGAGGCGCTCCACCAGCGCCAGGCTGGGTTCCTTGGCGATGTCGACGAACGCGACGATCGCGCCCTGCTCCGCATACGATGCAACGATCGCTTCACCGATGCCGGTGCCGCCACCGGTGACGAATACGCGCTTGCCGCGCAAACTGCCGAACTTGGCAAAATCAGTCATGCTCTGTCTCCCGTTTTTATCCAACTTTTATTCAACAACCGTTGTTCGAGCCTGTCGCTCATTCCTTGCCCAGCACGCCATCGCGGCGGCGCCAGATGCCCAGCGGGTTACCGTCGCGCAGCGCGTCCGGCAGCAGCCGCTGCGGCAGGTTCTGGTAGCACACCGGGCGCAGGAAGCGCAGGATGGCACCGGTACCCACCGACGTGCTGCGGCCATCGGCCGTGGCCGGGAACGGCCCGCCGTGCACCATCGCCGTCGACACTTCGACGCCCGTCGGGAAACCGTTCGCCAGGATACGGCCGACCTTGCGCTCCAGTGCCGGCAGCAGCGTGGCGGCGGCATCGTAATCATCTTCTTCCAGCTGCAGCGTGGCGGTCAACTGGCCTTCGAGATGGTCCGTCACGCGGCGCATCTCTTCCACGTCGCGGCAGGCCACCAGCAGCGATACCGGGCCGAACACTTCACCGTGCAGCGCCTTTTCGACCAGGAAAGCGTCGGCGGACGTGACGAACAGCGCCGCCCCGCCCTTGCCTTCCGCGTGCGCGCCGAGCGCCAGCGTCTTCACGCCCTGCTGGCCCGCCAGCGCGGCCACGCCCTGCTGGTAAGCGCCGGCGATACCGGCCGTCAGCATCGTGCCCGCGGCCACGCCACCCAGCGCGGCAGCCGCCGCATGGGCGAAGGCGTCGAAGTCCGGGCCGGCGATGCCGAGCACCAGGCCCGGGTTCGTGCAGAACTGGCCGACACCCATCGTCAGCGATCCCGCGAACTGCTGGGCGATGTCGGCGCCGCGCGCCTTCAAGGCGCCCGGCAGCAGGAACAGCGGATTGATGCTGCTCATCTCGGCATACACGGGGATCGGCTGCGGACGCGCCGCGGCCACCGCCATCAGCGCCATGCCGCCGAAGCGCGAGCCGGTGAAGCCCACCGCCTGGATCTCGGGATGCGCCACGAGGGTCTGCCCGATGGCATTGCCCACGCCCGTCAGCAGCGCGAACACGCCGGCCGGCAGGCCGCACAGTTCGACGGCTTTCACGACGGCGCGCGCCACCAGTTCGGACGTGCCGGGGTGCGCCGGGTGCGCCTTGAGCACGACCGGGCAACCGGCGGCGAACGCCGACGCGGTGTCGCCACCGGCGACCGAGAACGCCAGCGGAAAGTTCGATGCGCCGAACACGGCAACCGGGCCCACGCCGATCAGGCGATAGCGCAGGTCCGGCCGCGGCGGCGCGCGTTCCGGCAGCGCGGAATCGATGCGCACGTCGCGGTACGAGCCTTCGCGCAGCAGGTCGGCAAACAGTTTGAGCTGGTTGACCGTGCGGCCACGCTCGCCTTCGAGGCGCACGCGCGGCAGGCCCGTCTCGGCCATCGCGCGCTCGATCAGGTCGTCGCCGATGGCCACGATCTGTTCTGCCACGGTGTCGAGGAACGCCGCGCGTTCCTGGTCGGTCGTGGCGCGGAACGTGTCGAACGCGGTGCCTGCGAGGCGGCACGCCTGGTCGATCTGGTCCGCGTCCGCCGTGTGGAACGACGGCTCGATGTGCGCGTTCAGGGCCGGATTCCAGGCCTTGAAGTCGCTGCCGTTACCCTTGACGGCGATGCCGCCGACCAGGGATTCCCCGGTGATGATGCCGCGGTTCGCGTCGATCATAATGCCTTGACCTGGGCGACCTGGGTCTCCACCACGGTCAGCTTGTTGCGCAGCGCCGGGCCGAAGGCCGGCGATTGCACTTCGAACGTTTCGCCCGGCTGCACGGAGATGTTGTCCGCGAAGCTCAGCGTGGCCGTGCCGAAGAAGTGCACGTGCACGTCGCCCGGGCGCTTGAACAGCTGGTACTTGAAGTGGTGGTGTTCCAGGTTGGCGATCGTGTGCGACATATTATTCTCGCCGGAGACGAACGCCTTTTCCCAGCGCACGTTGCCGTCGGTATCGAGCACGCGCGACACGCCGTCGATGTGCGCCGGCAGTTCGCCCACCAGCAGCGCCGGGCCCACGCCGCAGACGCGCAGCTTCGAGTGGGCCAGGTACAGGTAGTTCTGGCGCTCGGTCACGTGGTCGGAGAACTCGTTGCCGATCGCGTAGCCCAGGCGGTAAGGCTGGCCATCGTCGCCGATCACGTACAGGCCGGCGATTTCCGGTTCTTCGCCGCCATCGAGGGCGAAGTCGGGCATGGCCAGCGCTTCGTTGGTGGCGGCCACGATCGAGCCGTCGCCCTTGTAGAACCATTCGGGCTGCACGCCCGCTTCGCCGGCGGCAGGCTTGCCACCTTCCACGCCCATGCGGAACATCTTCATCGAGTCCGACAGCGTTTCGACGTCGCCGCCGATCTTCTTGTGCATCGCGTCGCGCGCATCGGCGGAACCCAGGTGGGTCAGGCCGGTGCCGGTCACGTAGGTGTGGGCGGCGTCCTCATGGTCCAGCGGTGCCAGCGGGGTCACGTCGGCGTAGGCCACCGTGGTCGAACCGACCGATGCCTCGGCCAGCGCGGCCAGGCCCTGCTTGTTGCGGATCGCGGCTTGCGCCAGCGCGTAGGTGGTGGTGTAGCCGTCGATCACGCGCAGCGTGTCGTTTTCCAGGATGCCCACGTGGCGGGCGCCGTCTTTGTTCTTGAATTGTACGAGCAGCATGGGAGGACTCCGAGATTGGGTGCCGGCGCCGCCACGAGGGGGAGTGGGCAGCGGCGCCGGCGATGAAAGCGTTGTTGGCCTGGGCCGGGTGCGGCCCGGCGTGACATCAATGCGAGTGCTTCGGTACCTTCGAACCGCGGGTGCCGACCAGGAAGTCGAAGTCGCAGCCTTCGTCGGCCTGCAGCACGTGGTCGATGTAGAGGCCGGCGTAGCCGGTCTTCGGCAGGTCGTTCTTCACTTCGGCACGGGCGGCCAGGCGGGCGGCCATCTCTTCGTCCGAGATCTCCAGGTCGAGGCGGCCACCGGCGCAGTCCAGCGACACGATGTCGCCATCCTTGACGATGCCCAGCGGGCCGCCGGCCATCGCTTCCGGCGCCACGTGCAGCACGACGGTACCGTAGGCGGTGCCGCTCATGCGGGCGTCGGAGATGCGCACCATGTCCTTGATGCCCTTGGCCAGGATCTTCGGCGGCAGGCCCATATTGCCCACTTCGGCCATGCCCGGGTAGCCTTTCGGGCCGCAGTTCTTCATCACCAGCACGCAGTTTTCATCGACGTCCAGGTCCGGATCGAGGATGCGCGTCTTGTAGTGGTCGAAGTCCTCGAACACGATGGCGCGGCCGCGGTGCTGCATCAGGTGCGGCGATGCGGCGGACGGCTTGAGCACGGCGCCGCGCGGCGCCAGGTTGCCGCGCAGGATGCAGATGCCGCCATCCTTGATCAGCGGGTTGTCCAATGGGCGGATGACTTCGTCGTCGTAGATCGGCGCATCCTTGTTGTTTTCCCAGATCGTCTTGCCGTTGGCGGTCAGCGCTTCCGGGTTCGGCAACAGGCCGTTCTCGCCCAGGCGGCGCAGCACGCCCGGCAGGCCGCCGGCGTAGTAGAACTCTTCCATCAGGAAGCGGCCCGACGGCAGCAGGTCGACGACGGTCGGCGTGCCGCGGCCGATTTTCGTCCAGTCTTCCAGCTGGAGATCTACACCGATCCTGCCGGCGATCGCTTTCAGGTGGATCACGGCATTCGTGGAACCGCCGATCGCGGCGTTCACGCGGATCGCGTTCTCGAATGCTTCCTTGGTCAGGATCTTCGACAGGCGCAGGTCTTCCCACACCATGTCGACGATGCGCATGCCGGACATGTGCGCCAGCACGTAGCGGCGCGCGTCGACGGCAGGGATCGCGGCGTTGTGCGGCAGCGACGTGCCCAGGGCCTCGGCCATGCAGGCCATCGTGGAGGCGGTGCCCATCGTGTTGCAGGTGCCGGCCGAGCGCGAGTGGCCCGCTTCGGCGGCCAGGAAATCATGCATCGAGATTTCGCCGGCCTTGACTTGTTCGTGCAGCTGCCAGACGGCGGTGCCGGAGCCGATGCTCTTGCCGTTCAGTTTTCCGTTCAGCATCGGGCCGCCGGTGACGACGATCGCCGGGATGTCGCACGAGGCGGCGCCCATCAGCAGCGCGGGGGTGGTCTTGTCGCAGCCGACCAGCAGCACGACGGCATCCATCGGATTGCCACGGATCGATTCCTCGACATCCATCGATGCCAGGTTACGGGTCAGCATGGCGGTCGGGCGCAGGTTCGATTCGCCCGACGAGAACACGGGGAACTCGACCGGCCAGCCGCCGGCTTCGATGATGCCCTTCTTGACGTGCTCTGCGATCTTGCGGAAGTGGGCGTTGCAAGGCGTCAGCTCCGACCAGGTATTGCAGATACCGATGATGGGCTTGCCCTGGAACTCATGGTCGGGAATGCCCTGGTTCTTCATCCAGCTGCGGTACATGAAGCCGTTCTTGTCCTCGGTGCCGAACCATTCGGCGGACCGCAGCTTTACATTCTTTTTCGTCTCAGACATTCGCTTCTCCAGAGTTGTTCTGCGCCCGGCGAACTGGCAATCCCCCGTCGAGCTTTGATTTACGAATGTTAAAGAATGGAATGATGTTATTCCAATGAATAAAAAATGGTCAGCGATATGAAAAAACATATCGCAGCGGGAAAAATTGCCAAAAAAAATGGGGACGGACCCCATTTTCCAAGAAATATTTCCCGAAAAATGGGGTCCGTCCCTATTTTTGAAGCAACTTGTTTAGGACTGAACTGAAAAACTGGGGACGGACCCCTGTTTCTAGGAAATTTCCTGGAAACAGGGGTACGTCCCCAGTTTTGCTGGCGGTTAAGCCTGGACCGTGAACCGGTACAGCGACCGCGTCGCGTACGTTTCGCCCGGGCGCAGGATGGTGCTGGGGTAATCGGGATTGTTCGGCGAATCCGGATAGTGCTGCGGTTCGAGGCACAGGGCTTCGCGGTGGCCGAATTGCCAGCCCTTGCCGGACAGCGAACCGTCCAGGAAGTTGCCGCTGTAGAACTGCACGCCCGGTTCCTGCGTGTACAGCTCCAGGACGCGGCCGGATGCCGGGTCGCGCAAGGTGGCGGCCAGGCTCAGCGTCTTGGCTTCGGGCTTGTTCAGCACGAAGTTGTGGTCGTAGCCAAGCCCGTTCTTCAGCTGTTCGTCGGCGGCATCGATCTGCGCGCCGATCGGCCGCGCCGTGCGGAAGTCGAATGGCGTGCCTTCCACGGAGGCCAGCGGCCCCAGCGGGATCGAGTTCGCGTCGATCGGCGTGTAGCGGTCGGCGTGGATCGCCAGTTCATGGCCGAGGATCGAGCCGCGGCCCGCCAGGTTGAAGTAGGCGTGGTGCGTGAGGTTGACGGGCGTGGCCTTGTCGGTCGTTGCGCTGTACTTCACGAGCAATTCGTTGGCGTCGTTCAGTTCATACGTGACCGTCACGTCCAGCTTGCCCGGGTAGCCATGGTCGCCGTCCGGGCTCGTGAGCGTGAGCTTCAGGCCGATCGTCAGGTCCGTCACCAGCGGCACGGCGTGCCATACCTGCTTGTGGAAGCCGAGCGAACCGCCGTGCAGGTGGTTCGAGCCGTTGTTGACTTCGAGCTGCACCGGCTGGCCATCGAGCTCGAAGCGCCCACCGGCGATCCGGTTGCCGTAGCGCCCGATCAGCGCGCCGAAGTACGGCACCGCATCGGTAAAGTAAGGCGCGATCTCGTCGAAGCCGAACGTGACGTCAGCCAGGTTGCCGGCCTTGTCGGGCACGTGCAGCTCGGTGAGGATGCCGCCGTAGTTCGTGATCTTGACGACCATCCCGCTGCGGTTGCGCAGTGTATAAAGGCTCAGCGCCTGGCCATCCGGCGCGATGCCGAACGGTTCCTGCTCGATGCTCAATTCCATCCGTAGTTGTTCCTAAAGGCGCCGGCGCGACAGGGCTTTCACCGCGGCGATCACTCAGCCGATCGCTCAGTGTTCACTCGCTTGTTTACTCAGTCAATTGCTCATGCAACCGAGGGCCGGCCAAAGTCCGGCATGCCATCATCGCGCCAACGCAAGGGTTTGACGAAGGTATGGCGATCCGGATTCCACAGCGGATCGCCTTCGATTTCAGTATAAGTCCGCGCATGGTACACCAGGAGCACGGTTGATCCATCCTCGGCCACGGTAAAACTGTTGTGGCCGGGACCATAGATCTTGTGCTCGAAGCACGTCTGCAGCACCGGCTCCGCGGACTTGGACCACGACGCCGGGTCCAGCAGGTTCGCATGCTCGTCGGCCCACAGCAGGCCCATCGCGTAATGATGGTTGGTGGCGCTGGCCGAATAGGTGACGAAGATCCTGCCATTCTTCTTCAGCACCGACGGGCCGCCGTTGACGCGAAAGCCCTGGCATTCCCAGTCGTACTCCGGCTTGCTCAGCATGACCGGCGCGCCGCCGAGTTGCCATGGCGTCTTCATGGGCGCGATGTACAGGTTCGAATTGCCCTCGATATCGTCCTGCTTCTGCGCCCACAGGTAGTACAGCTGGCCCTCGTGGGTGAAGGTCGTCGCATCGAGGCAGAACGTGTCGACGCCCGTGTCCACCTGCCCGAGGAATTCCCAGTCGCCCACCAGCGGATTGGCGTTGGTATTGCGGATCGCGTACATGCGGTGCTGGAACAGCCTGTTCCGGCAATCGCGCGACGGGGCCGCCGCAAAGTACACATACCAGTCACCGCCGTTGCGATGGATTTCCGGCGCCCAGACCAGGTCCGCGCAGGGGCCGCCGGGACTCTTGCGCCACACGGTGCGCGTCTGCGCCGAGGCCAGCCCTTCGATCGTTTTCGCGCGGCGCAGTTCGATGCGGTCATACTGCGGCACCGAGGCGGTGAAGTAGTAATAGCCGTCCGTGTGCCGGTAGATATGCGGATCGGCGCGCTGCTCGATCAGCGGCTGCAGGATGTCTCCCACTTCATTCTCTCTTTCCAGAAATTGAGCCTGCCACATGGTGGTGCCTCCGCCTGTCGATATACGCCGGGTTCGCGATCGGTTCGCTGGCGCATGCCCGTGCGGGGCATCCGCCGGCGGATGGGAAGATCAGGCGATCGACGGGCGGCCGAATACCGGCATGCCCTCGTCGTCCCAGCGCAGCGGCTTCACGAAGGTATGGCGGTCCGGATTCCACAGCGGGTCGCCGATGATTTCCGTGTAGGTGCGCGCGTGGTACACCAGCATCACGCCCTCGCCATCCTCGGAGACGGTGAACGAATTGTGGCCGGGGCCATAGATGCCATGTTCCAGGCAGCTCTGCAGCACGGGGTCCTTCGACTTCGTCCACGATGCCGGGTCGAGCAGGTCGGCGTCCTCATCGGCCCACAAGAGGCCCATCGCGTATTCGATGCCCGTGCCGCTGGCCGAATACGTGATGAAGATGCGGCCATTGCGCTTGACCACCGACGGGCCTTCGTTGACCCAGAAGCGCTCGATTTCCCAGTCGTATTCCGGCTTGCTCAGCATGACCGGCTTGCCCGCGATCGTCCACGGGTTGCTCATCGGCGCGATGTACAGGTTCGAGTTGCCGCGGATTTCCTTGTCCTTCTGCGCCCACAGGTAGTACAGCTGGCCCTTGTGCGTGAACGTGGTGGCGTCCAGGCAGAACGAGTCGATGCCGGTGTCGATCTGGCCCATGAATTCCCACTCGCCCTCGAGCGGGTTGGCGTTCTGGTTGCGCACGCAGTACATGCGGTGCTGGAACAGGTCGTCCTTGATCTCGCGGCTCGGCGCGGCGGCGAAGTACACGTACCACGCGCCTTCGTTGAAGTGCAGCTCCGGGGCCCAAAGCAGCTCGCTGTACGCGCCGCTGTCGGGCTTCACCCACACATCCTTCGGCGTGGCGCCGGCCAGGCCGGCGATCGTGGTGGCCCGGCGGATCTCGATGCGGTCGTACTGCGGCACCGAGGCGGTGAAGTAGTAATAGCCGTCGCTGTGGCGGTAGATGTGCGGGTCGGCACGCTGCAGGATCAGGGGGGCGAGTTTTTCGACGGCGCCTTGCTCTTGGTTCGTAGTCATATCGTTACCTTGAATCGTTGGTCAGCTGGCCGCGTAGCCAAGCTTGTTCATGTCGGCCTTCAGCTCGACATAGTAGGAATCGCTGATGCGGTACTTGAACATGAAGATGCCCATCAGCAGGTGGAAGAAGCCGGGAATCACGGTCAGCATCAGCGCGATGCCGTTCAGCGCGTGGGCCGACTGCGTGGCGTTCGGCACATAGTGGAAGTACGTGAACAGGCCGCCCACGATGGCGCCGGCGATACCCATGCCCGCCTTCTGGCACACGGAGATGCCGCCGAACGCAAAGCCCGACACGCGCTTGCCCGTCTTGACGTGGCCATAGTCGATCGTTTCGGCGATGGCCGACCAGAACACCGGCGCATGCAGGTCGACGATGAACGACAGCAGGAAATACAGCACGAAGGCCAGCACCAGGTCGCCCGGCTTGACGAACACATAGATCGCCACGCTGATCAGCGCTACCAGTACCTGCGAATTGCGGAACAGCTTGACCTTGCAGTAGGACTTGGTGATCCAGGTGGACGCCACCATCGAGATGATCGCCGCCGCCACGCCGGTGGACAGGAAGGCCGACACCACGGCCGCGTCGCCGCCCAGGTAGTACTTGGCATAGTAGATGGCCACGGAGCCGCGGATCACGTAGCCGATCGTGCCGGTCACGCAGGCGCCGCACAGCAGCAGCCACTGGTCATTCTTCAGCAGCACCTTCAGTTGCGCCCACAGCGACTGGCGCTCCACCACGTGGCGCACGCGCTCGGTCGTGGTGAAGAAGCAGAACAGGAACAGCGCCACGCCCATCGCCGCCATCACGGCCATCGCGGCCTGGTAGCCGGCGGCCGGGTTGCCGTGGCCCCAGCGCTCGGCCAGGATCGGCACGATGATCGTCACCATGAATGCGCCGATCTTGGCGAAGAACAGGCGGTAGCCGTTGGCGGACAGGCGCTCCTGCGGATCGGCCGTCAATGCGCTGGGCAGCGAGATGTACGACACACCCACGCCGGACGTCATCAGCGTCATCAGGATATAAGTGGAATAGGCCCACAGCAGCTTGGCGTCGTACTGGAAATCGGGCGTCATGAAGACAAAGAACACCGAGATCCCGTACGGCGCCGCGAGGAACAGGAACCACGGGCGGTAGCGGCCCCACTTGTTGGTGTAGCGGTCCGTGATCTGCCCCATCGCCAGGTCGGAGATCGCGCCGATCACCTTCACGACCAGCAGCAGCATCGCCAGGTCTTCGACGCGCAGGCCATAGATATCGGTGTAGAAGAAGGTAATGATCAGCATCATCGACGAGATCACGACGTTCAGCGCCATGTCTCCGGCGCCGAAGCCTACCTTTTCCAGTGTGGTGAGTTTTTGAGTCTCCATGTCTTCCTCTTCTTCAATAGCGTGGCTGCGCGGGCCACGGGGTGTGCCTGGTCCGGAAACCGTCGACGATGCAGGGGGAAACGTTCGGGTTGGAAGAAGTGAAACCGGGCACGGCCATGCCTGGGGAGATGTGCTTCATGGGTCTCCGACGTTTCTTTGCTTGTTATAAATTTGTAACACCAGATGTACTACCGGGCGTATTTCGGGTGTACTGCCGCGGCACTACCGGCGGCGCGGATACATTGCGGGCCGTGGACCGATCTTAGGCGGGGTGCCGGAAACGATCCAATCAAATTTTACCAATTTTCAATATCATTTTTGGTATCGGATGCTCAGGATATGAGCAATTCAATCACAAAACTGATCATTTGAGTGCCGAATGACAGGTTTCGACAGGGACGGCTCACTTGTTGTCGAGTGACAATGCATAAGCCCGTGTTGTAGCGAGGAGACGAAAGCGCGCCTGCTGGCCGTGTTCGATCACCAGCAGCGAATGCGCCGCCAGGATGGCCAGGGTGTCGATGGCTTCGTAGCTGGGTGGATTCGGCCTGCCGCCCTCTTCCAGCAACGCGGCCGCTTCGTCGAGCGTAAACCAGCCCGGCAGCACGGCCAGACGGCACAGCGCGCGCCGGGCGCAGGGCGGCAGCAGCACGCAGCTCCAGTCCAGCGCCGCGCGCAACGTGCGGTGCCGCGGCGTGACGGCGGTGGACGGTCCCTGGAGCAGGCGCAGCATGTCGTCCAGTCCCGCCGCCACCCGTTGCAACCCCAGCGCCGGCACCTGCGCGGCGGCCAGTCCGATCGCAAGCGGCAAGCCATCGAGCCGGCGGCAGATGGCCGCGGCCAGCGCCAGGCCGGCGGCATCGGGCGCGAACGCCGCGTCGGACGCCGTCACGCGCGCCACGAACAGCGCCACGGCGCTGCTGGCCGCCAGCCGGGCCGGGTCCGTCTCTGCCGGCGCGGGCAAGTCCAGCGCCGGCACGCGCACCACCATTTCGCCCTGCGCCAGCAGCGGCTGGCGGCTCGTGGCCAGCACGCCCAGGTGGGGGCACGCTGCCAGCAGTGCTTCCACAAGCCGGCTGCAGGCGTCCGCCAGGTGCTCGCAATTGTCCAGCACGAGCAGCACCGGCGCGCACGGCATGCGTGCCGCCAATGCGCCAGGCGTGTTGCCGCCCTGCCCTCGCCCGAGCTCCACGCCGAGCGCCGCGGCCACGGCGGCCAGCATGCCTTCTTCCGAGGCGGCACCATCGAGTTCCGCCCAGGCCACGTTGCCGCCATGCCGGTGCGCGGCCGCCAGCGCCACCGTCGTCTTGCCGATGCCGGCCGCGCCGGCCAGCGTGACGAAACGGTGCGCCGTCACGCGCGCCAGCACCGCTTCCACGAGCGCGGCGCGGCCCTGGCACACCGAGGGCGGCCGGGGCAGCCGCGAGCGGGGGGCGGCGCGCCGTTCCGCCCTGCCCGCGAACAGGTAGCCACGGCCGGCCACCGTGCCGATCAGCGCGCGGTCTTCCGCCAGCGCGCGACGCAGCGCGGCGATCTGCACGCGCAGGTTGCCGTCGTCGATCTCCTGGCCCGGCCACGCGCGCCGCAGCAGGTCGTCGCGGCTCAGCACCCGCCCGCCCGCTTCGATCAGCGCGTGCAGCAGGCGCGCGGCGCGCTGCCCGAGCGGCACGGGCGGGCCGCCGGCAGTGCGCAATTCGCCGCGTTCGGGATCGAAAAGGTGGCGGCCGAAGGCCAGGGCGCCGGCGCCATTTGCTTGAGGGCTTTCCATGGGCCAAGGGTACGTGGCCGGCCTGTTTCGGCCTATCCCATAACGGGCTGGCATTCGCTGCCCCGATATGCGGGCGCGGCGATCCCCCGATCGGGGAGGCTGCCAGCGGGTGCCCAGCGTGTAAGATGGCTATCTTTCAGTAACAAACAAAATCGGGACGGCAGCGTGATCGGAAGCGACAGCATGCGGGATACAAAGGACGCGCCGGTGCGCGTGATGGTGGTGGACGATCACCCTTGCTGCGCGAAGGGATCGCTGCCGTGCTGTCGATCACGGGGCGCTTCGAACTGGTGGCCGAAGCGGGCGACGGCCGCGAGGCGCTGGAACTGTTCGTGCGCCACCGGCCCGACGTGGTGCTGATGGACTTGCAGATGCCGGTCATGAACGGACTCGATGCGATCGTGGCCATCCGCGAGATCGCGCCGCAGGCGCGCATCATCGTGCTGACCACCTACAAGGGCGACGTGCAGGTGCTGCGCGCGCTGAAGGCCGGGGCCATGGGCTATCTGCTGAAAAGCATGTTGCGCACCGAACTGGCCGACGCGATCGGCCGCGTCCACGCCGGCCAGCGCCACATCCCGCCCGAAATCGCCATCGAACTGGCGACCCATATCGATGCCGACGCCCTGTCGGCCCGTGAAACCGAAGTGCTGGGCCTGGTGGCCGACGGCAATTCCAACAAGCGCGTGGCGCAGGCGCTCGGCATTGCCGAGGAAACCGTGAAAGCCCACATGAGCACCGTGCTGGGCAAGCTGGGCGCGCGCGACCGCACCCACGCCGTGACGATCGCGATCCGCCGCGGCATCCTCGAGCCTTGATGCGGTGCGGCCAGCCGATGGCGACGCCCCGTTGGCGGTCCCAAAAACCCGGTTCTCATACACAATATTTTACGGAAGCATTTTCTTACATTAACGCGCGCTGACGAGCCGCCCGCGGGAGTACGATGACGCGATGCAGAATGCCGCATCTTCATCTCTCCAGCCCGACCAGACCGGACGCATCCTGCCGCTCGCGCTGGCGTTGGGCACGCTGTGCGCGGGGCTCGTCGCCAGCGGATGGGTGTGGAATGGCCTGCGTGCCGGCCACGATGCGCAACTGCGCGCCGAATTCGACTACCGGGTCCGTGAACTGCAACAGCGTGTGAGCCGCCGCATGGCCACCTACGAACAGGTGCTGCGCGGTGCCCAGGCCTATGCGCTGGCCACGCCGCCGCTGCCCGATGCGGCCGCGTTCCGCACCTATGCCGCCACATTGCAGCTGCGCCTGCATTACCCGGGCATCCAGGGCGTCGGCATCGCCCTGCTGGACCGGCAGCAAGGCCCGGGCAGCAAGGTCGTCATGATCGAGCCGCTGGACGTGATGAACCGCCGCGCCCTCGGCTACGACATGCTCGCCGAGCCGGTGCGCCGTGCCGCCATGGTTCGCGCGCGCGACACCGGCAATCCCGCGCTGACGGGCCAGGTGCGGCTGGTGCAGGAAGGCAGCGGGGCCGGCCAGCCAGGCTTCCTGATGTACCTGCCGCTGTATGCGTCCGCTTTGCCGCCTGCCGGGGACGGTGCTTCCGCCGACGTGGCGGCGCGCCGGAACGCCTTGCATGGCTGGGTCTACGGCGCATTCCGCATGCACGACTTCATGAAAGGCCTGAACGGCGAGCGCGAAGCCGACCTGCACGTGGCCGTGTACGACGCTGCACCCACGCCCGACAACTGCATGTACGGCTGCGCGTATGCCGATGGCGATGCGCGCCTGGACATGCGGCGCCAGCTGGACATCGCCGGCCGGCCGTGGATCCTGCGCGTGCGCAGCAACCCGGCCTTCGAGCAACGCATGGCGTCGCGGCAGGCGGCGTGGGCGGGCGTGTCCGGCATCATCGTCAGCATGCTGTCGGCTTCGCTCGTGTGGCTGCTGGCCCAGGGGCGCAGGCGCGCACGCCAGCTGGCCCGCAGCATGACGGATGACCTGCAGCGCTCGTATGGCACGCTGCGGCAGGAGCGCGCGCGGCTGATCAGCATCCTCGAACATGCCAACGATGCGTTCGTGGCCGTGGACGCGACCGGTCGCATCACGTACTGGAACGCCCAGGCCGAGCGCATCTTCGGCTGGAGCGTGCAGGAAGCGCTGGGCCGGCCGCTGCGCGACCTGTTCCCGGGCGAACAGCCGGAGCTGGACCGCCTGCTGGCTTTCGACACCGCCGTGTTCGATAACGGCCGCGGCCTGCGGCTCGAACTGGTGGCGGCCACCCGCGAGGGCCTGGCGGTGCCCGTCGAGCTTTCCTGTTCGCGCGCCGAGAGCGAGGGCGAGCCGGCGTTGCATGGCTTCCTGCGCGACCTGTCGGCGAAGAAGGCGGCGGCGGCGCGCGATGCCGAACGCCAGCACGACTTGCAGCAGGCGCAGAAGGCGCTGAACCGGGCGCAGAAGCTGGAAGCCGTCGGCAAGCTGACGGGCGGCGTGGCCCACGACTTCAACAACGTGTTGCAGGTCATCTACGGCAATGTGCAGGCGGTGGCGATGGCGCCGCGCGCGCCGGATGCGCCACGCCGGCTCGAGGGCGCGCTGGCGGCCGTCGAGCGGGGCGCCAACCTGTCGCGCCAGTTGCTGGCGTTCGCGCGGCGCCAGCCGCTCGAACCGGTGGTGATCAACCTGGCGCGCCTGCTGCGCAATATAGACGACCTGCTGCGCCGTGCGCTCGGCGAAGGCGTCGAACTGGCCACGCGCGTCGAGGCGGGGCTGTGGAACACGCTGGCCGACCCGAACCAGCTGGAGAACGTGGTACTGAACCTGGCCATCAATGCGCGCGACGCGATGGCCGGCCAGGGGCGGCTGACGATCGAGCTGTCGAACACGGTGCTCGACGAGCACGACGCCGCCGTCGTACCGGACGCGGTGGCGGGCGACTACGTGCTGCTGGCCGTCTCCGACAATGGCAGCGGCATGCCGCCCGAGGTGCAGGAGCGCGTGTTCGAGCCCTTCTTCACGACGAAGCCCGAAGGCGTGGGCACGGGCCTTGGCCTGTCGATGGCCTATGGCTTCGTGCGCCAGACCGGCGGCCACATCCGTGTGTACAGCGAAGTGGGCGTGGGCACCACGATGCGGCTGTATTTCCCCCGCTCCGGCGCGCCGGAAACCACGCAGGCGCCGGAGCAGGCGTCGCCCGCCACCGGCGGCACGGAAACGGTGCTGCTCGTGGACGACGACGCCGCCGTGCGCGACACGGTGGCGGCGATGCTGCGCAGCCTGCGCTACACGGTGCTCGAAGCGGGCGATGCCGATGAAGCGATCCGCATGCTGCATGGTGGTGCGCCCGTGGACCTGTTGTTTACCGACGTCGTCATGCCCGGTACCTTGCCGGTGGCGGAACTGGCCCGCGTGGCGCGGCACCTGCGCCCGGGCATCGCCGTGCTGTTCACATCCGGCTACACGCAGGATGCGGCGCAGCATGGCGGCCAGCTCGAGCCGGGCACGCACCTGCTGTCGAAACCCTACCGCCGCGACGAACTGGCGCGCAAGGTCCGCAGCGTTCTGGACGAACGAGCGGCGGATCCTTCCGCACCGGCCGACACGGTGCCGACGGCCCCGCAGCGCGTGCTCGTGGTCGAGGACAACGACGACCTGCGCGACCTGACGTGCGAAATGATCATGGCGCTGGGCTGGCAGGCGACAGGGGTCGGCAGCGCCGAGGCGGCACTCGAATCGCTGGCGGCGGGCGGCATCGGCGCCGTGTTCACCGACGTGGAACTGCCCGGCATGAGCGGCCTGGAACTGGCGCGGCGCCTGGCCGACAACCCCGCGCTGCCGGTCGTGATCGTCAGCGGACGGGCGCTGGGCGACGACGTGCCGCCCGGCGTGCGCTTCCTCTACAAGCCCTACCGGATCGATGCCGTGGAAGAAATCCTGGCCCAGCTGCGGCTGGCGCGGCAGGAAACCGGCGACCCGGACGACGATTGAACGTGGCAGCCAGCATGCCCCCGTCCGGAAAATATCCCGTCACGCCCGATGGCCGCTACTTCGTCGTCGACGGCCGCCTTTGGCGCACGAGCAATCCGCACCTGGCGCCCGAGGTGCGGCAGGCACTGGTCGAGCGGCTGATGCGGGCGCGCCGGCAGGTCGGCGTGGCCAAGAAGGCGGGCGATGCGGACGCCGAGCGCAGCGCCCGCGCCGACGTGGACGACGCCAAGCGCGGACTCGGCGAGCGCGGCCCCGTGTGGTGGACCGATGGCGCGCCGGATTACAACCGGCACATGGCGAAGAACACGCCGTATGCGGACTGGTTCGCCGCCCTGCCGGCGGGCGGTGTTTGACCAATCCCGGTAACTCAGACACGCATGCATGAACCCCAAAGCAAAGGGCCGGGGTCAGACCGGCGGGGCTTTGCCGGGATTTCAAGGAGCACCGCTCCTTGCCGGCAAAGCGGTGCTGGCCTGCAGGCCAGCGCTCCTTCCTGACCCCAGCTTCTGCCTCCGGGTTTAATTTGCCCGTCTACTGGAACGCCACCTCGGCAAAGCTCCGTAGCTTGCGGCTGTGCAGCCGGTCCACGCCCAGCGCGCGCAGCAGTTCGAGCGCGCGGATGCCGATGCGCAGGTGCTGGTCGACCCGGTCGCGGTAGAACTGGTTGGCCATGCCCGGCAGCTTGATCTCGCCGTGCAGCGGCTTGTCGGACACGCACAGCAGCGTGCCATACGGCACGCGGAAGCGGAAGCCGTTGGCGGCGATCGTGGCGCTCTCCATGTCCAGCGCCACCGCGCGGCTTTGCGAGAAACGCCGTTCCGGCGTGCGCTGCGGCAGCAGTTCCCAGTTGCGGTTGTCGGTGCTGGCCACGGTACCGGTGCGCAGCACGCGTTTCAGGTCGTGACCCGTCAGCTGCGTGACCTCGGCCACCGCGCCCTCGATCGCCACCTGCACCTCGGCCAGCGCGGGGATCGGCACCCACAGCGGCAGGTCCTCGTCCAGCACGTGGTCTTCGCGCACGTAGCCGTGGGCAAGCACGTAGTCGCCCAGCTGCTGCGTGTTGCGCAGGCCGGCGCAATGGCCCAGCATCAGCCAGGCATGGGGGCGCAGCACGGCCACGTGGTCGGTGATCGTCTTGGCGTTGGCGGGGCCCACGCCGATATTGACCATGCTGATGCCGCTGCCATCGGCCCGCACCAGGTGGTAGCCCGGCATCTGCGGCAGGCGCAGCGGCGGCGCGCCGAACGTGTCGCCCGGCTGCGCGTCCTGGCCGGCGCGCCGCGTGACGAGGTTGCCCGGCTCCACGAAGGCCACGTACTGGTCCTCGGGGCTGGACGGTTCGCGGCTCATGATCGCGTGGCCCAGGCGCACGAATTCGTCGATGTAGAACTGATAGTTCGTGAACAGCACGAACTTCTGGAAATGCTCGGGCGACGTGCCCGTGTAGTGGCGCAGCCGCTGCAGCGAATAGTCGACGCGCGGGCCCGTGAACAGCGACAGCGGCAGCGCCTCGCCCGGCGCCGGGTCGCAGGTGCCGTTGGCGATGCCGTCGTCCATCGCCGCCAGGTTCGGCAGGTCGAACACGTCGCGCATCATCGCGCGGCGTTCGGGGCTCATGTTGCCTTCGATGTGGTCGTGTTCCGCAAACGAGAAGTGGATGGGGATCGGCTGCGACGACAGGCCCACTTCCAGCTGCACGTGCTGCTGGCCGTGGTTCTTCAGCAGCAGGCGGAACTGCTCGTGGTAGTAGCGGGCGAACAGGTCGGGGCGCGTCAGCGTCGTTTCATAGGTGCCGGGGCCTTCGACGAAGCCGAAGGACAGCCGCGTGTCGGCGCGCGCGAACGTTTCCGTCTGCACGCGCACGAACGGGTAGCAGGCGCGCACGTGGCTCGGCGTTTCGCCTTCCACGAAGCGCTGCAGGTTCTCGCGCAGGTGGCGGATGCTGCCATCGTAGATTTCCTGCACGCGCGCCAGCGCGGCGGCGGGATCGTCGAATCGTTCGGGGGTTACGAAGGGGCGGGTGGACACGATGAACTCCTGTTGTTGTTCAGGTTGTTGTTCTTGCTGTGATCCTATCATGCCCCGTCTCCTCCTGTCGGCGGCAGTCGTGCCAAGCGCCCAGCCCGTGTCCACCTTGGGGTCAACCCTGTTTTCGGACACAAGCTCGACTGAAATACGGCAGGGCTCGTGTCCGATTTTGGGGTTGACCCCATGGTGGACACGGGCTCGGCCGTACACGCGGAGCCTATTCCAGCAGCCGGGCCAGCGGCACGTCGTCGTGCAATGCGCGGATCGCGCGGGCGAACAGCACGCCGCTGTCCAGCACGGTGAACAGGCCGCCGGCGCGGCCGCCATCGGCCACCGTGTCGGCCACGGCGCCCGCGTCCAGGCCGGCGCGGGCCAGCATGCCGGCCGCGTCGCCGGCGAACACGGCATGCGTGGCCGCCGCCATCACGCGCGCCGCACCACGGTCGCGGCAGGCCTTCACGGCGCGCGCCATCGTGCTGCCGGTGCCAATGATGTCGTCGAACACGATGGCCAGCGTGCCGGCCACGTCGCCGGCCATGTGGTCGCCCGTCAGTTCGTTGCCGTTGCGGTGTTTTTCCACGAAGGCCAGGCCCACCGGGCGGTCCAGTTCACGCGAGAGGGCCTTGCGCAAGCCTTCGGCGCGGCGGATGCCGCCGCCATCCGGCGCCACCACGCACACCTCGGCCGTTCCCGCCACCGTGGCGAAGTGTGCCGCGAACAGCGCGCTGCCGTCCAGGTGCTCGGTGCGGCAGCGGAACGCGTTCTGGAAGGCCGACAGGTTGTGCACGTCCAGCGCCAGCACCGTGTCGACCCCGGCCGCCTCGAGCAGCGTGGCCACGTAGCGCAGCGTGAGCGGATCGCCGGCCTGCTGCCGGGTATCCTGCCGCGCGAACGCCACATAGGGCAGCACGGCCGTGATGCGGGCGGCGCCGGCGTCGCGGAGGGTGCCGATGAAGAACAGCAGCCGGCACAGCCGCTCGCCGCTGCCCTGCCCTGGCGCGCCGGCCAGCGAATGGATCACGCAAGCATGCCCGCCGCGCACCGCGGCCGGGGCGCGCACGACATACTCGCCGTCCTCGAAATCCTTCTCCTCGTGGGCGGTCAGCGGCATGCCCAGATGCCGAGCCACGCGCTGGCCGAACGGTGCGCTGCCAGCCAGCGCGAACAGGTGCAAGGGTGCGTTCATCGTCTATGCGTAAGTGGTGATAGTGACATTGTAGGCGCAAGCAGCCCGGGGGCGGCATGCGTGCGCGTGCCAGGCCGCGGCACGCCCGGCACCACGCGCGTGAATTTCATAATGTTGCTTGGTTGTTCTCTTAATTGAAAACGTTTGCAAACAAAATGATGATGACCTTGCGGCGGAACTTTATATATCGAGTACAAATCACCAGGCGCCGCGCGACAAAACAACAATCACACGGAGACGCGCCATGCACGAAGGGAAGCAAGCAGGGAAGCACACAGGGCTGGAAACCGGGCAGAAATCGGGGCGGCAACCGGGTCTGCCACCGACACGGCAGGCCGGGCGCCGGCTGAGGATGACCGCGATCGCCATGGGCGTGGCGCACATCGCCATGCTGTCCGGCGCCGCCTGGGCACAGGAAATGGCGCCGGGCCAGGATGCCGCCATCCCGGCCGTGGTGACGGTGACTGGCCAGCGCGCCGCACTGAATTCGGCACAAAAGATCAAGCAGGATGCCGACGAGATCGTCGATTCGATCGTGGCCGAGGATATCGGCAAGCTGCCGGACAAGTCGGTCACGGAGGTGCTGCAACGGGTGGTGGGCGTGACCATCGACCGCATGCTGGCCAAGGGCGACGACGAACACTTTTCCGTGGAAGGATCGGGCGTGTCGATCCGCGGCCTGAACTACGTGCGCTCCGAGCTGAACGGGCGCGACTCGTTTTCCGCCAACGGCGGGCGGGCTCTGAACTTCGAGGATGTGCCGCCCGAACTGATGGCCGGCGTCGATGTCTACAAAAGCCCGTCGGCCGAGCAGATCGAAGGCGCGGTGGGCGGGCTCGTCAATCTGCGCACGGCGATGCCGTTCGACTTCAAGGGCTTCAAGTTCGGCGCCTCGCTCGATACCACGTATTCCGAGCTGCGCAAGGAGCGCGACCGCCCCAGCGGCTCGATCCTCGTATCCCAACGGTGGAAGACGGGCTTCGGCGAGGTCGGCGCGCTGATCGACGTGGCCTCGTCCAACAGCAAGGTGCGCACGGATGCGTTCCAGGTCGACGCCTATTTCCCGCGCGACGACGTGCGCCCCGGCGGCCGGGTGTGGGTGCCGAAGGCGGCCCAGTGGCGCACGATGACCTACGACCGCGAACGCGATGGCCTGTACGGCGCGCTGCAATGGAAGCTGGACAACACGCTGAAAAGTTCGCTCACCTACTTCAAGTCGAAGTACAAGATCCACTGGGACGAGAACGCCGTGTTCGCATCGGCCGAACCGTACCGGGTCTTCCCCAGCGCCGATACCGTGTACGACGCCAATGGCGTGATGCTGACCGGCACGCTGGAAACGCCCCACTCCACCGGCATCAACTTCGGCAACGACACGCGCTCGGCCGACCGCGAGTCGTCCACCACCGACCTGGCATGGAATGTCGAATGGCGCCCCAGCCCGGCATGGACGGTGTCGACGGACCTGCAGCGCATCCGCGCCCGCACGGCCGCCTTCGATTCGCTCATCGCCACCGGCATCCTCGTGCCGAAGGAGCGGCTCGACCTCACCGGCAAGGTGCCGCGCATCACGTTCGACGATGCCGACCGCGCCTTCCTGCTGGACCCGAACAATTATTTCTGGGACTTCACGATGGAGCACCGCGATGCCAGCGTGGCCAACCAGACGGCCTGGCGCACGGATGCGAAGTACGCGTTCGACCATCCCGTCTTGCGCGACGTGCGCTTCGGCGTGCGCCTGAGCGACCGCGATTCGCTCAACACGAATTCGAACCCCAGCTACAACTGGGCGGCCGTGTCCGAACCGTGGATGCTCGGCTCGCAGATCGGCCAGCTGGCTTCGCTGGGCGACCCGCGCTTCGCCGGCGGCGCCTCGGTGCGCACCTTCCCGAACTATTTCAACGGCGATGCGCCCGCGCCGCCGTCGATGCTGTTCCCGGACGTGGCGCTGACCACCGGCTACCCCGGCAGCTACGCGAAACTGCACAGCTACCACGACCTGCTGTGCAAGGAATTCGGTTCCACCTGCACGCCGTGGAAGCCGGCCGCCTGGGGCACCGACCCGGCCGGCGTCAACCGCCAGGAAGAAAAGACCAAGGCCCTCTACACGCAGCTGCGCTTCGGGTGGGACGACCTGCGCTACCCGGTCGACGGCAATATCGGCGTGCGCTACGTGCGCACCAACATGAACGCGGCCGGCTACGTGACGTTCACGCCGCCGGCCAACCTGGTGCCGGAAGGCTACACGGTCGTGGGCCCGGCCGTGCCGCGCATTCCCGCGTATGCCGAAGCGCGCAACTACGAGCGCAGCTACGGCAACGTGCTGCCCAGCCTGAACCTGCGCATGAAGGTCAGCGACCAGCTGCAACTGCGCCTGGCATTCTCGAAAGGCATATCGCGGCCGGACTTTTCACAGTTGCAGGGCTACACGAGCCTGTCGCAGTCCATCACGGCCACGCCCGACGCGGCCAACCAGCGGCTCATCGTGTCGAGCAACAACCTGACCGGCACGGCATCCGGCAATCCCTACCTGAAGCCCGTCTCGTCGAAGCAGCTGGACCTGACGGCCGAGTACTACTGGTCGCAGGTGGGCTCGTTCACGGTGGCCCTGTTCAACAAGGATCTGAAAGACATCATCATCAAGCAGCTGTCGACGTTCACGGTGGCTGACAGCGCGGGCCAGCCGCAGGAATTCATCGTGGACTCGCCGGTCAATGGCGCCAAGGGCCGGGCGCGCGGCGTCGAGCTGGCGTATCAACAATATTTTGATATGTTGCCCGGCTGGCTGTCCGGCTTCGGCGTGCAGGCCAACTTCACGTATGTCGACAGCGAGAAGGACCTGTACAACCCCGTGTTCCAGCAATACTGCTCGGGCGGCGGCACGCAGGCGAACCTGAACATGGCCCTGAACGGCTGCGACACGGATGGCCGCACGTTCGGCAACCTGCCGCTGGAAGGCCTGTCGAAACGCGCCGCCAACCTGGCGTTCATGTACGACAAGGGGCCGTGGTCGGCACGGGTGGCATGGTCGTGGCGCTCGAAAAGCCTGCTGACGACCAGCGGCACGCGCGGCGGCGAAGCGCTCGACACCAACCCGGCCAGCCCCACCTATGGCCAGCGCAATCTGAACTGGAGCCTGCCCGTGTGGACCGACCAGTATGGCCAGGTCGACGCCTCGCTGTTCTATAAAATCAACGAGCACGTGACCTTCGGGGTGGAAGGCACGAACCTGACCGATTCGATCTTCCGGCAGGTGATGCAGCAGCACATCGGCATGAAGGGCCGGGCGTGGTTCTCGTCGGGGCCGCGCTACGCGGCCAAGCTGCGGGTCAACTTCTGACCCGGCCGCCCCGGGCCGCTTCGATCGGCCGCAGTTTGCGACGGGCCGCCCGGGCGTGCGGCACCCAGGCCTGCACGGCCCAGCGCCGCCACATGATCAGGCCGCGGATCCACTCGTCCGCGGCGAAGGCGATGTACAGGCCGGCCAGGCCGAAGCCGAAGTGGATGCCCAGCGCCCAGCTGCCGCCGGCCAGCACCAGCGCCATCGACGCGGCGCCGGCGACCACCGGAAAGCGCACGTCGCCGGTGGCGCGCAGCGCGTTGATGACCACCAGGTTGAACGTGCGGCCCAGTTCCACCAGCACGCCGATCCACAGCAGCTTGCTGCCTTCGGCGATGATGGCCGGGTCGTTCGTGAACGCGCCCAGCAGCCAGGGGCCGGCCAGCGCGACGGCGGCCGACACCACGCCGCTGATCACGAGCCCCCGCCCCAGCGCGCTGCGCACGAGCCGGTGCGCCTCGCCGAGTTCACCGGCGCCCACCATGTGGCCGACCATGATTTCCACGGCGAACGCCGTGGCCAGGCTGAACACGATCACCATGCTGCCGATCTGCTGCACGTAGGCGTGCGTGGCCAGCGCCGCGGCGCCCAGCGTGCCGGCTGCCGCCATCGCGACCATGAACGACAGCCGCCAGGCGATGTTCTCGGCCGCAGCGGGAATACCGATGTGCAGCACCTCGGCCAGTTCCGCGCGCGGCAGCCGCCACCAGTCCGGCCCGTGCGTGACGATGCCCAGGTGGCGGCGCCACAGCACCAGGTGCAGCACGAGGCCGAGCGCGCGGCTGAGGGTGAGCGCCAGCGCGAAGCCGGGCAGGCCGAGGGCCGGCACCGGCCCCCAGCCGTGCATCAGCGGCACCGCCAGCAGCAGGTGCGAGGCGTGCATCGCCACCAGCACCAGCAGGGTGTCGCGCGTGCGCAGGTGGGCGCGCATCACCGCCGCCATCGACGCGTTCCACGCATCGAACAGCAGCGCCGGCGCCAGCGCCATCAGGAACGGCACGGCCAGCGGGAACACGTCGGCCGGCGTCTGCAGCAGCTTCAGCAACAGGCCGGCGCCGAACAGCGCCACCAGTGCCGTGACCGCGCCGATCCACGTGCTGGCGCCGACGGAGGCCAGCGCCACCCGGTCGGCACGCTCGCGCTGCCCTGCTCCCAGGCCCTGCGTGATGACGACGCCGACCCCGGAACCGACGATGCGGAACAGCAGGAACAGGGTCACGGAAATGTTATGCGCGATCGCGAACGCGGCGCCGGCCGTGTCGGACAAATGCGACGCCAGCCATGTGCCGGCGATGCCGATGGCCACGGCAAGCACGAGTTCGACGAGCAGGGGCCACGCGAGCGTGAAGATGTGGGGGCGGGGGGTAGAGGCGGAAAGGGACATGGCGGCAGGCTGGGCAATCCGCCATTGTACGTGCTTGCGGCGGGACTACAATGCGGGTTTCCACCGATTTCGCCACCGATTCCACGACCGCCATGTACGCCGCCGCCGATCCCGCATCCCTCACCCGCCTGGTCCACGAATTCTATGCCGACGTGCGGCGCGACCCGCTGCTGGCCGCCGTGTTCGGCCCCCGCATCGGCGACGACTGGGATGCCCACCTCGACCGCATGGTGGCGTTCTGGAGCGACGTGATGCTGGGTATCAAGGGATTTCAGGGCAATGTCTACGGCAAGCACATGACACTGGAAGGCGTGACGCCCGCGCACTTCCAGCGCTGGCTGGACCTGTTCGACGCGACCGCGCGGCGCCTGTTCGAAGCGCCCGTGGCGGACGAACTGCCGGTCGTCGCAAAGCGCATTGCGGCCAGCCTGCAATATGGCTTCTTTGGCAAGGTCGAGGTGACGGGCCCGGCAGCCTGAACGGCTCGCATCAGGCGCCCGGTGTACGATTCCCCAAGGATGGGACCTCTGCGCGTCCTGCCGTCACGGGGAGATCGCCATGCAGCATATCTACAAGCCGGAAGAACACTGGGACCCTGAAATCGGCTTCCCGGCCGCCCTCGCCATCGGCGACTCCTGGTTCTGGTACCTGAACAACAGCATGCTGGGCACGCTCGTGCGCCACCCCGACCTTTCCGCCGACCACAGCAACGTGCAGCTGGTCGGCTACAACGGTGCCCGGCTGCGCAACTACGTGGGCGACGGCCGCTTCGCCGACACGGTCGCGCACTTCCTGCAGCCACCCTACGCGGAAACGTTCAGTGAGTTCTACATCAGCGGCGCCGGCAACGATGCCGTGGACGTGCGCCTCGCGCTGCATGCCGATTGCAGCGGCGCCCGCACCGCCGCCGACTGCGTCGACGACGTGGCGATGGACGCGCTGCTGGGCGACCTGGCCGCCGCGATGGGCCTGCTGGTGGCGGCCATCCGCACCGGCACGCAAGGCACCGTGCTGCCCCGCCCCATCTTCATCCACGGCTACGACTACCCGGTGCCGGACGGCCGCGGCTTCGGCTTCGGCCTGATCCGCTCCGGCCCATGGCTGGCGCCGGCGATGGACGCCTGCCGCGTGCCCGCCGACATGGCGCTGCGGCGCGACATCGCGCGGGCACTGATCGACCGCCTGAACGACGACGTGTTCGCCCCGCTGCACGACCCGGACGCACACGTGATCCACATCGACAGCCGGGGCATCCTGCGGCACGGCGGTGGCTACACGGACGACTGGGCCAACGAGATGCATCCGACCAACCGGGGCTTTGCCCGGCTGTTCGAGGCGGCGTGGCTGCCGGCGCTGCGGCGTTACGGGATCGCCCGCTGACCAGTCGCTGCCGGCTCGGGGCCGCCAGAAAAGATCAGGTCTGCTTCAGTTGCCCGATCACGCTCGCCACCTTGGTGGTGATGACGTCGACCGCCGGCACATTGGCGCCGTGCGGCAGGATGACGTCGGCGTTGCGCTTGGTCGGCTCGATGAACTGCTTGTGCATGGGGCGCACCGTTTCCAGGTACTGGTTGACGATGCTGTCGACCGAGCGCCCCCGTTCGGCGATGTCGCGCTGCATGCGGCGGATGAAGCGCACGTCGGAAGCGGTGTCGACGAAGATCTTCAGCGACATCATGTCGCGCAACGCTTCGTCATACAGGGCGAACAGGCCTTCGATCACGATCACGGGGGCCGGCTTGACCAGGATGGTCTCGCTGGAGCGGTTGTCGATCGTGAAGTCGTAGACCGGCATCTGGATCGCTTCGCCATTGCGCAAGGCCTGGACATGCTGCACGAGCAGCGGCCAGTCGAAGGCGTCCGGATGGTCGTAGTTCTGCCTGCGGCGCACGTCGGGGGCGACGTCGGACTGGTCGCGGTAGTAATCGTCCTGCATCACGACCGACACCGTCTCGGCGCCGAACGAGGCCAGCACCTGCTGGGATACCGTCGACTTGCCGCTGCCGCTGCCGCCGGCAACACCAATGACGAACGGTGAGTAAGTAATTTCGTTCATCCCGGCATGATACCGGAGCGGCGGCCGGACCGACAGCGCCCTGTTGCCGTGCCCCCCCCGGGATTGCCATCCCGGCAGCCATCGGAGCCCGTCGCGCGGCTTCCCGACTTGCAACCCGAAAGCGACATTGCCTTATTGCTAAGCTCTTGTCATTCGTGGCAGCATACGCAGCACTTTTATCCCCCCTCATCCACTCCCGATCATGCCGACCACCCAGCCTGGCACCACCGCCACCCCTGCCGCCGACACGAAAACACTGATCCACGCCAGCCTGGCCGGCCTTGATGCCATCGCCCCGTCACTGGGCACCCGTGCCGCCGCCTTCGTTGTCGACGGCGCCGGCGCCGGGGTGCTGGAAGAGCTGGCGATGGCGGGCGCACGTGGCGGCGAAGTGCTCGGCGAACCGGGCCGCCTGCGTGCACAGCCCGGGTCGGGCGCACCGGGCCTCGACGAGCTGGCCGCGCGCGACGCGCTGTACCGGGCCATCGACCCGGCGGCGCCGGACATTCCCGTGCTGGTCCGCCTCGGCAAGGTACTGGCGGCGGCCGATGGCGGCAGGACGCTGGAAAGAACGGGCGCCGCCATGCCGGACTGGCTGCATTACCTGCTGAACGATGCGCTGTGGGCCTCCTACGGGCGGTTCGGCCATTACGACGCGCCGCCGCCGCGCACGGCATGGACCGTGGACCTGGTGGCCGCCATCCTGCGCCACGAGGAGCTGCCCGGGACGATGGCGCTGCCCATCGTGTTCGAGCGCGGCGAACTGCGCGAGTACTATCACGCGGAAACCTACCGCCCGCTGCTCGCGCCGGGCGCGCTGGATGCCTTCCTGCTGGCCGACCCGGAGGGCGTGGCGGCCTGCGCGCGCAACTTGTCCAATGGCGGCAAGGTGCTGCTGGCAACGCGGCTCGGCACCGATGGTACCCTGGCCGAGGCGCTCGCGCCGCTGCTGGCGGAGCTGGCAGCCAGCGACACCAAGAGCGTGCGCACGACCGCGGCGCGCTTCGTCACCGACAGCCCCGCATTCGCCGCGGCGCTGGAAAACCTGCTGGCGAGCGGCCCGGCCGCCCGGTGCGGCAACGCGGCCGACCTGCTGGTGCGCATGCAGGGCGCCGCGGCGCTGCCGGCCCTGGAACGGGCACTGGCCGCGCAGCCGAACAAGACATTGCAGCAGGTGCTGAACGATGCGATCGGGCGCGTGCGGGCGGCCCCGGATGGCGAGGACGCCGCGCTGCCGGAAGCGCCGCCGCTGCCGCCGCTGTCCACCGCGCCGCTGCCGGCCGAAGCGCTCGAGATCGTGCTGGCCAACCATGCGGAGATGCTGGAACGGCTGCGCAGCAAGGCCGACGAGGAAGCACAGCGCCAGGCGGGTGGCGACCGAACGTCCGTGCGGGCACGCGAACGCTACGAAAGCCACCAGCAAGTCACGGCCGACGACCTGCGCCTGGCGCTGGCCACGCTGGACGGCGACGAAGCCGCACGCGCCACGGGCAAGCTGGCCGACAGCGCCATCGACGATATCCTGGGCTGGCAGGACCGGCTCGTCGCACTGCCCGGCTTCGGCATGCTGCACATCTTGCGCTGGGTCACGTGGCATCCCTATCGCTTCATTGCCGATTTCACGCACTACAAGTGCTTCCAGCAATGGCTCGATCGGCAGGCCCCCGAAAGCCTCGACCTGCGCCAGTTCGCGGCGGCGTGCAAGGTGACCGGCACCCAGCCGGTCGGTATCACCAGCCTGGCGCTGGGACCGCTGCTGCCGCCGCATCGCGTCTGGCCGTATTTCGCCGACAGTACCGGCCTGTTCGACCAGGCATTGGGCATGGCCTCGGGCAGCGGCGCGGCGTTCGGCGTGGAAAGTGCACTGGCCATCCTTGGCAAGTTTCCCCTGCCGCCGGCGCGGTGGGTGCCGCGCATGCTGGAGCTGGCGGTCGGCGATATCGCCAGTCACCGGACCGCCGCGCAGGCGGCGCTGGCCAGGCTGCCGAACCTGCCCGCCCGCGTCGCGGCCGCGCTGGCATCGAACCGGCAGGAAGTGCGCATCGAAGCGGCGGACTGGCTGGCGCGCCTGGGCGCGCGCGAGGCGATTCCTGCCCTGCGCGCCGTGCTGGCAAAGGAAACCCGCGAGGCGGCCAGCGCTTCCCTGCTGACCGCGCTGGAAACCCTGGGCGAGGACATCGCGCCGCTGCTGGCGCCGGACCGGCTGCTGGCGCAGGCGAAGAAGGCGCTGAAGGGCAAGGCGCCGGCGGGCCTGGCATGGTTCGACATGGCGCTGCTGCCCGCCTGCCGGTGGCAGGATGGCGGCCCGGTCCCCACGGACATCATCGCGTGGTGGGTCGGCCTGGCCTGCAAGCTGAAGGAGCCGGGCGGCAATGCGCTGTTCAGCCGCTACCTGGGCCTGCTGGACCGCGCCAGCCGCGCCAGGCTCGGCAGCCACGTGCTGCACCAGTTCGTGGCGCAGGACACGCGCAACGCTTCGCATGACGAAGCCGTGGCGTATGCCGAAGGCAAGGCCCCGCAGCTGTATGCCGAATACCAGGACGCGGCAAGGCGCCTGCCCGAGTGGTACGGGGAACAGGGCAAGCTCACCTACGAGGAGGTGTTCGAGCAGTGCAAGCGCGAGAAGCAGGCCGTCTACCTGGGCACGGCGATCAACGAAAAGGGCATCCTCGCGCTGGCCTCGGGCATGGCAGGCCACGACATGGTGACGGCGATCCGCCAGTACATGCGCGACCATTACCCGCGGCGCGCGCAGGTCGAGGCACTGCTGGAGGCGGCCGCCGCGTCCGACGAGCCGGCGGCGATCCAGTTCGTGCTGGCCACCGCGCGGCGCTACCGCACCCGCTCCGTGAAGGAAAAGGCGCGCCTGCTGGTCGACCGCATCGGCGCGCGCAACGGCTGGTCGGCGGACGAACTGGCCGACCGCACCGTGCCCACCGGCGGGCTCGATGAAACGGGCACGCTGACACTGCACTACGGCCACCGCGACTTCACCGTCACGCTGGACGCGGCCATGAAGACCGTGCTGCGCAATGCGGACGGCAAGGTCGTTGCCGCTCTGCCCGAGCCGCGCCAGGACGGCGATGCCGAAGCCATCGCCGAGGCAAAGCAGCAGCTCGCGCAGTGCAAGAAGGAAGTCAGGCAGGTCATCGAACTGCAGACCGCGCGGCTGTACGAGGCGATGTGCACCGGGCGCGCCTGGCCGCTGGCGGACTGGCGCGAATACGTCGAGCGGCATCCGCTGGTGGGGCGGCTGGCGCAGCGGCTCGTGTGGATGACGGAGGATGGCCTGTCGTTCCGGCCCGCCGGCGACGGCACGCTGGTCGACACGAACGACGACGAGGTGGCGCTCCAGGATGGGCGGGATGGCGCCACCGTGCGCCTGGCCCACGCCGCGCTGCTGCCGGCGGCGCAGGCCACGGCCTGGCTGAAGCACTTCAAGGACTACAAGCTGGTACCACTGTTTGGACAGATGACGCGCGTTCGGCCGGCGCTGGACCTGGAACGCAATCCCGCGCAGCTGGACATCGCCGACCGCCAGGGCTGGTTGAGCGACGCGTTCACGCTGCGCGGCGCATTCGCGAAACTGGGCTACCAGCGCAGCGACGACTACGAAGGCCACTTCTTCACCACGTACCACAAGGAATTCCCGGCCGCGGGCATCCGCGTGGCAATCGAGTTTTCCGGCAACGCGCTGCCCGAGGAAAACGTGCCGGCGGCCGTGAAGACGCTGGCGTTCCACGAGATCGCGCCGCGCGGGCGCCGCGCCAGCCAGTTGCCCCTGTCCGACGTGCCGCCCGTACTGCTGGCCGAGGCCTATGGCGACTATCACGCGGTGGCGGCATCGTCCACGTTCGACGCGCAGTGGCAGAAGAAGGTGCCGTGGTAGAAGCATTGCTTTTCTTGCTGATGAAAGCCCCTTGCAATCTTGCCAACAAGTCTCCTCCGTGGCAGCATGCTGGCACCCATCCTTTATTGATTGCCTATGCTGAAAGCATTACTGGGTGCCATCGGCGCCACCGTGCGCACCTTGCGCTCCGATGAATCGCTGATCAGGAGCGGAGTCGCCAGTCTCGACGCGCTCGACACTCCCCTTGGCGCCCGCGCGGCCGCGTTCATCGCCCATGGCACCGGCGTGGACGTGCTGGCCGACCTGCAG
Source organism: Pseudoduganella lutea (assembly GCF_004209755.1). Lineage (NCBI taxonomy): Bacteria > Pseudomonadati > Pseudomonadota > Betaproteobacteria > Burkholderiales > Oxalobacteraceae > Pseudoduganella > Pseudoduganella lutea. The sequence continues at coordinate 5,428,831 of NZ_CP035913.1, read as the reverse complement.
GCGGCGGCGCCGCGCGCCGGCACTTACCTCGGTTCGCCGGGCCGGCTGCACGCCGCCTATGGCGATTCCGAAAAAGGCAGTGCCGCCCTGAAGGCGCGCGGGACGCTGTACCAGAAGGTCGATGCGAACGAACCCGACATCCCGGTGTTGGTCCGCATGGGCAAGGTGCTGGCCGCCGCCGACAATGGCGCGTCCCTGCAGCGCACGGGCGCGGCCATGCCCGACTGGCTGCATTACCTGCTGAACGATGCGCTGTGGGCGACATGCGAGCGCAAGGACCGCAGCGCGCAGGGCGAGCCCCGCCCCGCCTGGTCCGTGCAGCTGCTGGCGGCGATCGTGGCGAGCGAGGAGCTGCCCGCGTCGCTCGCCCTCGCCATCGTGTTCGAGCGGGGGGAAGTCTACGAATACTTCCGGAAAGACGTGTACCGCCCGCTGCTCGAGCCGGTTACGCTCGACGGCTACCTGGCCGCGCATCCGGACGACGTGGCGGCCTGCGCCGCCATGCTCTCCGTCGTCGGCAAGACATTCCTGTGCCAGCGCCTCGGCACCAATCCCGCATTGGCGAAGGCATTCGCGCCGCTGCTGGTCGAAATGGCGGTCGGCGACAGCAAGACCGTACGTGCGGCCGCCGCCCGCTTCGTCACCGCGGACGAACCCTTCATGCGCGAGCTGGAACGCTTGCTGGCCGAAGGCACGGCCGCCCAGCGCACGAATGCCGCCGAACTGCTCGCCCGCATCCGCGGCGCCGATGCGTTGCCCGCGCTGCAAACGGCGCTGGCCGCCGAACGGGGCAAGGCCGTGCAGCAGGCGCTGCGCGACGCCATTGGCCGCGTAGGCGCAGCCGGCGATGCGGCCGGCACCGGCCTGCCGCCACCGCCACCGCTGTCCGAACTGGAAGAACGCACGGTGGGCGCGGATGCGCTCGACCTGCTGCTGGCGAACCACGAAGAGCTGCTGCGGACACTGCAACGCGACGCGGAAGAGGAAGCGCAGCGCAACGCCACGTCCCAGTATCGCTGGGACTATGCGCGCAAGAACTACAACGCGCAGCGGGCGCTGAAGCCGGAAGACTTCCGCCTCGCGCTGTCGGCCCTGAACGGCGACACGAGCGACCGGGCGAAGAAAAGCCTTGCCAACGGCACCGTGCGCTCGACACTGGAGCACGGCGGCCGCCTGGCGGCGCGTTCCGATTTCGGTATCCGCCAGGCGGTGCGCTGGTTCGCGGCGTCCGGCTGGCACCGCGCGCCATCTTGGAACGATGGCCGCGTGCAGCAACTGATCGGCGATCCGGAGCAGTTCGACCTGCGCCAGCTGGCCCGGTTGGCCCGCGAGGAAGGCCTGCGCGACGACGACGTGGCCATGGCTGGCCTGGAAGCCGGCTGGAGCCGCTGCGAGCCGCCGCAGGCGGTGCTGCCGCCACACCGCGTGTGGCCCTGGTTCGCCGAACACCCCGAATATATCGACGCCGGCCTGGGCATGGCGGCGGCGCCTGCCGGCACGCGCTTCCAGCCCGACCTGGGCCGCACGCTGGAAGTGCTGCGCACGTTCCCGGCGATTCCGCCGCGCTGGCTGCCGCGCCTGATGGAACTGGCGCTGGGCGAAGGCAAAACGCACCGGCTAGCCGCGCAGGAAGCGCTGGCGGCCGTACCCGACATCGGCCGCCAGGTCGGCGAGGCATTGGGTTCGAGCAAGCAGGAAGTGCGCATCGAGGCCGCGCAATGGCTGGCTCGCCTGGGCTGGCGCGAAGCGATTCCCGCGCTTCGCGCCGCACTGGCGAAGGAAAGCCGCGAATCGGCCAGTGCCGCCATGCTGTCCGCGCTGGAAACGCTGGGCGAGGATATCGCGCCGCTTCTGGCGCCGGAGCGCTTGCAGGCGCAGGCCGTCAAGGCATTGAACGGCAAGGCGCCGGCCGGCCTGGCCTGGCTCGACCTGTCGCTGCTGCCCGCGTGCCGCTGGCGCGATGGCAGCACGGTGCCGCCTGAAATCCTCAAGTGGTGGGTCATCGTGGCCTGCAAGCTGAAGGAGCCGGGTGGCAATCCGCTGTTCGACCGCTACCTGGGCTTGCTGGACGCGCCGAGCCGCGCGCAGCTCGGCAGCCACCTGCTGCTGCAGTTCATCGCCCAGGACACGCGCCGCCCTTCGCACGAGGAAGCGGCCGTGCTGGCGAACGCGCAGGCGCCGCAGCAATGGGCGCAGTACCAGGCCTGGGCGCAGCGCCATCCGCAATACTATGCCGAGGAAGCGAGCCTGACACTGGAGCAGGTGGCCGAACGGCTCACGCGCCTGAAGATGGCCGAGTACAGCGGTACGGCGATCGGCGAAAAAGGCATCCTCGCGCTGGCCTCCGGCATGCCGGGCCATGCGATGGTGGCGGCAATCACGCAGTACATGCGCGATCACTACCCGCGCCGTGCGCAGGTCGAGGCATTGATGGAAGCGGCCGCCGCCTCCGACGACGCGGCCGCGATCCAGTTCGTGCTGGCCATCGCGCGCCGCTACCGCACCGCATCCGTGCAGGAGAAGGCGCGGCTGCTGGTGGAGCGCGTCGCCGCCCGCAACGGCTGGACGCAGGACGAACTGGCCGACCGCACCATTCCGACCGGCGGGCTCGATGAAACGGGCACGCTGCTGCTCCGCTTCGGCCATACCCCGGGCAGCCGCGACTTCACGGTGACGCTCGATGCGGCCATGAAGGTGGTGCTGCGCAATGCAGAGGGCAAGACCATCGCCGCCCTCCCCGCACCGCGTCAGGACGAGGATGCCGAAGCCGCGCGCGAAGCCAAGCAGCAACTCACGCTGTGCAAGAAGGAAATCAAGCAGGTGATCGCGCTGCAGACGGCGCGCCTGTACGAAGCCATGTGCGCCGGCCGCGCGTGGCCGGCCGCCGAATGGCGCGAGTACCTGCAGGCACACCCGGTGGCCGGCCGCCTCGTGCAGCGGCTGGTGTGGCTGACCGGCGATGGCATCGCTTTCCGGCCCACCGAGGACGGCAGCCTGGTCGACACCGGCGACGACGACGTCACGCTGGCCGATGACGCCACGGTGCGGCTGGCCCATGCCTCGCTGGTCGACCCCGCGCAGGCCACGGCCTGGCAGGCGCACTTCAAGGACTACAAGCTGGCGCCGCTGTTCGCGCAGATGACGCGCACCCTGCCCGTACTCGACCCGGCGCAGGAGGAGATCGCCGACCGCCAGGGCTGGATAACCGACACGTTTACGCTGCGCGGCGCGGCCACGAAGCTGGGCTATCAGCGCGCAACTGCCGAGGATGGCGGCGTGTTCTACGCGTATCACAAGGATTTCCCCGCGATCGGCGTCCGCGCGGCGATCGAGTTCACGGGCAGCATGCTGCCGGAGGAAAACATCCCGGCCGCCATCAGGGCCCTGTGCCTGTATCCGCTGGCCGCGCGCCGCGCGCACCTGAAGCTGCCGCTGGGCGACATACCGCACGTGCTGCTGGCCGAAGCCTATGGCGATTACCACGCGATTGCCGGCATGGGCGCTTTCGACGAACAATGGGAAAAGAAGACACGGTGGTGACCATGCAGGAAAAACAGACCCGCGACGAACTGTCCGCCGACATCCTGCGCAGCAGCGCGGAACACCGCCATGCGCACGAACTGGCGCGGCTGCGCGAGACGGACACCGGTGCGCGGCCGGAAGGCTGGCACCTGTCGCCGCGCGCCGTGCGCCGCTTCATCCTCGGCGACGAGGCGCTCGGCATCACGCGCAAGTTCTACGGCGACGACCCGCTCGTCGAACGCGCGATCGTCACGCTGATGGGCCACCAGGGCCTGATGCTGGTGGGCGAACCGGGCACGGCGAAGTCGCTGCTGTCCGAGCTGCTGAGCGCGGCCATCAGCGGCGATTCCGCGCTGACGATCCAGGGCACGGCCGGCACCACGGAAGATCACATCAAGTATTCGTGGAACTATGCACTGCTGCTGGCCGAAGGGCCAAGCCGGCGCGCGCTCGTGCCGTCGCCGCTGTACCGGGCCATGGAAGCCGGCAAGCTGGTGCGGTTCGAGGAAATCACCCGCTGCCCGCCTGAAGTCCAGGACGTGATGATCTCGCTGATGTCGGAAAAGCAGGTCATGGTGCCCGAACTGGGCGACGACGCGCGCATGCATGCGCGGCGCGGCTTCAACGTGATCGCCACCGCCAACCTGCGCGACCGCGGCGTGCACGACATGTCGTCCGCCCTGAAACGGCGCTTCAACTTCGAGACCGTGCGCCCGATCGCCGACCATGCGTTCGAAGTGGAACTCGTGATGGGCCAGGTGCGGCGCGACCTGGAAGGCGCCGGCGTGCAGGTCGAGGTGGAGCGCGACGTGGTCGCGCTGCTGGTCACCACGTTCCAGGAACTGCGCGCCGGCCGCACGCGCGAAGGCACGGCGCTGAAGACGCCGGACGCCGTGATGTCGACGGCCGAAGCGGTCAACGTGGCCTACGCGGCGGCACTGGAAGCGCGCCATTTCGGCGACGGGCGCGTGACGCCGCGGGAACTGGCCAACCAGTTGCAGGGCGTGGTGCTGAAGGATAACGCGGACGACCTGCGCCGCGTGCAGCACTATTTCGACACGGTGGTGCACGAACGGGCCCGCCGCGACCGGCACTGGAAGATCTTCCGCGACGCCGGACGCGCATTGTGGCCGTGAGCCCCGGCGACCTGCCGGTTACGCTGCCGCCGGATGTGCAGGCCGGCGTGGCGCAACTGCACGGCGGCCACGGTGGACGCCTGTTCTTCGCCCCCGTGCGCCACCACAGCCCCGCCTGCGCGCTGGCGCTGCGCGAACTGGTGCGCGAAGTGCGCCCGGCCGCCGTGCTGGTCGAGGGGCCGGACGACTTCAATACGCTCATCCCGGCGCTGCTCGACAGCGCCACGCGCCCGCCCGTGGCGGTGCTGAGCCAGGCCCCGCGCACCGATGGCGGCAGCCGCTCGGCCTTTTTCCCGTTCTGCGACTACAGTCCCGAATGGGTGGCGCTGCGCGCCGGGCACGCGGCGGGCGCGCGCCTGGCCTTCATCGACCAGCCCTGGACCGCGCGTGCGGCGGACGACACCGACACCGGCGCGCACACGCTGATGGCCGAACGCCACCTGGCCCACAGCGCCTATCTGAAGGCGCTGGCCGCGCGCAGCGGCTGCCGCGACCAGGACGACCTGTGGGACCACCTGTTCGAGCTGCGCGGCCCCGCCGCCCTGCGCGACTGGCGTTCGCTGTTCGCCGACGTGTATGCGTATTGCGCGATGGCGCGGCACGACTACGAACCGCAGGTGCTGGAAGCGGAAGGCAGCCTGCCGCGCGAACGGCACATGGCCGCGCACATCCGCCGTCACCTGGACGAGACGGGCGGCGCGGTGGTGGTGGTCACGGGCGGCTTTCATACGCCCGGCCTGCAGGCGATGCTGGACGCGCCTCAGGAAGCCGGCGCGAAGCCGCGGCCACGGCCTGCCGGCGGCGGCAACTGGCTGATCCGCTACAGCTTCGACAATCTCGATGCGCTGAACGGCTATGCCGCCGGCATGCCCGCGCCGGGGTGGTACCAGCGCGTGTGGGACAGCGCCGTCACCGATCCGGCCGGCCCCGCCCTGCACGACGTGGCCGCCGCTTGCCTGGCGGAGCTGGCCCGCGAGACGCGCACGCTGGGGCTGGCCGAGCAGCTGTCCACGGCGGACGTGGGCGCTGCCGTGCTGCAGGCCAGCCGGCTGGCCGCGCTGCGCGGCCATGCCGGACCGGGCCGGGAAGACGTGCTCGATGCGATCCGCTCCTGCTTCGTCAAGGGCGCATTGGGCGATGGCACCGCCGGCATGGGCGACGACGTGCGCCGCCTGCTGTGCGGCCATGCGCTGGGCGATGTGCCGGCCGCCATCGGCGCGCCGCCGCTGGTGGAAGACGCGCGGCGCCTGGCAGGGCGCATGGGCGTGCGGCTGGACGACAGCGCGGCCCGCGCCGTGCGGCTCGACCTGTACCGCAACGAGGCGCACCGCGAGCGCAGCCGCTTCCTGCACCTGGCCGACTGGCTGGGGCTCGAGCTGGGGCAATGGCGCGGCGGGCCGGACTTCCTGGCCGGCACCCGGCTGGAGCTGCTGATCGAGGAATGGCAGGTGGCGTGGACGCCGCTCGTCGAGGCGCGCCTGATCGCCCTGTCCGCCGAGGGCGCCACGCTGCACGACGTGGCGATGGCGCGGCTGCGGCGCGACGAGGCGGCGCTGGCCGCCTGCGGCATGGCCCGCTCGGCCCGCGCGGCCGCCGCCCTGCTGACGCGCGGCTGCCTGGTCGGCCTGCACGAGCGCCTGCCCGAGTTACTCGCGATGGTCGCGGCGCGGGTGGACGACGATGGCGACCCGGCTTCCGTGATCGCCGGCTGCCACCAGCTCCTCACGCTGTGGCGGGCGCGCGAGCCGCTGGGCGTGCGCGACGATCCGGCGCTGCACGCGCTGCTGCTGCACGCATGGGATGCGGCGCTGTACCTGGTGCCGCGGCTGGCCGACACGGCGGCCGACGGCGAGGATGCCACGATCGGCAGCCTGCTGTCGCTGCGCGCGTTCCGCCACGCGCTGGCGCAGGGATTGGTCGCGGCGGACGACACGCCGGATCGCTGGCGCCGTGCGCTCGAAGCGCTGGTGGAGGCGCCGCGCGCGGCACCGGGCATTGCCAGCGCCGCCGGCGTGCTGCTGTTCCTCGATGGCGCATGGAGCGAGGAACGGCTGTGCGCCAGCCTGGTGGCGAGCCTGGGACCGGGCGCAGAACGCGACGATGCGGCGCGCGCCCTGCTCGGCCTGCTGGCGGCGGGACCGGAACTGCTGCTGACGCAACCCGCGCTGCGACAGGCCGTCGATGCGATCATGGCCAGCTGGGACGAGGAAGCGTTCCTGCGCCACTTGCCGGACCTGCGCCACGCCTTCACGCGCCTGAAACCGGCGGAAACGGCGCAGCTGGCGGCGGCGCTGGCCCTGGCGGACGACGCGGGCCTGGGGTGGGAACACGATGCAACGGAAGCGGACATGCTGGCTGGCACGGTGCTGCACGCCGGCCTGGTGGCGGCCCTTGCCCGCGATGGCCTGCATGCCTGGACGGGCGACATGCCGAACGACGCAAGGAAGGAAGCGCGATGAAGGAAGTCCGATGAACGGCGCCGATACGCTGCGCCGCTGGCGCCTGGCGCTCGGCCGCTATGCCCGGCCCGATGGCGGGCAGGAGCTGGCCGGCGCCGACCGGCAGGTCGACGAGGCGCTCGATTACCTGTACGGCCGCGCCTACGACCGGCAAGGCATCCTGCGCGGCAAGGGTGGCGCCTCCGGCGGCAGCCTCGATGGCAGCCAGCTCACGGCGCTCGACTGGCTGCGACGCACGCGCGAGCTGTTCCCGCAGGACGTGTGCGAGCGGCTGCAGCGCCATGCGCTGGACAAGTTTGGCCTGAACGAGATCCTGCACGATCCGGCCACGCTGCGCGCGCTGGAGCCCGACGAGAACCTGGCGCGGGCGCTGCTGGGCATGCGCGGCCGCCTGGGGGCGGACATGCAGGACGCCGTGCGCGATGTGATCGGCAAGGTGGTCGAGGACATCACACGGCGCCTGCGCCACGAATTCGTCAACGCGCTGTCGGGCCGCCGCAACCGCTTCCGCCGGTCGATGGTGCCGAGCGCGCAGAACTTCGACTGGCGCGCCACGATCGCGGCCAACCTGCGCCACTACGACACGGCCAGCCGCCGCCTCGTGATCGAGCGGCCATATTTCAACAGCCGCGTGAAGCGCCAGCTGCCGTGGGACGTGATCCTGTGCGTGGACCAGAGCGGCTCGATGGTCGATTCGGTACTGTACAGCGCCATCGTGGCCAGCATCCTCGTGTCGCTGCCTTCCGTGAACATCCGGCTGGTGGTGTTCGACACGAACGTGGTGGACCTGACACGCATGGCCGCCGATCCGGTGCAGGTGCTGCTGACGGTGCAGCTGGGCGGCGGCACGGACGTGGGCCGCGCCATGCGCTATTGCGAGCAGCTGGTGACGACGCCGCAGCGCACCATCATCGCGCTGGTCAGCGATTTCGAGGAAGGCGCCCCGCCCGGCCCGCTGCTGGCCTGCGTGCAGCGGCTGGCCCAGTCGCGCGTGCGCCTGCTCGGCCTGGCGGCGCTGGACGAACGCGCGCAGCCCGTCTACGACCGCGACATGGGCCAGCGGCTGGCGGCGCGCGGCATGGAGATCGCCGCGCTCACGCCATCGCGCTTCGCCGGCTGGCTGGCCGAGGTGATCGGGTGAGCCCGCCCTGGGCGGCGCTGTGCCGCAACTTCGACGACGACGCGCTGGCCACCCTCGCCAGCACCGGCCTGCTGCGTCGCGCCGCCAAGGACGTGGAAGCGGGCAAGGTGGCGTGGGATGCGCCGCCCTCCCCGGCCGGCGGCACGTTCCGCGTGGATGGCCAACTGGTTGCCATCGGAGAGAAAGGCCCGGCCGGCGCGGCATGCGATTGCCCTGCTCCAGGGATCTGCAAGCACGTGGTGGCCGCCGTGCTGTGGCTGCGCGACCAGGACGTCGTTCCCGGCGGCGGTGACGGTGAAGATAATACGGCGCACGACGGCCCGGGCGACGTGGTGGAAGCCGGGCAGCGCATGGCGGCGCCGGACGTGCTGGCCGAGGTGCTGGCGCTGGATCGCGCGGCCGTGCTGAAGGCGGCGGGGCGCGCCGCCGTGCGCAAGGCCGCGGCGCTGTTTCCCCGCGCCGGCCCGCCCGCCTGCGAAGCCAGCGGCGGCACGTTGCGGATCACCCTGCCCGAGCTGGACTTCGAATGCCGCTACATCGGCGCCGGCGGGCTGGCCGGCATGGTGTCCGAAGGTGTGGCATCGTCACGCAAGGCGCTGCACCTGCTGGCGCTGGCTGCTGTCTGGCAGCAGCATGGCCATGCTGCGCCGTGGCCCGCGGAGGCCATGCCTGCCGCTCCGGCAACGGGGCCGACTGCGGCCGAGCGGGAATTCCTGGCACATGCGGATGGATCGATCCTGGAAGCATGCGGCATCGGCTGGTCGCACCTGCCCGACATCCTGCCGGCGCAATTGCGGGCACTCGGCACGTCGGCCCGCATCGAGGCATTTCCCCGGCTGGCGGGCATGCTGCGCGAACTGGCCGGCACCGCAGCGCTGCTGCAGCGGCGCGACCCGCATGCGGACGAACGCGAGGCGATCGGCCTGGCGGCCCGCATCCACGCGCTGTGCACGGCCCTTGACGGTGCGACAGGCGAAATACCCGCGCGCCTGCGCGGCAGCGAGCGGCGCACGTTCAGCGACGGCGCCACGCTGGAATTGCTGGCCCTTGGCGCCCACTGGTGGGAGCGGCGCGGCGGTGCGCGCGGGCTGGCGGTGCCGTTCTGGGATCCGGAAGGGCGCACCGTCGTGCAGGCGGTGCTGGCACGCCGCGACGGCGCCGACCGCACGTTCAATGCGGCGTCAAGCTGGTCGATCGGGCAGCTGTGGCAAGGCGTGACATGCGAGCGCGCATTGGCCGCCGGCGCCTGGTCCCTGCGGGATGCGCGCCTGTCGCCCGATGGCCGGATCGGCATCGGCGGCGCGACCCGTGCCGCAGCGCTGCCGCCGTGGGCCGAGGACGATCCGCGCTGGCAGGCGGCCGGCTTCGACGACTGGGCGGAACTGGGCGCTGCGCTGCGTACCGGTGCAGGCCTGGAAAGCGGCCCGTCGTACGTGCTGCTGCGCCCTGCCAGTCACGAAACGCCGCAGTTGCACGAGGCGCGGCAGGTGCTGGCGTGGCCGTTGCGCGACCGGCACGACAACCAGCTCGTGCTGCAGGTGCCGTGCGACACGGCGCGCCGGGTGCGCATCGAGAACCTGGATGCATGGACGGCGGCCGGCAGTACCGACAATATCGCTGGCACGGTCGTCGGCGTCGTCGCGGCCGTGGAGCGGGAGGCCGGCGCCGGGTGGCTGGAGCCGGTGTCGCTGGTGTTCTCCCGGAACGGGCGCCTGCGCGCCATCGCGCTCGACTTCGATACGCCACCCCGCGCAGCGCAGCCCAATCCCGGGTTCCTCGCCAGGCTCGCGCGCCTGCTGCGGCCTCTCGCAAGCCTTGAACCCGCGGCGACCGCGGACCCCATCCCTGCCGCCCGCGCATCGGCCCACGCGCAGCGGATCGGCGCAGTGCTCGCGGTACTCGAACACCATTGCATGACCGGCCGGCATGCGCCCACCGCGCGCGAGCGCCAGCAGGTCGATGCGGCCCGCCGCTTCTGGCTGGCGACAGGGCTCGACGTGCTCGTGCGCGCGACCGACACATGGCTTGCCGCACCGGGCGCCGCCAACGCGCTGATGCTCGTGCACCTGTGCCGCACCGCGCTGGAACTGGACAGCCGCTTCGGCTAGCCAGATGTTCGGATCAGTCGAACGCGGCCGGATCGTTCCTGAACCACTTCGCCAGCCCAGCAATGAAATCGTGCACGTGCCGCTTGTCGCCGCGCTGCAGGCCGTGGCTGGCGCCTTCGTACTCGATGAATTTGAACCGCTTGTCCGGATGGCGGGCGAAGAATGCCTTCAACAGCCTGCCGGACTCGATCGGCTCGCTCTCATCTTTCTCACCCATCGCCACCACTACGGGGACGTCGAGCTTTGCGAAGTATGGCAGCGGATCGTGGAACAGATGGGAACTCCAGTAGGCGTAAGGGTGGCCGAAGAACGACTTGTCCAGCGAGCCGGGATCAGCGGCGATCTCGGCAAACTGCTTTTCCAGCAACGCCCGCGAAGAGGGATTCGCATAGGGCGCAACGCCACGGTCCGCAAACACGAGGAAGCCGTCGGCCTGGCGCATGCCGCCGATGCCTCCCAGCGCAAGCCATCCCACCTTCGGACTGTCGGCAGCGACGATCGGCGCCACGTGCCCGCCTTCGGAAAAGCCGACCAGCGCCAGCGTTCGCGGCGCGAGACCGGCCAGCGCAGGGTGCGCCTCGAGGAATTCCCGCGTATCGCGCACCCGGCGCTGCAGGTTGTCGGCGCGTTCATATTCACGCGAACAAGTGCCGGGCTGGCCAGTCGCCGCCTTCCCGACATGGGGCTTCTCGAGGTGGTAGACATCGAGCGGTGCCGGAAATTTTTCAAAGAAGTACGGCAGGCGGGAACCGAATTCCGCGCACCCCGATCCGCTGACGACCACGATGACAGGCGAGGCACCTTTTGCCTTGCCGGCTTTCGCTCCGGTGTCGTAAAGCCGGAAGTACCGCATGGGTTCGCCGCCGATCGATATCGCATGCTCCTCAAGCACACGTTCGGCATGGGCTGGCGAAGTCAGGACAACGGCTGTTGCGAAGGCCAGGAAGCTGTTCCGTGCAGCGGCTCGAATAAATTTCAATGTCATGTTCCCCCACTTCATCAAGAATTTAAACGGGTCCGAAGGGCCTCAAACGATTGGTTCAGCGTGCGATTTTCCGAGGCCCCAAATTGCACCTCATTGAATTGCAGGGGAGCAGAAATCTTCACGTATTTACAATTACTCAATAACATTTCGCTTTCCGATGGGAACATTTTTTTCTATATTTGCTTTAGAAATACCGGAATCTCGTCATCGGACAGTCCAAGCATCGAGCATATTTGCGATACCGCACCGCCGGGCTCTACGTTCAAAAAATATCTCAACGATTCCTTTGTCCTAGCGCGTGAGTTCTCCGCCAATCGAAGATACTCGGGTTGAATCACTTCAGTTACCAGAAGGTCGACATGAACGATCGACGTTGCATCCAGCAATTCGAATATGTCCTTGTACTGATCCATATCGCTCGCCAGGACAATCGGTGAAATCAAACGCGCGACGTCATGAGGATAAACATTTACGACTCGAGATTTCATCATTCATCCGTTCGTGAAGCGTGCCAGGGCGAGGTTGATTCTTGCCTTACTGCTGCATTCGTGTACGTTTGGTACTACCGCCCAATTCGCACACTTCGCTCCAACTGCGGGCTCTGCCGGGCCATCTGCGCCAGCGACCGCAGTAGTCCCGCCGCGCGAGATAAGCCATCACCGCGTCAAGATTCCCGTAACAAGAATGACGTGACCCTGCCCCATGCGGCACGCACCGGCGGAAATGCTGCCAGACGGGAGAGCGGCTATGGAATTAGTGTTTCAAATCTCTCCCCGAGAATATTTTCCGCGCCTTTTTCTCGAATAATTTTCTGAAAATTCTTCCAACACTCCGCTACAGCACGAAATTCCGAAATTGAAAATTCTTGTGGCTGTCCGTCATCAATCGAATAGTCCGAAATATTTTCATTTGAGATGGAAAGGCCGCCGCCTTTCGCATGCGGAGCAACCAACCATGCATTGACGTCATTTACGCCAAAATCTGCCAATAATGGGTTAGCAGGAAAGTATTTGCCCGCACTCACTTGGGCAAGCAAATTCTCAAATTCCTTGTCCGCTGGAGGAAACAGATGACTCACGAATTCGCAAAGAGTATCGGTTGCCGCGCGATCAACTTGGCCATCTTCCATTACCGCGTAGAGTAATGGAATCATAGAGCCGCCAGGCATTTTAAAAACTTCAGTAATAATTCTCATCATGGTGTGTACTCTGGAAAGCCGCGCCATAACGGCACATTTTTGGTTGGCGGATAGAAACGGAAGTCTACCCCGCTGGAACTGCCCATCCAGTTCCCATTGGGGAGTTGTGTCCGTCCTAAGAATGCTTGACTCATTTCGCCTTTAGCTTGCGCGAGCGACCAAGTATCAGGGGTAAGGCTGGAGAAACCATTGTTATTAGTTTTTTGATACCAATTGCCATCTGGTCCCTTCAAGTTTATTTTGGCCCACATCGAACCATTCGCACCAACCGATTCGGTGCCGGGGATGATATCTACTAATGGTGATGTTGAGAAATGTCCGCCCTGTGCCTTTTGCAACACGCCAGCAGAATTCAGGCGAACATCGGCTTCAATATGAGCGAAATCCACTTGGCCTTTCGCTTGCTGGTACGCACTTCGTAGATCAGCCGCAGGCGAGCCTGCTCGATTGTTCGCCGCCATCCGTTGGAGCGCAGACACCTCAGAGTCTACTAGCGCCGTATTTGCCCCTACAGCATCGACCTTTGTGTTACCACTCGTACCAGACGCGCTACGGCTACCACTCGGGCCAGACGCACCACGACCACTCGTTGGCAGCGACTCCCCCATCGCCATGGCAACCGAATTATTCGGCCGGCTCTGCAATTGCGGATGAGCCAGCAGTTTTCTCTCATTCTTCACCGCCCAATTGGCAAACTTCGCCCCCAGCCTCCTGCTCTGCCTGGCCATCTGCGCCAGCGACGCGGTAGTTCCCCCGCCCCGCGTGAGATAAGCCACCACCGCAGTCAGGATTGCCGTGACAAGAATGAAGTGACCCTGTCCCATGTGCCACGCACCGGCGGAGATGCTGCCGGAAGACAGAGCGGCACTATTTCCGAAGTCACGTCGGTTGTCCGGCACGGCGCCCCACGCTTCGCGAAAGCCACGCACGTAATGCTCCATCGCGACTGGAAACATGGTACCGAGGCCTACGACCAATTCTTTCAGTCCCAGCAGTGTCAGCACCCAGATACCGACCTGCGAACCGGCTGCGCCACCAACCACGGCACCCGGTATGGCGCCGGCGCCAAAAGCCAGGCTACCGATCGCACCGCCGACAACCGCGCCGGTAACGACAGCGCCGCCATAATACAGCGCGATTTCCTTGCAAGCGGCAAGCAGGATGTCCCAGACATCGTCAAGACCGATACCGGACAACTGTTGCATCGCCAGCCGTTTCGCCATGGGTCCGGATTGGTCAAGGGCCTGCCGTACCCGCTCGACCCGGGCGACGCTGGCCACCAGTTCGTTGCCATAGTTGGCAAAGGTTTGTTCGCCGGGCCGGCCCATGGTGTCGTATATGCGGCCGGCAGCCGCGCCCGCGCCTGTACTCAGCCATTGTTCGACCCTTTCCAGTTCCCGCCAAAAATGTACTTCTTCTCTATTGTTCAGTGCCAAGCCCTGCTCCTCGATTATTCGCGTCAGCTGACCATGAGAGTGCGATAGTGGCCCATCAACGCTGAGCCAAGATACTTATCATAAAAATAATATCACCATCGTTGCAATAAAGGCAGAGCCTGGATGTGTTCGACCGGCCCGCAGGCGGCGGAACTTTTCTATGACCACGAACGATTCATGCGCAAGGGGCGGCTCCGATGCGGCTGCAAGCCACGCTGTTCGGTCGAGGCGGCATGCACGGGCTGGACGACAAGGCCCATGCCGTGCGTAAGGCCATGTTCATAGACCTGATGGCACCGGCGCGCATCGAGCGGCTGGGCGAGCTGTTCAAGGAAGCATGGCGGGCAGCAGCAAGCCGCTGGGGGACGACGAGGTGACGCTGAGGACGAAGCAACTGTCGGCGATGTTCGACCTGACCGGCCTGATCGAACGCATCCGCGCCGGCGCGACAACCCGTACACGCTGGTGCCGCAGGATGGTGGCCACGCGGTCACCGGGCACCGGGCACCGCTGCCCGGGCGAGTGGATCACGGTGGAACTGATGAAGCGCTCCGCCCGCTGGCTTGCGGGCGGGATGGATTACGAGGTGCCGCCGCAGGACCTGGCGCTGGACATGCGCCGGCTGCCGGCGATCCCGAAAAGCGGCTTCCTGATCCGGGTCGGCCGGCGCGGCTAAGGAGCCGGCCCGCAGGACCGGGTCCGCCTCCCCGGCTTACAGCTTGCCCGCCAGCGTGAAGAACACCTGGCGCGGCGCGCCCGACATCAGCGTCATCGACGTACCGCGCGGATCGGCCGCGGCAAAGCCGTTCGAGCCGATCGTGCCGAAATAGTTCCGGTCGAACAGGTTCGTCACGTTGACCTGCAAGGTCAGGTCCTTCACCATGCCGGCCGAACCCAGGCGGTAGCCGCCGGACAGGTTGGCTACCACGTACGACGGTACCGAATTGTCGTTCGTGTACGTGTAGTAGCGCTTGTCCGTGTACTTGGCGCCCAGGCGCGCGAAGAAGCCGTTCGCGTCGTAGGCCAGCTCCGTGTTGAACATTTTCCTCGGCGCGTCCACGACCTGCTTGCCCTTCACGGCCACCAGCTGGCCATTGTCCGTGTAGTTCGATTCGTAGGTGGAGTCGTTGTAGGTGAACGTGTTAAACCACGAGATGGCGGGAGCGATCTTCCACACGGCCAGTGCCTCCAGCCCGCGCGTTTCCACCTTGCCCACGTTGACGACGGTGCCCGCGCAGCCGACGATGCCGGCGCAGGTGGCGATGCCGAGCTGGCGGTCGTCGAACTTCGCGTAGTAGACGGCCACCGAGCCCTGCACGGCGTCACGTTTGAAGCGCATGCCCAGGTCGAACGTGGTCGACGTTTCCGGCTTCAGGCTGGCGATGGACAGCGCATAGCCGGCGCGCGTCTGCGAGAACGGGCCGTTCACGCCCGGCTGGTACGAGCGCATGTTCTTCGCGCCCGAGGCGAACAGCTCGTCGTTGCGCGACAGCTGGTACGTGATGCCGGCCTGCGGCAGGAATGTCTTCTTCGCCGTGATCGCGCCATCGGCGCGGTCGCCGACGAAGGTGTGCGCATCGATCTCCACTTTCGGGCTCTTGAAGCCCACGTTGACCTTCAGCCTGCCATCGAGCAGCGCGATCGTATCCTGCACGTAGAACTGGCGGGTGTCGGTGACGAACGACTGCAGGAAGCCCGTGCTCATCGGGCCGCGCAGGAAGTCGTCGATGTAGCGGCCATCGGTCACCGCGTAGAAATTACGTGTCAGCATGTGCTTGTTGCGCTCCGCCCAGAAACCCGCGTTCAGCGTGTGCATGCCCAGTTCCCACGTCACGTCGCCCAGCACGCCGTTGCGGCTGATCGTGTATTCGGTGGTGCGGATCGAGATCGGCACCTCGGCCGACGTGGGGGTGTACGGCGTATACCAGTGCCCCTGCCCTTCGTTGCCATGGTGGTAGGCCGTCAGCTTGGCGGCCAGCACGGGCGTCAGCTGCAGCTCGGCCGAGGCGCCGCCCAGCTTGTCCTTGCGCAGGCCCTGGCCCAGGTAGTAGGCGTCGTCCAGGCTGTTGACGGCGCCGCTGTAGACGCCCTTTGCCGCATCGACGGCGCGCTGCCAGTCCGGATAGTAGTTGTCCCAGTCCATGCCCAAGCGCCGCGCCATTTCATGCGACAGGTCCTGGTAATCGACTTCGCGGCGGTCCGAATAGTTGAAGAACGCCGACAGCGTGTGCTCGCCGATGCGGCGCTCGACGCGGCTGTTGAACTGGTCCTGGTCCTGCGGGCCGGCGCCTTTCCATTTTTCGCTGCGCATGCGCGTGCCGCTGATGTAGAACTTCGTGCCGCCGGCGAATTCGCCGCTGTCGAACCGCACGAAGGTGCGCGCGGTGTCGTCGCTGCCGAGCGTCTGCGCGGCGGTCACGCCCTGCTCGCTCGCCGGCCCCAGCGTGACGAACTGCACGGTGCCGCCCAAATTGGTGGTCGACGCGGTACCGATCGCGCCGGCCCCTTGCGACACGGCGACACGGCCGATGTTCTCCGACGAGATCGCGCGCGAGATGTGCAGGCCGTTGTTGTTCCCGTAGCTCATGTCGCCGAGCGGGATGTCGTCCAGCGTGAAGCCGAGCTGGTTCTGGTTGAAGCCGCGGATCGAGAAACGCGTCGACCATTCGTAGCTGCCGAACGGGTCGGCCGACTGGAAGCTCACGCCGGGCAGTTTTTCCAGCGTCTTCAGCGCGCTCGTGCCTGGAGTGGCCTGCTGCAGATCGGCGCGGGTGATGTTCTGCACCTGGCGTGACTGGCCCGTGCCCGTCACTTCCACGATCGCCATCGGCGGCGCGCCGGCCGGATCGGCAGCAACGGGATCGGCCGGCTCGGCGGCAAGGCCGAGCGCAGGCAGCGCGGCCAGCAGCGACAGGCAAAGTGGGGTCAGGCGGAGGCGGAACGAAGGCTGGCGCATCGGAGTCTTTCGGGACAAAGTTAGCGAAATACAAACTGTGCCGAATGGTAATGAGCCGATGTGACGCTGCCATGACAGCCTGCGCGTGGCCATGTCGACAGTGGCGGCACCGCGACAAAGGGGCCCGCAAAACGATTTGCCTCACAGTAATTTTCTGTCATTGAGCAAGCTGAACTGTTAGACTTGCGGGCTGAAATTCACGCATCGCGCCTCGACATCGCGCCTGCAGGACGCGGATCGATCGTTCCGCGCGGTGCCTCCTTACCTGAAAGAATAGCAATGCAAGATCGCCGGGGCCCCCTTGCCCTGCTGGCCGGCCTCGTGGCCGCCGCCTGCGCCACCCTCGTTGCCACCCACGCCCGCGCGCAAGCCCACGGGCAACTGCAGGAAGTCGTCGTCACCGCGCAGCGCACCGCGTCGCTGGAGTCGAAGACGCCCGTCGCCATGACCGTGCTGTCCGGCGACGACCTGCGGGCGGCCGGCTTCGGCACCCCGGCGGACCTGGCCAAGCGGCTGCCCGGCGTGCACCTGGACGGCGCGGCCGACGGCCTGAAGATCACGATCCGCGGCGTGTCGAACTCCGATGCCACCGACAAGGGCGACCCCTCCGCCGCCTTCATGCTGGACGGGATCTACATCGCCCGCCCGCATAACCAGAATGGACTGCTGCTGGACGTGGACCGCATCGAAGTGCTGCGCGGGCCGCAGGGCACCCTGTATGGCCGCAACACCACCGCCGGCGTCGTGAACGTGATTTCGAACGCCCCCACGCGTCAGCTGGAAGCGGCCATCGGCGTGGAAGCCGGCAATTACGGCAGCCGCAAGGCGAACGGCATGCTGAACGTGCCCGTGGCGCACTGGCTGGCGCTGCGCGCCGCCGTCGCCACCAGCCGCCACGATTCCTACCTTCGCAATGGCCAGGGCACGGGGCGCACGTTGGGCCAGGATGCCGACCTGCGCGCCGCCCGCCTGTCTGCCAGCGTGGCACTTGGCCCCACGGCTTCGCTGCTGCTGCGCGCCGACCATGCCACGAACCACTACAACCCGGACGGCTTCGTCTCGGACAACAACTTCTTCCGCAACGCCGACAGCGGCAATCCCGTGTGGTATGGCGCTTCCGCCGGCGACCGGCTGACGAACCGCTTCGTGCCGCGCAACGTGGTGCCGGAACAGGGCCATGGCCGCAACCGCACATCCGGCATCAGCGCCGAACTGACGTGGAACCTGGGCCCGGCCACGCTGTACTACCTGGGCGCGCACCGCAAGTTCGACCTCGATTACCTGACGAACTACATCTACCGCGTCGCGCCTCCTGTCACGCTGGGCGTGCGCCAGAATTTCAGTGGCGGGCAGCGCCAGGATTCGCACGAGCTGCGCGTGGCCACGAACGGCCAGGGCCCGCTGTCCGCGCAGGCGGGCCTGTACTGGTTCGACGAGCGCGCGCATTCGAACTACGTGTTCCGCGACCTGGCGCCGATCGGCCTGACACCCTATTACGCCTTCCCCACGGACCCCACGCTGGCGAAGAGCCGCGCCGCCTTCGGCCAGGTTACGTACCGCGTCACCGAGCGCCTTCGTGCCACCGCGGGCCTGCGCCATACGGAAGACGACAAGTCGCGCGTGGGCGCCACCAGCTTCCAGCAGGGCCCCGTGTTCAACCCGGCCACCGATTTCCAGCTGCCGAATATCGCGCGGATCGAAACGGACAAGCGCACGTGGCGCCTGGGCCTGGACTACGACCTGGCGCCCTCCACATTCGTCTACGGCACGCTGTCCACCGGCTACAAGGCGGGCGGCTTCAACGACGGCTGCGTGGCAGCCGCCACCCCGGGCGTCACCTGCCCCGCCGCGGCCGCCGTTGCCCCCGGCTACCTGTACTACCAGCCGGAAGCGGTGAAGTCGCTTGAACTGGGCGCGAAGACACGCTTCTGGAACAACCGGGCCAGCCTGGACGTGGCCGCGTTCCACTACGATTACACGAACCTGCAACTGTCCGGCAACGCGATCATCGCCGGCGCGCCCCGCTTCATCACCACCAATGCCGGCATCGCCAGCGTGCGCGGCCTGGAGCTGGACGGCAAGGTGCAGGCCAGCGCGGACGACCGCTTCACCTATGGCGTGGCGCTGCTCGACGCGCATTACGTGTCGTACACGCCGGATGGCATCCAGTCCTGGAATGGCCGCAAGCTCGACCGCGCGCCATCGCACGTGCTCTCGGCCGGCTACGAGCGCCGCGTGCGGCTCGCCGGCCACGAAGTGCGCGCAGGCGTCGATGCGCGCCGCAGCGCGGCTTACCTGATCGGTGTGCCGTCGAAGCTGGTGCAGTACCGGGTGCCGGCGATGACCACCGTGGATGCAACGCTGGCCTGGCACCCGGACGACGCGCCGTGGACGCTGTCCGCCCATGCCCGCAACCTCGGCAACCGGATCGCCCCCGCCACGATCGACAGCTTCGGCATGACGGTGCCTGGCGCGCCGCGCACCTATGGCGTGCGCTTCGACTACCGCTACCAGTAAGCACACGACAGGAATCCGCATGCAGCCCCATCGCCACCACAGCGGCGCGTTGCCGACCGGATTTCCTGGCACACGGCGCGCTGTGATTTCCATGCAGCGCCTCGTGCTCCCTGCACTGCGCCTCGTGCTCGCCGCCATTGCCTTCGGCTGGAGCGCCCTCGCCTGGGCCGCGCCGGTCGTGCTGGACGACGCGCTGCACGAAGCCGACGCCTGGTCGGCGATGACGATGCTGTCCGACCCCGACCGCCAGCTCGACATGCCCGCCGCGCTGGCGGCGCACGACCGTTTCAGGCCGCCCACGCTGGCGCGGGGCACCACCGGCAAGTACGAGCGCGTGCTGTGGCTGCGCATCCCGGTGCGCGTGCCCGAGGGCGCCAACGGGCAATGGGTGCTGGCGCTGGACTATGCGCTGCTGGGCCGCGTGGACAAGTGGCTCGTCACGAACGGCCGCATCGCCGGCCACCAGGTGGCCGGCAACCGGCTGCCGCCGCCCGAACCCCGCATGGGCGCCCGGGTGCCGGCGTTCGTGCTGACGCTGCCGCAGGGGGAACACACGCTGCTGCTGCGGGTCGAGGCGCGCGGCCCGATCATCCTGCCTGTGCGGCTGGAAAAGGCCGCGCACTTCCACCGCACCGAACTGCTCGAGCAGATGGTGCAGGGCCTGCTGGCCGGCCTGGCGTTCTGCCTGCTCGTGTACAGCGTGTCGCACTGGGTGTCGCTGCGCGACATCACGTTCGGCAAGTTCGCGCTGGCCACCTTCGGCCTCGCCGTGTACGGGATCGACTTCTTCGGCGTCGGCCAGCAATACCTGTGGCCGGGCAGTCCGTGGATGATCGAGCATGCCGGCGGCATCACGGCGATGCTGGCCTCGTGCGGTTCCTACCTGTTCGTCGAGCAGGTGCTGGCGCGGCGCGGCATGGACCGCCGTTTCAGCCTGCTGATGAAAGGCTGCGCGGC
Source organism: Pseudoduganella lutea (assembly GCF_004209755.1). NCBI lineage: Bacteria > Pseudomonadati > Pseudomonadota > Betaproteobacteria > Burkholderiales > Oxalobacteraceae > Pseudoduganella > Pseudoduganella lutea. Next base: position 5,408,416 of record NZ_CP035913.1, on the reverse strand, counting down.
GCTGATGGCGCTCACCGCCCTCACCTATGCACTCGACATCCTGCCGATGAACGGCCTGCTGCTGGTCGTCTCCACGCTGGGCGCCACCGCCAAGCTGTTCGGTTTGCCGGGAGCATGGCGGCTGATGCGCCGCGGCGACCCGGTGGGCTGGTATTTCACGACCAGCTGGGTGATCTCGTTCGCCGGCGCCATGGTGTTCGCGCAAGTCTTCGCCGGCAAGCTGGAAGCCACGTTCTGGACGATGCATGCGCTGCAGCTGGCCAGCGCGATCGACATGCTGGTGTACATGCGCATTCTCGGCCTTCGCACGAAGGGCCTGCAGACGGCGATGGTGCGCGCCGAGGCCGCGGCGCGCATGAAGTCCGAGTTCATGGCCAACATGAGCCACGAGATCCGCACGCCGATGAATGCCATCCTCGGCATGAGCCGGCTGGCACTGATGGCCGGGCCGGACGCGCGGCTGCGCAACTACCTCACGAAGATCCTCGGCGCCGGCGAGCACCTGCTGGGCATCATCAACGACATCCTCGATTTTTCCAAGATCGAGGCGGGCAAGATGACGCTCGAGAAGGTGCCGTTCGACGTCAATGCGCTGCTCGATCACCTGTCCAGCCTGACGACGCTGAAGTCCGACGGGCGCAACGTGGAACTGGTGTTCCGTGTCGGCCGGGCCGTGCCGGCGGCACTCGTGGGCGATCCGCTGCGGCTTGGCCAGGTGCTGCTGAACCTTGCCGGCAACGCCGTCAAGTTCACCGAGCGGGGCGAAGTGGTGGTGGCGGTCGACGTCGACGAAGCCGCCGGGCGCAACCAGGACAGTACCAGGCTGCGCTTCTCCGTCAGCGATACCGGCATCGGCATGAGCGAGGAAGAGCAGGCCAGGCTGTTCCGGGCCTTCAGCCAGGGCGACGCATCGGTCACGCGCCGCTACGGCGGCACGGGACTGGGCCTGACGATCTCGCAGCAGCTGGTGCAGCTGATGGGCGGGAACATCACCGTGCAAAGCCGCCCCGGCGCGGGCAGCACGTTCTCGTTCACCGTCGAGGTGGGCGTTGGCGACGGCGTTGGCGACGGCGTTGGCGACAGCGCCGTGCCTGGTGCAGCTGCCTTGCCCGTGTCGGCCACGCAGCTGCAGCAGGCGCGCGTGCTGGTCGTCGATGACAGCGCTACCTCGCGCGAAGCCATCGTGGAAATGCTGGGCGGCTTCGGCATCGTCGCTGACACCGCCGACTCGGGCGAGCAGTGTCTGCTGAAGCTGCACGCGGCCCAGCGCGACGGCCTGCCCTACCAGGTGGTGCTGCTGGACTACCTGATGCCGGACCTGGACGGCGTGCAGACGATCCACCGCATCCGCGACGACGACCGCCTCACGGTGCCGCCGGCGATCCTGATGCTGACCGTGTGCACGCGCGATGCGGTGCTGCAGCAGGCCGGCCAGTTGCCGCTGTCGGGCTTCCTGACCAAGCCGATCGGCCCCGCGCTGCTGTATCACAGCCTGCTGCAGGTGCTGCAGCCGATGATGGCGGATGCGCCGGAAGGGCAGGAAGCAGCGGCCGGCCGCCCGGTGCGCGACCACGAACCCGACCCCGACCTTTCCCGCCTGGACGGCGCCCGCGTGCTGCTCGTCGACGACAATGCCAACAACCGCGAGGTGGCGATCGACTTCATGGCGGCCGCGCGGATGCACGTGGACGTGGCCGTCAACGGCCTGGACGCAGTGCGCATGGTGACGGCGCATGACTACGACCTGGTGCTGATGGATATCCAGATGCACGGAATGGATGGCCTCACGGCGACCCGCCGCATCCGCGCCCTGCCCTACCGGGCCGGCTTGCCCATCGTGGCGATGACCGCGCACGCGCTGGCCGGCGATCGCGAGAAGAGCCTGGCGGCCGGCATGAACGGCCACCTCACCAAGCCGATCGACCCGGACCAGCTGTTTGCTGCGCTGCTGCGGTGGATCGACCCGAAGCGCCTGGCGGGCCGTGCGCCGCTGCCGCAGCGCGACGACCCGCCACCCCAGCCGGTCGGGCCCGCGCTGGAAGCACCGCTGCCACCGCTGCCGGGCGTTGACTGGCAGGCCGCGCTGGCCGGCGTGGAAGGCCGGCGCGCCAGGCTGCACAAGCGGGTGGAAGGCTTCGTGCGCGAATATACGCCTGCGCCGGGCGCATTGCGCGATGCGCTCGCGGCCGGCGACACGGGCACGATGGCGACCCTGGCGCACAACCTGAAGTCGAGCGCCGTGTACATTGGCGCCACGGCCCTGTCGCAGCTGGCCGGCAGGGTCGAACAGACACTGCGTGCCGGCCCGGATGCCGGTGCTGGCGGGCGTGGCGAAGTCGATGGGCATGGCGGGCATGGCGATCTCGCTGCCCTGGTGCCGGCACTGGTCGGCATGCTCGATACCTTGCTGGCGGGACTGGCGCCACTGGCGGCACCGCCGGCCATGGCGCCCGTGGTCACCAACGTGCGGGCGCTGCTGCGCGACCTGGCCGCCTGCCTGCGCGCCGACGATGCCCGTGCCGAAGACCTGCTGCGCGAACTGCGCACCCTGCCCGCCGTGGCGGCCCATCGCGAGCCGCTGGCCGCGATCGGACGGGCCGTGGCCGATATCGAGTATCATGCTGCACTGCAACCGCTGAGCCGCCTGGCGCTTGCGCTGGACCTGACTCTCGAAGACCCTGCATGAACGCCCTGCAAAAAGTCCTGGTGGCCGACGACGACGCGATCAATCGCGAAGTCCTCGCCGAGCTGCTGAAACCGGAATACACCGTACTGCTCGCCAAGGATGGCACGCAGGCGCTCGACCGCGCCACGCGCCACGTGCCCGACCTGGTACTGCTCGACGTGATGATGCCCGACATGGATGGCTTCGAGGTGCTGCGCCGGCTGCGCGCGGACCCGCGCACGGCCGATATCGCCGTGATCTTCGTTTCCGGCCTCGGCCGCCCCGAGGACGAGGCGCAGGGCCTGAAGCTGGGCGCTTCCGACTACATCGCCAAGCCGTTCAACGCCACCGTGGTGATGGCGCGCGTGGCGCTGCACCTGCAGATGGTGCGCCAGCGCCGCATGCTGGAGCACCTGGCGCACGTGGATGGCCTCACCGAACTGGCCAACCGCCGCCGTTTCGACGAGGTGTTCGAGGCCGAATACCAGCGCGCACGGCGGCGCGACACGCCGCTGTCGCTGGCGCTGCTCGACATCGATTCCTTCAAGCAGTACAACGACCACTATGGCCACCCGGCCGGCGACCGCGCGTTGCGCGCGGTGGCGCGCACGGCCGATGCCTTCGTGCGCCGCCCCGGCGACCTGGCGGCGCGCTACGGCGGCGAGGAGCTCGTGCTGCTGATGCCGGAAACGGATGCGGCCCATGCCCGCGGCCTGGCCGACCGGCTGCGCGATGCGCTGAACCGGCTGGCGATCGCCCATGTGGCCTCGCCGGTGGCGCCCGTGCTGACCGTCAGCGTCGGCGGCGCCACGCTGCTGCCGGGCGAGGATACGGCGGCGCTGTTCGCCGCCGCCGATGCGCACCTGTACCGCGCCAAGCAGGCCGGCCGCAACCGGGTGGTGTGGCGCGCCACGCCATAGTGTCCATGCAGCCGGGTTTCCTGCTGACCCGCCACTGGCGCGATACCGACACCGGTACCGAGGTCGAGTTCTGGATCGCCACCGATGCCGGCGCGCGCCGCGTGCGGCTGCCGCCGCAGCCATCCGTCGCCTTCATCCCGGCCGAATGGCAGGAGGCGGCAAGGACCGTGCTGCGCGCCGAGACAGGTTGCGAACTGCGCCCTCTTTCGCTGCGCGACTTCCGCCACCGCCCCGTCGTGGGCCTGTACTGCCGCCACTACCGGCAGTTGCTGAAACTGGAAAAAAGGCTGCGCGAACACGGTATCGACGTCTACGAGGCCGACGTGCGGCCGCACGAGCGCTACCTGATGGAACGCTTCATCACGGCGTCGGTCACGTTCGAGGGCGATGAACCGGGCGAAGGCGGCGATGGCGTCCTCCGCAACGCGCGCCTGAAACCGCATGAAGGCTACCGGCCCACGTTGCGCCTGGCGTCGCTCGACATCGAAACCACCGCGCACGGCGAGCTGTACTCGATCGCGATCGAAGGCTGCGGCGCGCGCGACGTCTACATGCTGGGGCCGCCGAACGGCGATCCGGGCGGTATCGACTTCGCGCTCACGTATTGCGCCGACCGCCCGGCGCTGCTGACCCGGTTGAACGACTGGATGGCGCGCCACGATCCGGACGCGATCATCGGCTGGAGCGTGATCCAGTTCGACCTGCGCGTGCTGCAGAAGCACGCGGACCGCTTTGGCGTGCCGCTGCTGCTGGGACGCGGCGGCACGCCGATGGAATGGCGCGAGCACGGCAACGGCCAGCACTTCTTCGCGTCGGCGGCGGGTCGCCTGCTCATCGACGGCATCGAGGCCCTGCGCTCGGCCACGTGGAGCTTCCCGTCGTTCAGCCTGGAGAACGTGTCGCGAACCCTGCTGGGCGAAGGCAAGGCGATCGACAATCCCTACGACCGCATGGACGAGATCAACCGCCTGTTCGCCGAGGACAAGCCGGCGCTGGCCCGCTACAACCTGAAGGACTGCGAACTCGTCACCCGCATCTTCGCCCACACGGGCATCCTGGCGTTCCTGCTCGAGCGCGCCAGCGTCACCGGCCTTCCCGCCGACCGCAGCGGCGGTTCCGTGGCCGCGTTCGAACATTCGTACATGCCGTTGATGCACCGCGCCGGCTTCGTGGCGCCGAACCTGGGCGACGTGGCGAACGCCGACAGCCCCGGCGGCTTCGTGATGGATTCGCGCTCCGGGCTGTATGACTCCGTTCTGGTGCTGGACTATAAAAGCCTGTATCCCTCGATCATCCGCACGTTCCTGATCGACCCGGTCGGGCTGATCGAGGGGCTGCGCGAACCGGAGGCCGATACCGTGCCGGGCTTCAAGGGCGCGCGTTTTTCCCGCAAGTCGCACTGCCTGCCGTCGATCGTCACGCGCGTATGGCAAGGCCGCGAGGCGGCCAAGCGCGATGGCAACGCGCCGCTGTCGTTCGCGCTCAAGATCATCATGAATGCGTTCTACGGCGTGCTCGGCGCTTATGGCTGCCGCTTCTTCGATCCGCGCCTCGCGTCGTCGATCACGATGCGCGGGCACGAGATCATGCACCGCACGCGCGCCCTGATCGAGGAACAGGGCTACCAGGTGATCTATGGCGACACGGATTCCACGTTCGTGTGGCTGGGCCGCGCGCACGAAGCGGAAGAAGCGGACGCCATCGGCCGCGCGCTCGTCGCGCGCGTCAACGACTGGTGGCGCACCCACCTGCGCGCGGAATTCGACCTGGAGAGCGCGCTGGAACTGCAATACGAAACGCACTACTGCCGCTTCCTGATGCCGACCGTGCGCGATTCCGACGAGGGCAGCAAGAAGCGCTACGCCGGCCTGGTGCGGCGTGCCGACGGCAGCGAGGACATGGTGTTCAAGGGCCTGGAAACGGTGCGCACCGACTATACCCCGCTGGCCCAGCAGTTCCAGCAGACGCTGTACGGCCTCGTGTTCCGCGGCGAGCCCTACCGCGACTACGTGCGCGACTACACGGAGCGCATGCTGCGCGGCGAACTCGATGAGCTGCTCGTGTACCGCAAACGGCTGCGCCGCGCGCTGGGCGACTACGAGCGCAACGTGCCCCCGCACGTGCGCGCCGCCCGCATCGCCGACGACTTCAACGCCGCCCAGGGCCGCCCGCTGCAATACCAGAACCGCGGCTGGATCCGCTACCTGATGACGACCGCCGGGCCCGAGCCGCTGGAAACGCGGCGGGCGGCGATCGACTACGAGCACTACCTCGACCGGCAACTGCGGCCGATCGCCGATGCCATCTTGCCGTTCGTCGGCGACAGTTTTGCCGGGCTGACGAGCCGGCAGCGGGTGTTGTTCTGAATTGCTGACGCGGCACCGTCGGGCCTGGTGTCAGACACCTTTTCCGGGCGCATTATCCGGAAAAGGTGTCTGACACCGGTGTTCAGCAGCCAACTGGAACAGCATCCGAAAACCGGTGTCTGACACTATTTTGCAAGCAAAATAGTGTCAGACACCAGCGCCTCCAATGCACCAGCCGCCCTACCTCCCCAACAACTTCCTTCCCGCCTCCGCATACGGCGCCGCCTTCGGCACCTCCGTCCACCGCGGCCGCTGCGGATCGTTGGCCATGTCCCGCACGGCCAGCGCCACCATCCGGCCGATGCGCGCCATGTTGTCGTAATCGAGCCTGGCCCAGTCGTCGTCCTTGCCATGGTAGTCGGGGAAGCCGAAGGCCACGGCGAGCGTGTGGGCCGGCACGCCCACGTCGGCGAGCGCCTGGTTGTCGCTGCGGGCGAAGTAGCGGTCGCTGTTGACGGCGTGCTTCCACAGACGCACGCCGGTGCGCTCGCCCGCCTTTTTCAGGTAATCCGTGACGGTCGAATAATCGAAGCCCGTCAGCGTGGCGGTGCCCACCTGGGCGCCTTCGCTGTCGTCCGTGCGGCCGATCTGTTCCAGGTTCAGGTGCGCCACCGTGTCCTGCAGCGGCAGCACCGGGTGGCGGCCGTAGTAGCGCGATCCGAGCAGGCCCAGTTCCTCGCCGAACAGCGCCACGAACGCGATGCTGCGGCGCGGGCGGGTCTTTTCGGCGGCGAGCGCCGCGGCGACGTCGATCACCGCCACCGTGCCGCTGGCGTCGTCGTTGGCGCCATTGTGGATCTCGCCGTTGCGGATTCCCAGGTGATCGTAGTGCGCCGTCAGCATCACGTAGGTGTTCTTCAACTGCGGGTCGCTGCCGCGCAGCACGCCGATGACGTTGCGCAGCTTCACGGCACGCAGCGCCGGCACGCCGACCGTGGCCGCCACCGTGGCGCCTGCCGTTTCCAGCGCGGTGGCCGCGGCGGCATCGTGCAGCACGACGACCGGCGGCGCGCCCGCGGGCGCCACCTGCTCGGGATCGATCAGCCAGCCCTCGCTACGGTTGCGGTGCTGGCCCTTCGTGTCGACCATCACCACCAGCGCCGGCCGCGCCTTCAGGCCGCTGCGCAGCACGTCGGCGGCGCCGGGCACCGGGGCGGCGGGCACCACCAGCACCTTGCCATCGATCTCGGCGCCCGCCTCCATCGCTTCCTTCCAACCCAGGCGCACGACGCCCGTCGCGCCCAGCGTCACCGGTTGCACGAAGTTGGCGGTGGCGGCGGACAGCGGCACGGCGACCGGCTTGCCGCCCGCCTGCACGGTCAATGTGAAGTCCTTTGCGTCGCGATGCGCCTGCTGCCAGTTCGCGGTCTGGAAATAGCCGTCGTCGC